>JBKDQC010000187.1:0-3129 GCA_046342295.1 Deltaproteobacteria bacterium | reverse complement strand
CTTGCTCGGGCGACATGTAGCCTGGCGTTCCCACGATGTTCCCCTCCGTGAGGGTCCCTCGCGAGCCACGCAAGCGAGAGACGCCGAAGTCGAGGATCTTCCTGGTGATCCGTCCGTCGCCGCTTCGGGCCGCGAAGAGGTTCGACGGCTGGAGGTCTCGGTGGACGACGCCGGCGCGGTGTGCGACGTCGAGGCCGCGCGCGACGTCCTCGACCATCGACAGGGCCTCGTCGAGAGGGAGCTTGATTCGCCTGCGGAGCAGCGCACCGAGGTCCTCGCCCTCGAGCAGCTCCATCGCGAGGAACGGCACACCGTCGGCGGTCTCGCCGACCTCGAGGACCTCGACCAGGTTGGGGCTCGACAACCCGCTCGTGATCTCGGCTTCGCGGAGGAAGCGGCGCGCCGACTCGGGGCTCTCGAGCGCGCGCCCGTGGAGGAGCTTCACGGCCGCGCGCCGTTCGCCGTCGAGCTCGGTCGCGGAGTAGACCTCGCCCATCGCGCCACGACCCACCAGCGCCTCGAGCGCGAAGCGCCCGCAGGTCACGCCTGATCTCGCGCCAGAGAGCCCCGCGGCGCGGAGCGCGACATCGAGGTTCTCGCGCACTTCTTCGAGCTCCGCCTGGCGGTCACGCGCGAGGCGCGCGGCCTCGTGGGAGCGCTCGATCGCCTCGAGGATCGAGCGTCGGCCGAAGCGGCCCTGTGCGATCGCGGCGAGGTAGAGCAGGTAGACCATCAGCGCCATCCCGAGGCGCTCGGTGGTGCCCGTCGTCGCGGGCACGAAGAGCCCAGGGTCGGCGATCACGCCGACGGTCACGCCGACGGCGACGGCCAGGTGAAAGGTGGCGAGCACCGCGGCGAGGCTCGTCGCGACCACGTCGTCCTCCGCCCGCGCGAAGAAGGCGAGGCCGAGCACGACGGCGCTCGAAGCGGGCGAGAACACCCCGAAGTACGTCACGAAGACGGCGCTCGCGAACACCGCGCTCACGCTGAACACGCGGAACACCACAGGCGTGTATCCGCCGGGCCTCGTGGTGCGCCGCCAGACCCAGGCCGACACGAGACCGAGCCAGACATGGGCGGTCACCATCGCGGGCTGGAGGATGGAGCTCCGCTCCGAAAGAGGCTGAATTGCAAGGCCGACGGCGCAGAGCACGAAGACGGCCCTCGCGAAGACATTCGCGCGTGCCGCCTCATCGCTGCGGAGCACGAGCGTCGTGGTCTCGGCCGGGGCGCCCGGACGGGAACGCGACGCGGACAACATCGGCGGGCCGGATCGACCGGGTGCCTGGCTTTCCAGCGCCGGCGGGCCGCGATCGGCGAGCGTCTTGTCGGCGTCCTCGGCCACGGAGCGCGAGCATAACGCCCGCCCGGCCGAACGGATTCGTCGTTTCTGTTCGGGCCGAGGCGCAGACCCGTCGACGTGGAGGATCCCCAGTGGCCGCGATCCTGTGTAGGTTCTCTCCGTGCGCGCACGCCTCCTCTCGCTCGCCTCCTCCCTCGTGTTCGTCCTGTTCGCGATCCCGCCGGCGGCCGACGCGCAGCTCAGGCGCGACACGAGCCCCGTCGCGATCCCCCCGGTCTCGCTCAGCGCGCCCGACGACGCGCTCGCGATGGCGGTGAGCCCGGCCTCGCTCGCGTTCCTGTCGGGATGGGGCGTGCACTACGTGCACGCCGACGCCGACGACCGACAGCGCCTCGGCGAGCGCGGCGACGGCCTCTACGCGGCGATGCCGCTCCTCTTCGGGATCTCGGCGGGCCTCTCGGTCGACAGTGTCCGCCCGGCGGTGCGTGTCGCGCCCGAGGAGCGGCTCGGCTTCGAGCGCACGATGGTCTCGCTCGGCGTGGCGTACCGCGTGCTCGAGTCTCTCGGTGTCGGCGCGACGGCGCGTGTGCTCTTCGGCTCCTCGCCGTTGCTCGGCCTCTTCACGCTCGACCTCGGCGCGACGTTCCGCCCCGTGCCGGAGGTGGCGATCACGCTCACAGCGCGCGACGTGACGGGGCCCGCGCACCAGGCGGCGGTGGAGCCGGCGGCGGCTGGGCGCGTGCCGCGCTCGTTCGTGCTCGGGCTCGCGGTGCGCCCCGACGAGACGCGGGCGCTGACCCTCGACGCGGCCGGTGTGCTCGACGACACGGGCCGGATCGGCGCGCGCGCGGCCGCCGAGGTCGAGGTGCCCTACGTCGGCCGGCTGCTCGGTGCCCTCGAAGTGCAGGACGTCGGCGGCGCGCGCCCCGAGCTGCGCGGCACCGTCGGGCTCGCGGTCGACTGGGGGCAGTACGGCGTCGGCGGCGGCGTGATCGCCGGCGATGGCTTCGATGGGTCGGTGGGTTGGTACGCGACCGCGCGCGTCGAGGAGGACCGGCGCCGCGGCATCCCGACCGGTGACGTGGTCGCGGAGGTGGTGCTCGAGGGGACCGGGGCGCGCTCGTTCCTCTCCGTGCAGCGTCGCCTCGAGCGCGCGCTCCACGATCCGCGCGTGCGCGGAGTGCTCCTCCGCATGCAGGGCGGCGGCTTCGGCCTCGCCCACGCACAAGAGCTGCGGCAGCTCGTCGATCGCCTCGAGGCGGCGGACAAGCCGGTGGTCTGCTCGCTCGGGGACGCGAGCGGCAGCGAGCTCTACGCATGCGCGGGCGCGCGCCGGGTCGTGATCGACCCGGCCGGTGGGGTCCGGCTCTACGGGCCGAGCCTCGAGATCCAGCACTACGGCACGCTGCTCCGGAACCTCGGCGTGCGCGCGGACTTCGTGCGCATCGGCCGCTTCAAGAGCGCGATCGAGGACTACCAGGACGACGCGATGGGCGAGGGGGCGCGCGAGGAGCGGACCGAGATCCTCGCGGGCCTGTCGGTCCGCCGGCGCGAGGACCTCCCCCGCGACCGGGACCTCGCGTTCGAGTCCATGCAGCGGATCCTCGACCGCGGTCCCTACCTCGCCGACGAGGCCGTGGAGGCGGGGCTCGTCGACGAGGTCACGACGCGCGACGAGCTCGGGCCCGTGCTCCGCGACGTCTTCGGCGGGGACGTCGCGCGCGAGGGCTCGCCTCCGGGCGAGGTCGATCGACACTTCGCGGAGGCCGCGCACGTCGGCGTCGTGGTGATCGACGGCGAGCTCACCGACGGGGAGAACGTCGACG
>JBKDQC010000186.1:0-10027 GCA_046342295.1 Deltaproteobacteria bacterium | reverse complement strand
TGGGCGTGTACTCGGGCGGACCGCTCGACTTCTGCACCGGCGAAGACCCGGACGCGCGCGCGCGCCTCTACTTCCGCGGCACGCAGACCTCGAACGAGCGCGGCATCGTCACGTTCGACACCTGCCTGCCCGGCGCCTACCGGGGCCGCGCGATTCACATCCACTTCCAGGTGTTCCCCGCGGTGAGCCCCGCGGCGAGCATCGTCTCTCAACTCTTCTTCCCGCAGCCGCTGCTCGACGAGGTCTTCGCGACGCACCCGGACTACACGCTCTTCCCGCCCCCCGACACGAGCAACGCCGCCGACTCGATCTACCGGAGCGTCGGGACCGCGGCGCTCGTGGAGCACCGGCGGATGGACGACGGCGCGATGCTCGCCTGGAGAGACATCATCGTCCGGCTCTGACGTCGGCCGAGCCCGCGCGCCTGCGAGCGCTGCGCCCCCGGCTCGACGGTGGGCGCTGCTCGCTCGTGCCCGTGATCGACCGTGCTCGCGGGTGGCTCGCGCTCATGGATCGACAGGCACGCGGGGCGCCTCGCCGCTCGCGCGGGCCTCGCGCTCGACGTGCAGCATCACCGCGAGGACGACGTCTTCGCGGTACGGACGTCCGACGATCTGCACGCCGATGGGAAGGCCCGCCGAGCCGCGCTGGATGGTGACCGCCCGTTTGTCGAGGCGGTCGCTCCGCTCGGGACGTTCCGTCTCGTTCGGCCGCACGGTCGTGACGCTGACGACGCCGGCCGGCAGGTTCAGGACGTTGTAGCGCGTGGTGTAGGCGGCCGCGGGCGTGAAGTCCGCCGTGCTCCCGTGCGGTGCCGCAGGCGTCGCCGTGGCCGGGCAGAGCACGCAGTCGAGCGCGAGCTCGTTCCACCGATCGAGCTCGCCCCGCTGCATCGAGGTGCGCTCGTGCGCCAGCCGCCAGTAGGAGGCGACGTCCCGCTCGCCCACCGCAGCGAGCGTCTTGGCGATGCGTCGCTCCCCGACGAGACCGAGGGCCTTGGAGCGCGCGCGCCGCACGCGGGGAGGCGTGCGCGCGAGCCTGCGGTTCAGCGCGACGGGCGCGATGACCCGATCTTCGCCGATCCATGCGTCGAGCGTCGCGAGCCCGTCGGCCGTCACCGCGCACGCGAGCACGAGGTAGTGCTCGTCCGAGCGCGGCGGCGCGAACGGGACGAGGATCGCGCCGGCGCGCTCGAGCGCCTGCGCGGCTTGGTGACCGGCACGCTTGGAGGACGCGCACGGCGTGAAGAAACCGTCGTCCTCGTAGACACCCACGCGCAGGCCCGCCAACGACACGGCCGCGGGATCGCCGATGGGCATCGGCGGCACCTCCGGATCGCGCCGAGCGTGCAAGGGCGTGTCGAGCGCGCGCAGAAACAACGCGACGTCCGCCGCGTCACGCGCGATCGGACCGATCTGGGACCGGACGATCTCCTGACCGAGCAGGAGCCCGACCGAACCGCGGTTGGACCAGCGGTGAAGCGACGGCTTGATCGTGGCGAGGCCTGTGTACGCCGCGGGGATCCGCAACGATCCCCCGATGTCCGTGCCGATGCCCAGCACGCTGGCGCCCGAAGCGATCGCCGCCGCCTCGCCGCCGCTCGAGCCGCCCGGCGTGCGGTCGAGGGCCCAGGGGTTGTTCGTCGTGCCGAAGAGGAAATTCGTCGACTCCATGGAGAGGAGCGTCTGGGGCACGTTGGTCTTGCCGAGCACGAAGGCGCCCGCGCGCCGGGCCAGCTCCACGGTGACCGCGTCGGTCGTGGCGACCGCATCCCTGCGCTTCTCGACGCCGAGCGTCGAGGCCGTGCCGGCGATCTCGACGTTCTCCTTCACCGTGATCGGCAGCCCGTGGAGCGGCGGCAGCGCTCCGAGCGTGCCCGCTCTCTCGGCCGCGCGGCGCTCCGCGTCGCAGCGCGCCGCGGCCTCCCTCGCGCTCGGCGAGAGGTCGACGACGAAGGCATGGAGCTTTCCGTCGACGGCCCGACGCCGGGCCAAGAGCGCCTCGACGATGTCCACCGACGTCAGCGACTTCTCACGGAGCGCCCGTTTGAGCTCGAGCGCGCTCATCGCGTGGATCTTCACGGCCCGCGTTATACCAGCCGAGCCCGAGGCGTCGCGCGGCGAGTGTGCGCTGCGCGAAGCGCGCGGTCTTACCGAGGAGGGTCAGACCGCGGCGCCCGCCACGGCTCAACCCTCGCCGAGGCTCTGGAGGAAGATCTCGGCCTCCGCGAGCTCGGAGTCTTCGATGCGCGCGCGGCGCGCCCAGAGCACCGCCTTCTGGGAATCGCCCTGCCGGGCCGCAATTTGGGCCTGCCGGAGGAACGCCACGGCCTTGCTCATGGGACCCGGCGTCTTCTGCAGTGCGACGACCTTGAGCGCGTTCATCGCCGTCGTGTCGTCGCCCATGGCAATGGCCAGCTCGGCGAGCTCGGCCGCGATGACGCCGCTGCCCTTGTCGGTGTCGAGGGCGACCTTGAGCCACTCCATCTGCGTGGCGGCGTCGTCCGAGAGCCCCGCGATGCGCGCCATGCGGAGCTGCATCCCCGCGAGGGCCGGGCTGCGCTTGCGTCCCTTCTGGTTGATGGCGTCGTTGAGGAGCTCGACGGCCTCGGCGAGCGCGTCCGAGCCCATGTAGGCGTCCGCGAGGAGGACGATCGTGTCGCCGTCGTCCGGGCGAAGCGCGAGCGCCTCGCGGACCGGCTCGACCGCGCTCGTGCAGTCACCGACGCGGTGCACGAGGGTCTCGCCGACCCGCTTGAGGATCTCGAAGCGGGCGTCGCCGGTCTCGACGCGCGCGTCCGCGAGCAGGAGCTCCACGAGCTCCGCCCAGCTCTCGGTCTTCTCGTAGAGCGCGCGGAGCGCGTCTCGAAGCGCCTTCTGCGTGGGTTGGTCGGCGTAAGCGCGCTCGAGGCCCGCGCGCGCCGCGCCCGGGTCGCCCGCCTTCTGCGCGATCTCGTCGAGACGCAGGGCCGCATCGATCTGCGCGTCCTCGGTCTCGAGCTCGGCCAGGCGCGCGGCCGCCCAGAGCGCCGCCACGTGCCGCTCGGCGTTCACGTCGAGGTCGCGCAACGCTCGCAGCGCCACAACGTCGTCGCCGTCGCGCGATGTCCAGTGCGCGAGCACGTCTCTCGCGCGCGCGGTGTTTCCCGCGCTCGTCAGAACGGCGACGAGCCGTCGCGTCGTGCGGCGCTCTGCTTCGAGGTCGCCCGAGCCCTCGAGCACGTCGCGGTGCGCCTCGAGCGCTGTGATGAGCGCGCCGAGATGCTCACGCGGCGCGAGCTGGAACGCCTCTTCGAGGTCCTCGACGGCCGCGCGGGTCTGTCCCGCGGCCAGCGCGAGTCGCGCGCGCAACGCGAGGAGCGCGCCGCGCTCGCCGCTGCCTGCCTCGAGGCTGCGCGACGCGAGAGCCATGCCATCCTCCGCGCGCCCCGAAGCCTCGAGCGCCGCCGCGTACTCGGTGAAGAGGCCGAGATCGCCCGGGCTCGCCGCGACGGCTTCGCCCAGGACCTCCGCCGCACGCTCCGACCGATCCACCTCGTGGAAGAGCGCCGCGGCCTCGCGGAAGCGGGCCTTGCGCTCCTCGGCGCTCGCGCGGTGGGCGGCGTCGAAGGCCACGATCTCCGCGAGGGTGTGCCGATCACCGCGGGCCGAGAGCCACGCGGTCAGGCGCGCCAGAAGCGAGGCGTCGGCAGGTGCACGCCGGAAGCCGAGCTCGAGCACGCGACCCACCGCGTCGTCGTCCTCGGCGGCCTGGTACGCGTCGGCGAGCTGCGCGGCGAGCGACGCCGCCTCGGGGCCCGCCGACACGGCGAGGAGGCGCTCGCCGAGGGCAGCGCGATCGAGGGCGTCGTCCTCCGGCCCGTAGAGGCGGAAGAGCGCAGCGAGCACGCGCGGGTCCTCGGGCGCCCAGTCGAGAGCCGAGCGGTAGACGTCCATCGCGTCCTCGCGTCGGGTCGGCTCGAGCAGGCCGCCCCGACGCAGGCTGAGCGCCGTGATCGCCTGGACGTCGCTGCGGTCGCGCGCGCGGTCGAGCTGGCGCTCGAGCAGCTCCGCGAGCTGCTCCCGCTCGCCGCTTCTCTGGAAGATGTCGAGCAGCCGCTCGGAGGCCGCCTGGCTGTCCGGGTCCTCTTCGAGGGCTTCCTTGAGCACGGCGACGCCATCCTCTTCGGCGCCGTGGGCGCCGATCAGCTGGTCCGCCAAGGCGATGCGAAGGTCGTTGCGCTCGACGCGGTCCGAGAGTCCGTCGAGCGCGACGCGCACGGCCGCCTCGTAGCCTTCGCGGTCGCGGAGCGCAGCGAAGACCTCCGCGAGCGGCGCCCACGCGCCGCGGTCGCTCGGTGTCCTCTCGAGGAGCTTGGCGTAGGCGGACGCGGCGACGCGCAAGTCGGTCCCTCGGGCGAGCTGCGCGACCTCGCGAAGCAGCTCGAGCGCCCGGTCCGGGTCGCCGGCCGCGTCAGCCGCCTCGGCGGCCTTCTGGGTCCACGCGATCGCGCCCCGCACGTCTCCCGCAGCGCTCCGGCGCTCTGCGAGCGTCGTGGGGATCCACAGCGCGCCTGCGAGGCCTCCGAGCGCGCTCTCGGCGAGCTCGGCGCCCCGGAGGAGCAAGGGCTCGATCACGTCGTCCTCACCGAGCGCGGTCGCGATCGTCACGGCCTCCTGCACCTCCTCGAGGCTCGCGCTGCCCGCGACACCGCCCCTCCCGAGGATTCGGTGCTGGAGGAAGGCGAGCAACAGCGCCGAGTCGCCCGCCTCTCGCGCGGCTCGCTCCCAGAAGAGCACGAGGCCCGCGTGGTCTCCCGAGGTCCGCGCGGCCCGCGCCGCGATGTGCGCGGCGCGCGCGTGGTCCGAGTCGCGTCGCACCGCGTCGCGCAGCGTGTCCAGGCCGGACTCGAGCGTCTCCTCGGTGCGCAGCTCCACCTCGGCGATGCGGTAGAGCGCATCCGTGCGCTGGCTCTCGTCGAGATCGCGTTCTCCATCGAGCCCCTGCGTGTCGGCGCCGGCGGCCACGAGGCGACGAAGCACCCGGATCTCCTCGACGCGGTCTCCGCGTTTGCGCGCGACCCGACCGATCGCCCGCCACGCATCGACGCTGCGCGCTCCGAGCGCCTCGACACGCTGGTAGAGCTCGGCGGCGCGCGCGAGCGAGAGCGAGTCGAGGACCTGCGAGCGCGGGCCATCCTCATCCTCACGGGCGGGCGGGCGGCTCGGTGTCGCGTCGATGTCCTCCTCCATCGCGAGCCCCGCGCGGAGGAGGAGATCGGAGGCGAGCAGCGCATCTTCCGTGCGGCGAAGCTTGTCCGCGATCTGCTCGAGGGCGTTCGCGAAGCGCGCGGTCTGGCCCGCGCGTTTGGCCAGCTCGCGGGTGGCGTCGAGCTCCTGCGGCGAGTCGGGCAAGGTCTCGAGCGCCGTGAGGCGCGCCTCGAGGGCCGCCTCGGGATCGCGTCTCGCCGTGTCGAGCAAGGTGGCCCGGTCGAAGAGGACACGCGCGCGCCCGGGTCCCTCCTTCTCCTGCACGAGGCGCGCGGAGATCACTTCGTCGGCGAGGGCGACGTCGCCACGCAGCAGCAGCACCCGCGTGAAACGTGCGGCCTCTGCGAGGTGCTGCTTGGCGAGCTCGCGCGCGCTCTCGAGCAGCTCGTCGGCCTGCGAGGCGTGACCGCGATCCCGCGCGAGCCGGGACAGCTCGTAGAGCACCTCGCTCGCGCCGACCTCGAGCCCCTCGGCGTCCGCAGGCTGACGACGCACCACGAGGAGCAGCGCGCGGAAGGCTCGCTCCGAGCGGTCGAGCTGCCCCGCTTCCCGCGCGAGCTCTCCCTGCATGCGAAGGATCCCGGGGTGGCCCATGTCCATGCTGGAGGCCTTGTCGAGCTGATCGAGCGCCTCCTTCAGTTCGTTGGCGTCTCGGGCGACCAGCGCGAGCTGGAAGTGTACGAGCGCGCGCTCGGGGGAGCGCCGCCGACCGAAGTCCGCGACGACGCCCTCGAGGATTCGGCGGGCGTCCGCGAGGCGTCCGGCCGCGCGGTAGGCGTCCGCGAGACACGACCGGCTGTCCTGATCGAGCGAGCCGACCGTCGCCGCGTGCTCGAGCACGGGGATCGCCCGCTCGACGTGCCCGACCTGGTCGCGGTAGAGCCGCGCCGCTTCCTTGGCATACGCGAGGGTCCGCTCGGGGTCGGCCGCCCCCGCGCGCATCGCCCCATCGGTGAGGAGCCTGGCCAGAGCCTCGAAAGACTTCTGATCGCGGTAGAGGGCCGCGAGCTTCTCGCGCACCTCGACGGCCTCGGGCGCCTCGAGGAGCGCTCGCTCGAGCGCGATCGTCGCGCGGTCGTTGCGCCCGGCGGCCAGGCGGGCCTCGGCGAGCCTGAGGTGAAGCGCGATGCGGGCGCTGCCAGTCGTCGTCTCGAGCAGGCGATCGAGCCACTCGGCGGCTGGACCCGCGTCGCCGCGCGCCAACGAGAGGCGCGCGAGCGCTTCGTACGCGCCGGCGCTCGGCGCGAGGGCCACGACGCGTCGGTGGGCCGCGATCGCGCGCTCCTGGTCGCCGAGCCGCTCCTCGGAGACTCTCGCTGCGAAACCCCAGAGGCGCGCGGCGCGAGCCGGCTCGTTCTCCTCGAGACGCTTGGCCTGGGAGGAGAGAAGCTCGTACAGCTCGGCATGCCTCCCCTTGGACTCAAGGACTGCCGAGAGCTCGTCGAGCGAGGCCTCGTGACCGGGCTGCTCCGAGAGGTTCGCGCGCAGCGCCTCGAGCCGTCCGCCCTTGTCCTCGAGGGCGCACCGCAAGCGCGCGACCTCGAGCCGCACCGCGAGCCGCCGCTCCGCCGAGAGCGGTAGATCGAGCTCCCGCCGCCTCAGCGCGAGGAGCTCGGGGACGCGCCCTCGTGCCTCGTAGATCCGCGCGACCCGGTCGACCGCGTCGGAGTCCTCGAGCGAGTCGTCGATCACCTGCTGGTAGAGGCGCAGCGCGCGCGTCTCGTCCTCGAGCGTCTCGCGCGCGAGGTCGGCCGCGCGCCGCAGCATCGCCCTCGCCTCGCCCGGCGGGATCGGCAAGCGAGAGCCCTCGACGAGCCACTCGATCGCTCGCTCGAAGCGAGAAGAGCTCGTCTCGAGCTCGACGATGCGAGCGTGGGCGCTCAGCGCCGTGGCCTCCGCGGGGTGCTCTCCACGCGCACGCTCGCCGCGGCGCCACAGGCGGGTCGCCTCGCGGAAGAGGCGCTCGAGCACCTCGCGCGCGAGGACGAGGTCGCCGACCGGGTCGACCGCGAGCCGCGCAGCGCCGTGGAGGGCGTCGAGGTCGCCCCCGAGGCGCTCGGACAACGCGAGGAGCGTGTCGACGAGCGGCCGGCCCGGGCTCCGCCACTGCAAGCGGGCGAGCTCGCGCAGCGTGTCCGCGTGCCCTGCGTCATGCTCGAGCGCTCGAGAGAGCGCGGCCATCGAGCCGGCCTCGTCCCCGCGCCGGTCTCGATGGAACACGGCGATGCGGTTCTCGAGGTCGCGGCCGAGCTCGGCCAGCCCGATGCTGCGGAGGTGAGGGGCGCCCGCAGCGCCGACGGCCTTGCCCACCGCCGCCGCGGTCGCGGCCTCGAGCGCGCCCGTGAGGGCGTCCCAGCCGACCGTGTCGCCGCAACCCTCGAGAGCCTCGGTGACGCCCGGGTCGATCGCCCTCCTGGCGAAGGCCTGCGAGACCCAGCCCTCGGCGACCGCGGAGGCGTCGCCGCCGGGGACGCGGCCCGCGAGGTCGATCATCGACAAGACCGTGTCTCGGTCACGCGGCACGAGGCGCACCGCGGCGCGGGCATCCGCGAGCGCGCCCGCGAGATCTCCGGCGCCGGCCCGCACCCGCGAGGCCGTACGGAACAGCTCCGCCGAGCGACCGGGCTCCTCCACCGCGGCGGCCGCCCGAGAGAGCGCCACGCCGGCCTCCGCGGCGCGCGCCGTCGCGTCGCCGAGCCGAAGGAGCTCTCGCTCCAGGCTCTCTTCGGCGGGAGCCCGCGCGAGCGCCTCGGCGATCGCGTCGAAGGCGCCCGAGGGATTCGACAGCTCCGTCTCGTGGAGCTCCGCGGCCTCCCGGAGGAGCTTGATCCTGGCGCGCGCGCTCTCCGCCGACGCGAGACGAGCCGGAAGGAGCTGGAGCAGCGCGGCGTGGTCCCGCGTGACGAGCGCCGCGTCGGCGAGGCCTTCGGCCACCAGCCCACGCATGGCCTCGTCCTCGAGCAGCGCGGTGAGCCCGGCGCGCGCGGGCAAGTTGGAGGGGTCGAGCCGCAGCGCCCGGAGCAGCTCGCGCGCCGCCTCGCGGGCCGAGCCCCCGTTGGTGCGCTTGGCGTCCGCCAGGCGAACGAGCGTCTCGACCGCGCGGCCCGCCTCCCGCCGCGAAGCGCGGTCGAGGAGCGCCTCGAGCGCCGCGCCCTGCCCCGCCGCCGTGTACAAGCGGGACAGCGCGTCGACGACGCCGGGCTCCTCTCCGAGCTCATCGGCCGCCGCGACGTACGCCTCGATCGCCGCGCCGACGTCACCGATGCCGCGCTCGATCCGCTCCGCGACGTCGAGCAGCAGGCCGCGGCGCACCGCCGCGCTCGCCGTACGGGACAGGCGCGCCCGGAGCGCCTCGACGAGCTCTTCCCAACGCTCCAGCTGGCGGAAGATCGCGATGCGCGCGTCGAGCGCGTCGACGTCGGAGGCGTCGCTCGCGAGACGCTCGGCCCACGCACCGAGGGCGCGATCGTAGGCCCCGAGCTCGGTCGCGAGCTGCGCGACGAGGCTCAGCACGCGACGCCGCTCGCTCGGGTCCCGCTCGATGCTCGCCTGGGCCTCGAGCGCCGCGAGGCGGTCCTCCCGGCGTTCCGGCCGGTAGAGCAGCGCGCTCAGCTTGCGCGCGACCTCGAGCCGCACGGACTGCCCTGCCTCGCCCATCCCCAGCACGCGTCGGTACGCAGCCTCGCCGCCGCGCGCGTCTCCAGCGCTCGCGCGTACGTCGGCCGCCTCGAGGAGCAGCGCCACGCGGCGCGAGCCGGCCGCGCCTTCGGACGCCGCCTCGAGAGCCTCCGCGTGCGCCGCATGGGCGCCCGAGCCTCGCGCCAGCTCGGCGAGACGGTCGGCGGCGGCCGAATCGCCCGGATCGAGGACGAGGAGCCGCGCCACGTGGGCGAAGGCGCCGGCGACGTTGCCGCGCGCCGCCATCCGCTCCGCGAGCTCGCGGTGCAGCCCGATCGCGCCCTCGCGCGACTCTCGTTCGATGGCGAGCGCGAGCACGCGCTCCACGTCCTCCGTGCGGCCCGCGGCGCCGTACACGTCCTGCAGCACGGCGAGCGCCTCCCGACGTACCTCGAGCGAGGCAACGGGGTGCGCGAGCACGCGCTCTGTGATCAAGGCAGCCCGCGGTTCTCCGAGCTCGACGAGCGGGCGCGCCTCGCCCAGAGCCGCCGCGGGATCGGCGAGCTTGTCGAGGTAGGTCTCGGCGATGCGCGCGCGCACTCCAACGTCGTCGACCTTGCGGCGCCAGAGCGCGACCAGCTCCGCGTGACGCCCCTCGCGCTCGAGGAGACGCTCGAGCGAGCTGAACAGCTGGCCGTCCGAGGGACGGAGGTCGAGCAACTGCGCCAGGTAACCGACCGCGCGGGCCGGCTGCCCCGCGAAGTCCTTGGCAAGCTGCGCGGCCTCCTCGAGGAGCCCCGTGCGTCGGTACGTGTCGTCGCCGGCCGCGGCGATCGCACGATCGAAGTGCGCGAGCAGCTCCGTCCAGGCCTCCTTGACCGTGAGAAGGACGGTGATCCGCTGGAGCGCCCATGGAAGCGCGGGATCGAGCGCCAGGATTCGCTCGAGGACGTCGACGAGGAGGGGCGACGCCTCCCCGAACCACTCCTCGTGGAAGCCCAGGGCGCGCTGCCCGACCCTCTCGACCAGCTCGGCGGCCAGACCGGGCACGAGCGCCCCGCGGTAGGCGGCCCCGACTTCCTCGGGGCGTTGGAGCTCCGCCGCGAGGTCCTCGAGCTGATTCCAGCTCTCCTCGTCGGCGGGCGCTGCCTCGACGGCAG
>JBKDQC010000185.1:0-4327 GCA_046342295.1 Deltaproteobacteria bacterium | reverse complement strand
ATTCGAGCCCGTGGCACCCGTATCGATCCATCCGAGTGCCACGTGCTCTCAGAGCATGAGTCACTTGGATTGACTCATGCTCTGACATTTCTTCCCGGAGGGTCTGGCCGCAGCCCCTCCCTCTCGCCGAGTGAATCTGCGAGAGCCTCCCTCCCGCCGATTCGAGCCCGTGGCACCCGCATCGATCCATCCGAGTGCCACGTGCTCTCAGCTCAGCGGCGTCCTGCGCGGCGAGGCGCGATCCCTCGGAGCGCCGCGAGCGCTCGGGCGAGGTCGTCCGGCAGCGGCGACTCGAAGCGCATGCGCTGCCCGGTGCGCGGGTGCTCGAAGCCCAGGACGGCGGCATGCAAGGCCTGCCGACCGAGCGACGCGGCGGCGTCGCGCACACGCGGATCGCGGGCCACGCGCCCGTAGAGCGCGTCCGCCAGGAGCGGCAAGCCCGCCTCGGAGAGATGCACGCGGATCTGGTGTGTTCGCCCGGTCTCGAGCCGGCAACGCACGAGGGAGGCGCCCGCGAGGATCTCGAGGCGCTCCACGTTCGTCACCGCGCGCTTGCCGCGACGCGCGTGGCCGCTGAAACGCTTCCGGTCCGTCGGGTGCCGGCCGTGCAAGGTCTCGTGGCGCGCGCGCTCCGGGGCCAGGCCCTCGACGATGGCCAGGTACTCGCGGTCGACCGAGTGCACGGCGAGCTGCGCCATGAGCCCATCCCGCGCGCGGTCGGTGCGGGCGATCACCATCACGCCGCTCGTCCACCGGTCGAGGCGGTGCACGATGCCCGGCCGGCGCAGAGCCGCCCGCGTGTCTTCCTCGTCGCTCGCGTCCTCGCCTGCTTCGGACGCGACCGGCGGGCTCGGCTCCGACGCGAGGGCGCCGAAGCGGTGAAGGAGGGCGTTCACCAGCGTGCCCCGGTCGTGGCCCGGCGCCGGATGCACCACCATGCCGGCCGCCTTGTCGACGAAGACGAGATCATCGTCGGCGTGGAGGACCACGAGAGGCAGGTCCTCGGGCTCCGCGTCGCTCGCGGGGCCGGGGGCAGGGGTGACGTCGACCCGCGTGCCGGCGCGCACGCTCGCGCTCGGGTCCGTGGCGGCGAGCCCCGCGATGCGCACGCGCCCCTCCCGGATCCAGCGCTGGAGCGCGGCGCGCGAGGGAGCGTCCGCGCCGGCAGTCGCCCTCCACAGCGCCGTGAGCGCCCGGTCGAGGCGCTCGCCGTCTTGCTCGCGGGCGATCTCGAACGCGACCGAGGCGCCCTCGATCACCGATCGCTCACCACATCTTCGAGGCCACGTGGCCCTTGGGGCGCACGAGGATGTCGATGACCGCGCGATCGTAGAGGCCTTTGGCGAAGAGATCCGGCGCGACGCGGCTCTTGAAGAGCGCGCGACCCTCCTCGATCTCCTCGGCGATCGCGTCGAAGAGGTTGTCCTCCGTGACGCCCTTGACGATCTTGTCCTCGTTGTAGAGCGAGAGGTCGCTCGCGATGGCGCGCGCGAGGCGCCGTGCGGCTTCTTCGGTCTCGATGAGCGCCATGACGAATACCTCCACGAGAGGGGAACCGAACCGATACCAGCGTCGCTCCGTGGATGTCAAAACTTGCTCGTGGGAAAAAGGTGAACCTCATCGAGGACTTCCCGAAGAACGAAGAGGCGGGGTAGCATCGCGACGTGATTCGGGACTCGATGGCGGCGCGCCGCTCCTCCTCAGCAGCAGCGCAGCAAACCGCCGCCCGGTCCGCGCTCCGGCGCGGCGCGGGGGTCTCCGGTGCTGCGCCGTGGACCGTTTCTGCGCCGTGGCTCGGTGTTGCGCCGTGGCTCGGTGCTGCGCTGTGGCTCGGTGCCGCGCTGCTGTTCGGAGCCGCGCCCGCGCATGCCCAAGCTCCGCTCGACGAGGAGCTCCGTCTCCGCGCTTTCGACCTCCAGCTGTTCACGCCGCCAGCCGCGCAGGGGGCGACATTCACGATCGAGCGGGCCGAGCCGCTCCGCCATCTGTCGCTCGCCGTGGGTATGCACGCCAACGTCGCGAGCGACGTCTTCCAGCGGGTCACCGCGGCGGGCGCGACCACGGTCGTGGGACCGATGGCGCAGGGGGAGTTGCTGGTCGCGATCGGGCTCTTCGAGCAGCTCGAGCTCGGCCTCGCGCTGCCGCTCGCGATGGCGAGCGCCGCCCCGAGCGAGCCAGGCAGCGAGCGATCGCCGGCGCCGCGCCCCGACCTCCTCGGTGGGGCAGCGTCTTCGTTCCAGCTCGGCGCCTCGGACCTCCGGATCTCTTTGAAGGTGCCGCTTCTTCGCGGCGACTTCTCGCTCGCCGGGCGCATCGGGGTGGGGCTTCCGCCGTGCGCAGGCGAGACGTGCGGCTCGCTGCCCTGGTTCGCTTCGAGCCGCTACTGGACGGCGGCGCCCGAGCTGGTCGCGTCGGGGGTGGTCGGTCCGGTGCGCATCTCGGGGACGCTCGCCTACCGCCTGCGGCAACGGAGACAGATCGGCGAGTTCATCCAGGACGACGAGATCCAGCTCGCCGCCGGCGTGACCTGGAGCGTCCTCCCCGAGCTGCAGGCGATCCTCGAAGGTCAGTACCGCATCGGCCTCGGCGGGCCGCTCACCGCGGCGCGGGCACCCAACGCCGGCGAGACACCGCTCGAGGTGGACGCGGGCGCGCGCATCCTGCCGCTCGAGGCCCTGAGCATCGACGTCGGGGTCGGGACGGGCGTGATCGCCGGCTACGGAGCCCCGCAGGTCCGCGGCTTCCTCACAGCCCGCTACCGCATCGACGCGGGCGGCTGCGCGCTCGGCCTCGAGGACGACGACGGCTTCGAGGACGGGGACTTCTGCCTCGATCCCGACAACGACGGCGATGGCATCGAAGACGTCGCGGATCGTTGCCCGAACGACGCCGAGGACGACGACGGGTTCGAGGACGGCGACGGCTGCCCCGAGAGCGACAACGACGCGGACGGCCTGCCCGACGCGAGCGACACGTGCCCCACCGCCTCCGAGGACACCGACGCCCACCAGGACGAGGACGGCTGCCCGGAGCCTGACAACGACGAGGACGGCGTACACGACGGCGTCGATCGATGCCCGATGGACCCCGAAGACATCGACCAATTCCAGGACGAGGACGGGTGTCCGGAGCCCGGCCCGCGCGCGGTGCCCGTGACGGTCTCCGACACGCGCATCCTGATCGGCGAGACGATCTACTTCGAGTTCGACACCGACATCATCCGTCCGGTCTCGATGCCACTGCTCGATCAGGTCGCCGAGGTCATCGGGACGCTCGACCCCGGGCTGCGCATCCGGATCGAGGGGCACAGCGACAACGTCGGGGGCGAGACTTACAACGTCGACCTCTCCTTCCGCCGAGCACGCGCGGTGGTCGAGTACCTGGCGAGCCGCGGCGTGGCGCGCGATCGGTTGGAGTACCGGGGCTATGGGCCGCAGCATCCGGTCGCGCCGAACGACACGCCCCAGGGTCGCTCCCTGAACCGACGCGTCGAGTTCACGATCCTCCGGCCGGGAGAGCCCGTCTCGACGACGCAGAGGCGGAGAGGCGCGCGTTGATGGCGCGGCTCGCGGCGCGGCGCCTCCGCGTGCTCGGTGTGCTCGCCCTGGCCGCCGTGTCGGCCGGCTGCGGCGGCGCTCCGCGAGGGCCTCGAGAGACGCTGCACGCGCTCGCGGAGGCCCTGCGCCGCGGCGATGCGCCGGCCGCCCACGCGCTCATGTCGCGACGCTTTCGGGAGCGCGTCCCGCTCGTCGAGCTGGAGCGGATCCTGCGCGAGCAACCGGACGAGGCCCGCGCGACCGCAGACGCCCTCGAGCGGCCGCTCGCGATCGAAGAAGAGGCGCGCGCGCGTCTGCCCGGCGGCGAACAGGTGGTGATCGAGCGGGTCGACGGGGTCTGGCGCGTCGTGACGGACGTGGCCGACTACTACGCGCGCGGAACGCCACGCGACACGGTGCGCTCCTTCGTGCGCGCGCTCGAGAACCGCCGCTACGACGTCGTGCTCGCGCTGCTGCCGCAGGCCGAGCGCGAGCGCCTGCGCGAGGACGATCTGCGCGCGCAGTGGGAGGGCCCCGGCCGTGAGGAGATCGAGCGCCTCGTGGCGGCGCTGCGCGCGGCGCTCGAGACGAGCCCCGTTGAGGAGAGCGGCGAGCGAGCGGTCCTGCCCTACGGCGACCGGTTCCGTGTGGTGCTCGTCCGCGAGGATGGCTCCTGGTGCATCGAGGATCCGGAGTAGGGGTACGGACGGAGCGGGAGCGGCCCGGGGAAAAAACGGGCACATGGGATCGCGCTTTGCGGGAACCTGTGTAGGATGCGCCCGTGCCTGGGC
>JBKDQC010000184.1:0-1280 GCA_046342295.1 Deltaproteobacteria bacterium | reverse complement strand
CTTCGCGGACCGAAGACACAAGTCGGACTGACCGAGCCATGAAGCCTCCATGCCCGGAATTGCGGGCTTCATCAGCGTATTCGGGCCCCGCGCCGACCACAAAAAAACGGATCAGACGGGGAAGGACGACACCGAGCGTAGCACCTCACCCCGAGGCACGACCAAGGCCTGCACCCGGCCAGGCGCGCCGGCGACGACGAAGCGTACCGCCTCACCGTCCGTCTTCTTGTCCGCGGCGAGCCACCGCGCGACCTCGCTGCCTTCGAGCGCCGGCCAGGCCGTGTCGAGGCCCGCGCGCTCCAGCAAGCGCGCCATCCGATGCACGTCCGTCCCGCTCGCGTGCCCGAGATCGGCGCTCACCCGCAGCGCCGCGAGCAGGCCGATGGCGACCGCCTCACCGTGCACGAGCCGGTAGCCCGACGCGGCTTCGACGACGTGACCGAGCGTGTGACCGAGGTTGAGGAGGCGCCGGGGCCCCTGCTCGGTCTCGTCGCTGGCGACGATCCGCGCCTTGGTCCGGAGCGAGCGCAGGATGGCGCGCTCGCGCGCGGCGTCGCCCTCGTCGCTCGAAGCCAGGAGCTTCTCGGCGTCCTCCTCGAGCGCCGCGACGTCCGCCTCACCCTCGATCCAGGCGGTCTTGACGATCTCGGCGACCGCGGCGCGAAGCTCGCGCGCGGGCAAGGACCGCAGCGCCTCGACATCACAGAGCACGACGCTCGGCTGGTGGAACGCCCCGACGAGGTTCTTGCCCTGGGCGCGATCGATGCCGGTCTTGCCCCCGACCGAGCTGTCGACCATCGCGAGCAGGGTCGTCGGGAGCTGCACGAAGCGCACGCCCCGGAGCAGAGTGGCGGCCGCGAAGCCCGCGAGGTCACCGACCACACCGCCTCCCACGGCGACGACCACGGCGCGGCGATCGACGTGCGCCTCGAGCGCGGCGTTCCACACGCGCTCGACCGCGGCGAGCGTCTTGTTCGACTCCCCCGGCTCGAGGACCACCCACGTGGCCGGGAGCGCGACCGGGGCGAGCCAGCGCTCGGCGAGAGCGCGGACGTTCGCGTCCGTCACGACGATCAGGCGGCTCGGGGCGCCTCCCGCGAGCTCCTCGAGCTCCCGCCCGAGCCCGCGGGCCGCGCCAGGGAGAACGACGACGCGGTGGCTGCGCCGACCGAGCCGCACGCACAGCGAGCGCTCGTCCTGCGGCAAGTACGCGGCGATCGCGTGCGCGATCTCTTCAGGCGAGGCGCGCGAGGTATCGAGCACGCGGTGCGCCTCGGCAT
>JBKDQC010000183.1:0-3687 GCA_046342295.1 Deltaproteobacteria bacterium | reverse complement strand
ACCTCGAGACCTTCCTCGCTCGCCGCGCTGAGGAGGGCGAGCCGATGCCGAGCTTCGTGGTGGACGAGCTGCGCGACTACCTGAGGTGCGGGGTGCTCGCGCGCGGTGCAGTGCGGTTTCTCTGCGAGCACTGCGGACGCGTTCGCCTCGTGGCCCTCTCGTGCAAGGGTCGCGGCTTTTGCCCGCGCTGCATGGGCCGCAGGATGACGGAGATGGCGCGCCACTGGGTGAGCGCGGTGCTGCCTCGCGTGCGCGTGAGGCAATGGGTTCTGTCGCTGCCCTTCGCGCTACGCGTGCCCTTGGCCTACCACCACGACCTGACGCTCGCGGTGCACGGCGTGGCCGCGCGAGTGATCGAGGGCTGGTATCGCGACAAGGGCCGCGAGCTCGGCATCACCGACCCGCGCACCGGCCACATCACCGCCGTGCAGAGGTTCGGGAGCGACCTCGCCCTGAACGTGCCCCACTCCGGTGGTCCGAGGACTTCGGATCCGAAGGGCGAGGTCGCGACATGGACCGGCGTTATGGGGACGATGGCGTCTCCCGTCCAATCCGACCGACGCGGCGAGGCGCGACTCGTGTGGCCGCGCGGTTCCGCCGAAGCACGAAGAACGCGAACCATCGCTCTCACACGCACGACCGGTTCGAGCTCCGGGTCGGCTACCGAAGCGCGAGCCCCGAGGGAGCGACCGGATACGCGACGAAAGGCACGGGCACGGTGAGTCGCTCGCCCGGGCCATCCGCGAGAAACGCCGCCTCGGGGCGTGACGCGAGCGAGCCGATCCACGCCGCGAGATCGGGGCGCTCTCCGATGTAGCTAGCGCGCTGGGGCAGGTGCGCGATGACGTACGGCACCCACGGATAGACCGCGTAGCGATCGAAGACGGTGCCCACGGTCCAGAAGCCGCGCGTCTGGGCGTTCTCCGCCGAGAGGAGGAAGTCGTCGTTGATCTCGAGGATCGTCCGATCCGCTGCCAGCCACTCGGGAAAGACGCGCGCGTGGATGACGGCCTGCCACCATGTGAGGCTCAGCTCCTCCGCGAAGTGCGTGGCCGTTGCAGCGATCCCGGCGCGCAGCCGGTTCGCGAGGAAGAGCAGGTGCAGCACCTCGTGCAGGATCTCGTCGACCGCGATGAAGACGTCCATCGCCACCTCGCGCCGCGGGTGCTCGGGAATGCGCGCATAGCGCGTGCGGCGCAGCTCCCGGTAGAACTCGAAGGAGCCGATGAACTGACCCGCGTGCGTCGCGCCGGCCTTCGCCGCGAGGCTCGTCTGACACGTGAGATCGTCCTCGAGCATGCGCTCGATCAGCGTGGCGACGTCTTCGAACACGCTGGTCTCGAGCGCGTGCGCGCGCAGGACGCGGAGGTAGCGCGCGAGCAGGGCCAGCGTCTCGGGCGCGTGCCGGTGTCCGATCACGACGGTGGGCGCGGACGTGCCCGGTCCCAGGCGTGTCGAGCGCGGCGACCCCAGCGCGGGCGTCGACACGAGCGGGGCCTCGGAGCGCTCGGACACACGGCTGGCGAGCAGGGCGAGCTCCGCGATCTCCGACTCCTGCACGACGGCGGCGATGCCGAAGCGACCGAGCGAGAAGGCGCCCTCCACGTCGCCCGTCGCGATCACGGCGAGCACGCGTTCGGGAGAGAGCGCGCGCCCTGCCTCCTGGGGATCGTCGTAGAGAGCACGCAGGAGCTCGAGAGCGCGCGCGAGCTCGCTCGGTCCTCGCGCGTCGAGCACGAGCGCCCGCAGCGCGCCCGCCGCCGCCGCGCTCTTGACCCCTGCCGTGCCGCGACGGGGCGTCGCGCCCGGGATCCCGAGCGCCGCGACGTCGAGGCCCGCTCGCCCGAACCCGAACACGCCGGGCGCAGAGGACCGGGAGATGTGCACTGCAGGCTCAGCCACGGACCCAGCTCGGGTACGCGTCGGGCGCATCCTCGTCGATGAACGGGGGCGCATCGGGAAGGTCGTGGGCGTCCGGCGGGCTCATGGCGTCCGCCGATACGGCGGCGTCCGCCAGCGCGAGGACGTCGTCGGAGGGCGAGGTGACGTCGGGCGACGGTGCCGCATCGGCAGCCACCGAGGCGTCGGGGTCCGTGGAGGCGTGGCTCGCGGTCATGCAGCCAGCGGCCGGCGAGACAGCTAGGAGGGCGGCGGCGGTGAGGCCGAGGGTTCGGGGGGAACGGCGCGGATCGAAGGAGGTCATGACCGTGAGTGCGCGACCCCGGCGGTTCCGTCACCACGATCGTCCGAGTGTGGTCACGGCGCGGGGCGACCCTCGGTGCCCCGCACCACGATTCCGCGCGCGAGCAGTGGCTCGATGACCTTGGTGCGCATCGAGCGCCGAGCGAGCGCGAGGTACGCGTCCGTCTGCACCCAGCCCAGCGCATGCACGGTGCTGTTCGCTGCACGCGGTCGCTTCTCGATGTCGGCCCAGAGGACGTGGATCGCGCCGATCGCCTGATCGGCAACACGAGCGAGGTGTTCGCGGTCGGCATCGGAGAGCTTGTCGTCGGCCCAGTCCAGGAACGCCCAGCCGAAGATGCCGTGCGCGGCCTCCTCCTTGACGATGCGATCGAGGCTCGCGCGCGGCAGCGGGTGCACGGCCGCCTGCCACGTGCCGTGCAGCATGGGAATGGAGAGCGCCTCGCCGACGCAGGAGTTGAAGACGACGAGCTCGGCCGCACGCATCAGGGGCGGCAGCTCGGGGCGCGGCTTGAGGATCATCTCGTCCGGGTCGTGAATGATCTCGG
This sequence comes from Deltaproteobacteria bacterium, assembly GCA_046342295.1. Classification (GTDB taxonomy): domain Bacteria; phylum Myxococcota_A; class Polyangia; order Polyangiales; family Sandaracinaceae; genus JAFLCL01. The sequence continues at coordinate 937 of JBKDQC010000183.1, read as the reverse complement.
TGCCGCCGCCCAGCTCCATCGCCATGCGCGCGCAGTGCTCGACGTGCACCATCTCGTCGAGCGGGCAGCGGCTCGCGACCGCGATCAGATCGAGGGGCGCGCGGCACTCGATGAGGCATCGCAGCGTCTCCGCGCATGCCGCGCCCGTGCGGTGCTCCTGGAACGCGGCGCCCGTCCAGCTCTTGCGCGCCGCGATGACGAGGTGCTCGGGGTGCTCGCGCGGACCGAGGGTGCCCCACGGCATCTCCTCCACCTCCGGGCGCAGCTTGCGATAGCGCCGCTCCCAGCCTCCACCGAGCATCTCGAGCTCGAAGAGGACGCCGCGCGAGTCAGGGACGATGGGCGCGCTCATCTCACTTCCGCGAGCCTGCATCGTCGGGCACGCCTGCATCCGGCTGCTCGTTCGTGTCGGGGCCCGCGTCCTCCGGAGGAGGCGCGACGAGGTTACCGCTGATGAACCCGCCGCCGCCGACGAGCGAGAGCGAGGCGAGGCCGAGCGTCGCGACCAGGATCTTGCGGGCCCTGCGCGGGGCTGCCTTGCGGCTCCTTGGGTCTCATCCGATCGACGCGCTCACTGGGCATCGAGGTCTTCGAGGCCCTCGATGGGCTCGCTCCTCACGGGATAGCGCTCGCCACGCCGGGGGCCCGGGTCGGGGATGTGAGGTGCACCTGCCGCCGCGGGCGGGTCCTGCGGAGGCGGAGCCGGAGGCTCGGGCGGAGGCTCAGGGGGCATCAGGTTGCCGAGCGGCGGCGGAGGCGGCGGCTCGGGCGGCGGCCCGGGCGCGACCAGGTTCCCGGGCGGCGGCGGAGGCGGCGGTGCCACGAGGTTGCCGGGCGGCTCGGGCTCCGGAGACCGTAGTCCGTACGAACTGTACCCCGGATAGTAACGGGAGCCTCTCACGGTCGTGATGCATTCATGAGGAGGGCTCTCATCGGG
>JBKDQC010000182.1:0-11118 GCA_046342295.1 Deltaproteobacteria bacterium | reverse complement strand
CAGGGAGATCAGCCTCGTGACGGCCCCCGGAGTGCTCATCCGGGAGATCTCCTCGGTCCAGAGCGAGGAGTTCGACGCCCAGCCCACCCGCGTCTCGAGCCCGGAGGAGGTCGAGGACCGGCGTGCGCGGCGGCGCGCCGGTCTCGCGCTCACGCCGGTACCTCCGCTCGCGCCACGCGCGCCGCGTCGCTCCTTCGCCGGGGCAGGACGCGCCGGTGTGGCGATGGCCGTCGTCGCGGTGCTCCTCGCCTCGGGGCTGGGATACGGCGCGTACGAAGCGCTGCGTGACCCGCGCGTCATGATCCTCTCGACGCCGGCCGGGGCCTTCATCGAGATCGATGGGCTCGGTACCGGGCGGACCACGCCCTTCGAGCTCGCGCTCGAGCGCGGCACGCATCGCCTCGGGCTCGTGCTCGAGGGCTACGAGGATCACGAGGAGCCGCTCTCCGTGGAGGACGACTCGAACGTGTCCATCGCGCTCGAGCCGGCGCGACCGGAGCTCGAGCTCGATTCCGAGCCCTCGGGCGCGATCGTGCTGCGCGACGGTCGTTACGTCGGCTCGACGCCGATGACCTTCGAAGATCTCAGGCGCGGTGAAGACCTCCGGCTCGAGCTGACGGCCGCAGGCTTCACGCCGCTGGAGTATCTTCACCGCGTGACCAGCGAGCGCCGAGAGCACGTCTCGCTTCGGCTCCAGCCAGCGCCGTGACCCCGCGAGCGCACCGCATCCGAACCACGAGAGACGCATGAACCAAGCCGATCTGCCGCCCGGATTCACGCCCAAGACCAAGAAGGGGGGGGTGCGCAACACCTTCCAGTCGACGGTGCTCGGGACGGCCGTGTTCGTCGCGGAGATGCAGCGCAAGGTACCGCTGAGGACCAAGATCGCGGTGCTGACCCTGCTCCTCGTCGTCGCGGCAGGAGCCGGCCTCGCGGTCCACCGCTCGCAGACGCGCGCATCGCAGGAGGAGCAGCTCGCGTCGGCGCTGGCCTCGCCCCCCGCCGACGCTCTGCCCGCGCTGCGCACGCTCATCGAGGATTCACTCCTCGACGACGCCTCGCGGATCCGTGCGATCACGCGCGTCGGAGAGCTCCGTGACGACGGCGCTGTCCCAGCGTTGATCGGCTGCCTCTCGCGAAGCGACGACATCCGCCTGGCAGCCGCGGATGCGCTGGCGAGGGTCGGCAGCCCGGGCGCCGTCTCCGCCCAAGAGCGCCTGCTCGAGCTCACGCGCGACGCGCAGGTGGTGGATCCGCTCCCCTACGCCTGGGCGCTGGCGACGATCGGCCATTCGGACTCTGCCGAGATCGTCGTCGAGGCGATCCCCTCGGGCCAGGCGCAGACCCTGCCCTCCTACGATCCGGCTCTCCTCGCGCGCTCCCTCGGAGCCGCGCGTCTCGTGCCGCGCCTCGGCCACGCCGACCCGCGCATCCGTCAGTTCGCCGCCAGCTCGCTCGGACCGCTCTGCGACGCGAGCGCCGTGGCACCTCTCACGGCCGCGGCGGCCGATCCAGAGCGCGACGTGCGCCTCGCCGCGCTCGTGTCGCTCGCTCGGTGCAGCACGCCCGAGGCGCTCGCGGCGCTCGACCAGAACCTCGACCGGGACCGGACGCTCTGGCCGGCGCTCCAGACCGCGTTTCTCGCCGACGTCGGCGCGCCGGCGATGACGGTGCTGATCGCCCACGTCGAAGACGGCCAGACCCGCGGCGCGATGCTCACGGCGCTCGCGGCGATCGCCGATCCTCGAGGCGGCGACGCCCTCGTCACCGAGCTCGAGCGACGCCCCGACCCCGACGGGCGCATCCGACTCCAGATCGCAGCGGCGCTCGCGGAGATCTCCGATCCGCGCCTCGCCGCGGTGCTCGAGCCCGTGATCTCCGATGGCGAGGGAGAGTGGCCGGCCGCGGCGATCGCGATGCTCGGCCGCACCGGGGTCGCGGGCGACGTCGAGGAGCGCCTCGTCGAGCTCGCGGGTCCGGGCAGCACGCGGACCGCTGCGCTGGCCGCGCTCGCCGAGGTCCGCGCATGCTCGGAGCCCGCCCTCGCCGTCTATCGGAGATCCGTGCGGAGCGAGCCGGCGGCGCTGACGGCGCTCGCGCGCTGCTCCGACCCTGTGGCGCTCGAGACCGCGCGCACCCGCCTCGCGCAGGCGCTCCCGGAGCGCGGTCAGACCCGCGCCGGCGAGGGCGCGATGTGGCGCGCTTCGCTCGAGGCCATCGCGATCGCCCGTGCGCGCGACCTCAGCGGACGGCTCTTGGACCTCGCGACCGACGCGAACGCGGACCCCACCCTCCGGAGCGACGTCGGAGCGGTGCTCGGCGTGGTCGGCGACGACGCCACCCTGGACACTGCCGCCGACCGGGTGCTCGACGCGCGGACGCCGGCCGGGGTGCGGCAGGCCCTCGTGCGGGCGCTGCGTCGGCGCACGCCATCGGCCGCGCTCTCGCGTCTCATGGGCTACGTGCGCGGAGGCGAAGACGACGAGCGCAGCCGGGTCGCGGCCGTCATCGTCGGAGAGCAAGCCAGCCCGGAGATCCGCGCCGAGCTCGTCGCGTTGCTCGGCGACGAGCGCGCGAAGCGGCACGCGGCGGTGGCCCTCGTGCTCGGCGGAGACGCTGCCTCGAGCGATGCGCTCGCGAGAACCCTCGCTGCCGATGGCGCGCTCGCGACCGAGATCAACACGCGCCTCACCGAGCTCGAGCACGAGGTGGTCCCCGAGCTGGTGATCCCACGTGTGCTCCAGGGTGCTCGCCTGCGCGAGCTCGCGCTCGGTCTCTTCCTCGACCGCTACACGCAAGCGCTGCGCGCGTCCGAAGGAGGGCCCGCGAGCCCGTCCGCGCGGATCCTCCGTCGCCAGCTCGAGGTCCAGCTCTCCTCCGAGGACGCCGAGACGCGCCGCGGCGCGGCCGAAGCGATCGCGGGGCTCGGCGCCCGCGGAGTGCTCCTCGCGCTGCGACAGAGCGAGCGCGCGGGCGCAGAGGAGGCCGATCGCGTGCTGTCTCCACACGGTCGGCGCTGAACGGACTCGGGATGCCCGCGGCGCGATCACCGCAGCGCCTGGTGCACGAGCGCGACGAGCAGCGCGAGCGGACCGAGGTAGACGCTGGCCCAGCCGAAGCCCCAGAGGAGCGCGCGGGCGACGGAGCCCTCGCAGCCGTGGCGGTCATTGGCGACGCGCGCGATCGCGGAGAGGAAAAGGCCGTACGCGAGGAGGAACGCGACGGGCAGGACGAGCTCGACCACGAGCCACGCGAGGCCGAGCGCGAGGACGACGAGGACCGCCCCGACCACGACGCCGGCGCAGCCCTCGCCGAGATCGCCGTCGCCGCCGAGGTCCGCGACATCCGGGAGGCTCGCGCCGCCGCCTTCGCGGCCGCGTCGGAGCGCGCCGGGCACGAAGTGCGCGTAGTCGTCGGCGAGCCGGTAGCCGCGGAAGAGCAGGGTCGTGAGCGTGCTGCCCACGATCGCCCACCACGCCACGAGGACGAGCTCGACCTCGAGCCAGCGCGAGAGATGCAGGGCGCTCGGTACGAGCAGGGCCGAGATACCGAACGCGCCAAGGAGCACGAGGCCGGTCGTGCGCGCTGACACGCGCGGTGCGATCGCGCGCGCCACGCGCCGCATGGCGGTGCGATAGGGTGCGGGGTCGGTCGCGTCGTCGAAGGCGGGGGACTCGACGTGGTCGTCCTCGACCTCGCGGAGCGCGAGCGCCGGACGGTCCTCCTGCAGGCCCGTCCAGCCGAGGTACGCGGTCACACCGAGCACGAGCAGCGCGGCGACGATCCCCGCGATGGGCGCCTCCCAGAGCGCGAAGCGCAAGGTCGCCCACGTCCCGAGCCCCGCACCGAGGCCGAAGAACACCATCGCGAGCGAGAGGCGCCGGCCACGACGCGAGGAGGCCTCGTACGCGCAGCGCCCGCACGAAGGCGCCCCGTCCAAGGTGAAGCGGAAGCACGTTCCGCAGAGGGCCGCGCGGCAGCCGCTGCACAGTGCGACCGCCGCACGGTCGGCGTGCGCCGCGCACCATGCTGACTGGCTCAGGACGACCTCCATGCGGGCCACCGCCCGCGTCCGCGGGCAAGGAGACGTTCGGGCACGTCGCAAGATTCCACGCCGCGCCGGCGCTCACCACGCTCGAGCGGGTCGATCGCGTCGCGGAGCCCATCCTCGACGAGCCGCTCGCCACGATCCGCCGGAGGACGCGCGCGACGATGCGGAGACGGACGAGGCCGCGACCGACGAGGCCGACGAGGCCGACGAGGCCGATGCGGAGCTCGCCGATCGCCGCGACGAGGCGCGCGATCCCTCGCCGTATGACCCCGCCTTCGGCGCAGCCCGCGGAGCTGATGCGCGCCGGGTGAGGGTGGCTCGAGGGGCTGCGCCCGAACTACCGGACGCGAACCGTCACGCGGTCGGGCCGACGCACGTTGTCGAGATAGACGTAGAGCGCTCGGCTCTGGCGTCGCGTGAGCTCGTCGAGCACCCGCCGCAGACGCGCGAGCTTGCTGCGGTAGGGACCGCGACCGAGCCGGATCTCGGTGCCCTCGTCGCCGACGAAGAGCGTGAGGCCCTCGTCCGGCTCGACGTGGATCTCCGCGATGGGCTCGCGCCGCGAGAGAGAGGCTGCCTGCCACTCGTGCACGAGGGCGATGCTCGCGGTGAGCAGCTCGGTGCGGTAGCCGCGCTCGCGTCCGAAGCGCTCCGGGTCCACTCCGGTGATCACGGGCAGATCGACCGGATCGCCCTCCTCGAACGGCTTGAACACGTTCGCCTCCTGATCGACCAGGAATGGCTCCTCGAGGACCAGCATCAGGGCCGGCACGCGCTCGCGCACCTCGACCTCGACGGTCCGTGGAAGCCGCCGCCGCACCGTCGCGGAGGCCACCCACGGGTGGGCCTCGAGCGCCGCCCCCGCCTCCTCCGGCGACCGCGCGAAGACGTTGTCTCCGATCGCGAGCCCCATCGCTTCCTCGAGCTCGTCGTTCGGTACCCGCGCGTTTCCGGTGATCGCGAGCGTGTCGATCGCGAACTCCGGCGAGGTGCGGGCGTACCGATCGACGGCGCGAACGATCGCGACGCTCGCGGCCACGAGCGCGGTGGCGAGCGCCACGCGGACCGCGACCTTCGCGGGTCCGCGCGCCCGCGCCACGACGCGCGCGCCCCACGCCTTCGCGCGCCCGCCCAGCGCGGCGAAGCGCTTCCTCAGCGTCGGACGCCTCGCCGGAGCGGGCCGATCCGCCTCGAGCGCGCTCCCCTTCGGCTCGATGCGACGGTTGCCGCGCGGTCGGTCGCTCGACGCCAGAGGCGCCCCTGGACGCGGACCTCTCGCGCGCGGCGTCGCGAGCTCCTCGGCGCGCAGGACACGGACGTTCACGGCGCGGCCTCCGCCGTGGCGTTCAGCATCGGCAACAGCTCGGGACCGACCCGCGTGATGTCGCCGGCACCGAGCGTGATGACCACGTCACCAGGCTGAACGCGCGCGGCGATCGCCTCTGCGACGCCAGCGCGCGGCCCGACCCAGGTCACGTCGCGGTGGCCGTGCGCGTGGATGGACTGCGCGAGCGCTTCGCTCGTCGCGCCCGCGATCGGCGGCTCGCCCGCAGCGTAGACGTCGGTGAGCAGCAGCACGTCGGCGCGGTTGAACGCGCGCGTGAGCTCCTCGAAGCAGAACTGCGTCCGCGTGTAGCGGTGCGGCTGGAACGCGACGACCAGGCGTCGCCCATAGGCCCGCTGCGCGGCCTCGAGCGTGGCCTGCACCTCGGCGGGGTGGTGACCGTAGTCATCGACGATCGTGATGCCCTGCCTGGACTCGCCCACGATCGTGAAGCGCCGCTGCACGCCCCCGAACTCCGCGAGCGCTTTGCGCGTGACGTCCTCGGGGACCTCGAGCTCGTCGCACACCGCGATGACGGCGAGCGCGTTGAGCACGTTGTGGATGCCCGGCATGCGCACCGTGAACGTGCCGCCAGGCTTGCCTCGACGCACGAGCTCGAAGCGCGTGGAGAGACCGTCGACCACGGGGTTGCGCGCACGGTAGTCGGCCTGCGCGGTGAGGCCGTAGGTCGCGACGCGCTTCTCGATCCTCGGGAGGATCGCCTGCACGTGGGGATGATCCAGGCACGCGACCACGAGGCCGTAGAAGGGAACACGGTTCGCGAACTCCGCGAAGGCGCTCTTGACCTTCTCGTGCGTGCCGTAATGGTCGAGGTGCTCGGCGTCGATGTTCGTGATGATCGCGATCACGGGCGTGAGATGCAGGAACGATCCGTCGGACTCGTCGGCCTCGGCCACGAGCAGGTTTCCCGTGCCCATCGCCGCGTTCGAGCCGAGCGAGTTGAGCTTGCCGCCGATCACGACGGTCGGGTCGCGCCCGGCCTCGCGCAGGACCGTGGCGACGAGCGAGGTGGTGGTGGTCTTGCCGTGCGAGCCGGCGATCGCGACGCCATCGCGCAAGCGCATGAGCTCGGCGAGCATTTCGGCGCGCGGGATGACGGGTACGTTCCGACGCTTGGCCTCGAGCAACTCCGGGTTGTCTCTCGAGATCGCGGAGCTGAAGACGACCACGTCCGCGCTGCCGACGTTCTCGCTCTTGTGGCCGACGAAGACCTGCGCGCCGAGCGCCTCGAGGCGCTTGGTGGTGTCGGAGCCGCGCGCGTCCGAGCCCGACACGGCGAAGCCCGAGGCGAGCAGCACCTCGGCGATACCGCTCATGCCGATGCCGCCGATGCCGACGAAGTGAATGGTCCGAACGCGACCACGGAACATGACGAGCCGGATAGCACGCCCCCGCCAGGAGCGATCAATTCGCTGCACCGGCGCCTCGGCCTCACGTGCGCGGCCCGCACCGAAGCTTGCGAATGCAACCGTCGCCGGTGATCCTGTGTCGACCCTTCGCCGTAGGTCATCTCCATGGACAAGAAGAGCCTGCCCGTCGTCGACCACGCCCACGATCTCTACGCGCACGTGCCGAGCGGCTGGTTCGTGCTCGCGCGCTCGAAGGAGGTGCGCCGGGGCGCCGTGCTCACGCGTCGTCTCGCCGGGGAGGACGTGGTGCTCTTCCGCACCGAGTCCGGCAGGCTCTCGGCGCTCGCGCCGTACTGCGCGCACATGGGCGCGCACCTCGGGCATGGCGGCTGCGTCAAGGGCGAGACGATCGAGTGTCCGTTCCATGCGTTCCGCTTCGAGCCGGGCGGCCAGTGCGTCGCGACCGCCTATGGCTCGCCTCCGCCGCCCAGGGCGCGTCAGCGCGCCTATCCCGTGTGCGAGCGTCATGGCGAGATCCTCGTGTGGTACGGCAACGCGGGCGAGGCGCCGTGGTTCGAGGTGCCCGAGATCGACACGGTCGGGTGGGTGGAGCCCGCCTTCGTCGTCGAGCCGCTGCGGGGCCATCCCCAGGAGACCAGCGAGAACAGCGTCGACATGGGCCACCTGCCCGTCGTGCACGGCTACTCGGAGATCGAGGTGCTCCGCGAGCTCCGCACCGAGCCGGGTTATCTGTCGGTGCAGTACGCGATGCGGCGTCCGTACCTCCCGGGCTACCCCGGGCTCGGCCGCGTGTACGCGCAGTTCTTCATCCACGTGTACGGTCTCGGGTACTCGCGCGTCGAGGTCTCGATCCCCGAGCTCGGCCTGCGCTCGCGCCACTTCGTCTTCGCGACGCCGGTGGACCGTGAGCGCCTCGAGCTCCACATGGGCTTCGCGTTCGAGGAGCTCCACACGCTCGACCGCTGGCCTCGTGCGCTGCGCCGCCTCCCCCTGGGCATCCTGCACCGCACGCTCCGCGCGGCGGGCCTGCGCGCCTACGTGCACGACGTGAAGCAGGATTTCCACATCTGGCAGAACAAGCGCTACGTGCACCCACCACAGCTCGCGGTGGGCGACGGGCCCATCGGCGCGTACCGGCGCTGGTGCAAGCAGTTCTACCCGTCGGTCGATGCCAAAGCCGCGAGCCGCGAGGGCGGCCTCGACGAGAACGCGGCCGAGTGAGCGCGCGCCCGTCCTCGAGGATCAGCAGCGGTCGTCCTCGAAGCGCCACGGCTCGGTCGAGGGCTCGAGCGAGGCGAGGACGCGCGCCGCGCTCTCTCGGATGCGGGCCTTCTCGTCGTCCCCGAAGCGATCCCAGGTGCGGTAGAGCGCGCCGATCCGCGGATGCTTGCCGAAGCGGTCGCGGTGCCGGACGAGAAAATCCCAGAAGAGCGGGTTGAACGGACACGCGCGCTCGCCCGTGCGTTCCTTCACGCGGTAGCGGCAGCGCCCGCAGTGGTCGCTCATGCGGTCGATGTACGCGCCGCTCGCGGCATACGGCTTGGTCGTGAAGCCGTCGTCGGCAAAGAGCGCCATGCCGTGCACGTTCGGCAGCTCCACCCACTCGTAGGCATCGACGAACCCGGCCCAGAACCAATGGCTCAGCGCGAGCGGCTCGATCCCGGCGAGGAGCGCGAAATTGCCGAGCACCATGAGGCGCTGGATGTGGTGCGCGTAGCCCGTCTGCTCGACCTGCGAGACGGCCTCGCGCACGCAGCGCATCTCCGTGCGCTCGGGCTCCCAGTAGAAGACAGGCAGCGCCCGCTTCGCCCCGAGGCTGTTGGCGTGGCGCATCGCGGGCATGCGCAGCCAGTACATCGCGCGCACGTACTCGCGCCACCCGAGGATCTGTCGGAGGAGGCCCTCGGCCGCGGCGAGCGGCATCGCGCCCGAGGCGTGCTCCTGCACGATCCGCTCGCACACCTCGCGCGGGCAGAGCAGCCCGAGGTTCATCGCGGGCGCGATCCGCGTGTGCCAGAGGAAGCGCTCCCCCGTGATCATCGCGTCCTGGAAGCGGCCGAAGAGCGCGGCGCGATGGGCGAAGAAGTGATCGAGCTCGGCCAGCGCCGCCGCGCGCGTCACGGGCCACGCGAAGCCCTCGAGCTCGCCCCAGCCGTGCCCCCACGCGCGCACGCGCTCCATGCATCCACGCGTGATCGCGTCCGGCTCGTGCACGAGCGGCGACGGCGGTCGCTCGGCGCCAGGGGGCTCGCGGTTGTCGGCGGCGAAGCTCAGCTTGCCTCCGAGAGGCTTGCCGCGCGCGTCCATGAGCCAGCCCGTCTTCTTCCGGAGGTGCGCGTAGAAGTGCTCCATCCGGAGCTCCTTGCGTCCTTCCGCCCAGCGCCGGATCTCCTCGCGCGTGAGGAGGAAGTGGCTCCCCTCGCCGCCATCGTCGTGGAGCTCGAGGGGCACGCCGAGGGCCCCGTCGTCACGCGCCCGCTCGAGGGCCCGCTCCATGCCCCACTCGCGCGGGCGCATCGCGACCACGCGCGCGGGCGCTCGGCGCGCCACGGTCTCGCGCAGCCCGTCCACGTACGAGCGGGCGTGCACGATCTCGACGTCGAAGCCCTCCGCGCGCATCTCCTCCGCGAAGTGGTGCATCGCCGAGAGCACGAGCACGAGCTTCTGCCGATGGTAGGGGAGCGCGCTCGACTTCGCGCGCGACTCGATCAGCACGATCGGTCCATCGCTCGGCCGCGCGGGCATGCACGGCAGGCGGGGATCGAGGTCCCAGGGGCCGACGAAGTGAAGGGTCTCAGGCATGCGGGCCCGTGATGGGGCCGCTGGCCCCGATGCGGGAGGGGCGCGCGGCGTCAGGTCCCGCAGAACGTGCGGTAGTCCCACTGTTCGTCGCCGGGGGGCTCCCCGAGATCCGCCGCGTCGGGCTGCTCGTCGAAGGGGCGGGACAGCACACGCAGCATGCGCTCGAAGGGCCCGAGGTCTCCTCCGCTCGCCCGGGCGATCATCTCCTCGACGCGGTGGTTGCGCGCGATGAAGGCGGGGTTGGCAAGGCGCATGCGCTCCTTGCGCGTCTCGAGCGGGACCGCATCGCGCTCGAGGCGGGCGCGCCAGCGGCTCGCCCACGCCTCGAAGCCCGCCGGCTCGGCGAACATCGAGGAGAGCAGGGACGCGCGCTCGGGTCGGTCGATGGCTTCGTAGAGGCGCCGGAACGTGAGCGTGAAGTCGGCCTTCGCCGTGGCCATCCGCTCGAGGAGCTCGCGCGCGAGCGCAGCGTCGTCCTCGCGCGAGTCGCCGAGACCGAGCTTGTGGCGCAAGACCGTCCCGTGAGCCTCCTCGAAGCGCGCCGGGAAGGTGTCGAGGCGCGCGGTCGCCAGCCGGATCGCCTCGTCCTCGTCGTCCCCGAGCAGCGGCAGGAGCGCCTCCGCCAGCCGCGCGAGGTTCCAGAGGGCGATGCGCGGCTGGTTCTGGAACGCGTAGCGGCCGCCCTGGTCGATCGAGCTGAAGGTCCGTCCCGGGTCGAACGCGTCGAGGAACGCGCAGGGCCCGTAATCGAGCGTCTCGCCCGAGATCGAAGTGTTGTCGGTGTTCATGACGCCGTGCACGAAGCCTCTCCCAGGTGGCGGCTCGAGCACCATCGATCACGTTGCTCGGTGACACTGGCGTGCACCGCCGCCAGGCCGCCGCCACTCCGGCAGCCGAGGGATGTTTTCCCTGTAGTTCGCTGGCCAGACGATCGTACCGGGGCTTGCAGGGGCGCTCCGCGTGCCCCCTCGCCCCGACGGAGCTCGCGCCCGCTCGAGCCCCGCTCGAGAAGACACCTCTCCGCACGACCCGCAGACGACGAAGCTGCATCGCGTGGTGCGCGCGCACCTCGAGACGTTCCTCGCTCGCCGCGCTGAGGAGGGCGAGCCGATGCCGAGCTTCGTGCGGTTTCTCTGCGAGCACTGCGGACGCGAGCACCTCGTGGCCCTCTCGTGCAAGGGCCGCGGCTTCTGCCCGCGCTGCATGGGCCGCAGGATGACGGAGATGGCGCGCCACTGGGTGAGCGCGGTGCTCCCACGCGTACGGGTTCGTCAGTGGGTGCTCTCGCTGCCCTTCGCGCTACGCGTGCCGCTCGCCTACCACCACGACCTGACGCTCGCGGTGCACGGCGTGGCCGCGCGAGTGATCGAGGGCTGGTATCGCGACAAGGGCCGCGAGCTCGGCATCATCGACCCGCGCGCCGGCAACATCACCGCCGTGCAGAGGTTCGGGAGCGACCTCGCCCTGAACGTGCACTTTCACATGCTCTTCACGGACGGCTGCCACGACGTGCTCGGCCGGGTCGCGCCCGGGAGGCGCGACAGCCAACG
>JBKDQC010000181.1:0-2597 GCA_046342295.1 Deltaproteobacteria bacterium | reverse complement strand
GCGAGGGCCTCGAGCCCGAGCTCGCCCTCTGCGCTCCGCGGCGGCGGCACGGAGGCGTCGCCGGGATCGACGACGACCAGCCGCCGCCCCCCCTCGAGCGCGCCGCGGCGCGCAACCAGCCGCGGGGCAGCGAGGAGCGGAACGTAGGCTGTGTCCCGCTCCAGCGTGCGCTCGGTCGCGACGACACCGTCGTCGGCCACGAGCACGCCGTGCTCGGCCCTCGCGTGGATGCGGTGCCGCGCGGGCTGGTTCCACGCTTCCCCATCGAGCACCAGCGGATACCACGGCGCCGCGAGCGAGAGCCTCGAGGCGGCGTGACCGAGTCGACCGAAGCGGCCCGGCACGTCGAGGATCGCGTCCATGGTGAGCACCACCGTTCGCGACGGACCGGGCTCGATCGGGACGACGAGATCCGAGCCGCCGGTGCCGCGGCTGCGTTCGCTGCGCGCGTCAGCGTCTCCTGCTCCGAGAGGGATCCGGGTCGCGGTGACCTCGCGCCCATCGACGCGCACGCGCGTCACCTCGATCCCGCCGAGGTCGACCTCCCCCGGATAGATCCAGCGCGCGCTGCGTTCCTCCATCGCGTCCGGTGCAACTCCGAGCCGGTCCGGATACAGCCAGAGGCGAATCTCGCGCTCGGCCTCGCCGACCGCGACGCACACGACGACGTGCTCCTCGACGCGACCGCGCTCGACATCGAGGATCGCATCGACCTCGTAGCGCTCCGGGACAGCCGCACGCGCCGCGCTCGGAGAGAGACCTCCCCCAAGGAGCGCGAGCCACGCTCCGCACCACGAGAGAGCGAGCGCGACGCAGCGCGCGAGCCTGCGCTTGCCACGTGTCATGCTGGGCGCTCCATCGCCGTGCTGGAAGTCGACCTCACCATTCCAATTCTCATCGTCTCGACCGCGGTGGCCATCGTGCTCGCGATGCGAGCCTGGGCAAGCGCGCTCGACCGCGCGGCCCGGGCACGCACGGACGCGCTCTTGCGCAAGATCGACGAAGCCGAGGGCGCGCGGGCGCCCGAGGCTGGGGACGCAACCCGCGCGACGGACGAGGAGCGCCAGGCTTGACGTCACGCGACCTTCCCAAACACTGTGGAAAGGAGCGTCGGGTCGTCCCCCGGCGCCGCTCGAAAGAGCGCACGCGCCGGTACGTCGCATACCTCCGCTCGCGAGACCCGCGGGCGCAACCATCGGAGAGTGCGCGCCGCCGAGCGCGCGTCGTCCATTACGCTGGCCCGGAGCACACCATGGCGCGCCTCGTTGCTTACGTCGCGAATCGAACCGACCGTCTCCTCGAGGCGCTCCAGGAAGAGCGCGCCGCCGTGGGAGAGGTCCCGTCCGAGCACGCGGACGCCTGGGGCATCGGTTTCTACCAGAGCGGTGAAGTGCTCCACAAGAAGCGGCCCCACCGGGGCGGAGACTCGGTCACGTGGCGCGACATCGTCGGCAACGTCAAGACCGACTGCGCGGTGATCCACCTCCGGAAAGCGTCCGTCGGCGACTACCGCGCAGAGAACACGCATCCGTTCCGCATGAGGCAGTGGCTGTTCGCGCATCACGGCACCGTGCACGGCTTCGACGCCATCCGAGACGCGCTCGCGGACACGTTGCCAGACTTCCTTCGCCGAAACGTGCGCGGCACGACCGACAGCGAGCTCGTCTTCCACACGTTTCTCTCGTTCCTGCACGACCGCGGCGTGCTCGACGCGCCCGACGTCGACCCCAAGGTCGTGACGAGCGCGATTCGTTCGACGCTCGCGCTGGTGGACCGCCTCGTGTCGGAGGTCGGCGCCCCCGAGGCCGAGCTGGACTTGGTCATCTCGAACGGCCGCACGACCGCCGTCGCGTCGCGGGGCGCCCCCATGTTCTACGTCGAGCGAACCCTCGCGACCGAGGCACGGGGCCCGTCAGGCCCAGGGTTTCGCTACGTCCTCGCCTACGCGGGCGAGTCCGCCCCCCCCGACTACCGTCCGATCCCGCGCGGCTCCGTGATGCTCGTGGAGCGGGATCTCACGACCCGCTCGCTGCCGCTGTGACGCGGCGCGCGTGGTGGGGCTGCGCGGCGCTCCTCGCATCGGCTTGTTCGGGTCCTGGCGCGGCGGCGCCTGCCGAGCGAGCCTATCTTCAGCGCCCCCTCGGACGCGCGCTCGCCGCAGACGAGGGCTCCGGCTCGGAGGTTCTGGACAGCGGCTCGGACGCTGCGCGGCGAGCGCTCTTCGACCTGCTCTAGGCGATCGTGCGGGGAGACGAGCCCGCGCTTCGCCGTGTCTTGGCCGAGGAGCCCGTGGGTGTCGAGGCCCTGAGGCGCGGCAGTCCCCTTCCCGTCTCTCCTCGACGTCGAGAGGATGCCATCCGGACCCTCCTCTTGGTGCGCCGCGCGGGACTGCTGCCGGACACCCTCGCGCTCTGGGATCTGGTCGATCCCAGCCGCGTTGCCATCGAGCGCGTCGATGTCTTGCGGGCGCCGGGCGGGGGGCTCGAGCCAGGCGATCTCATCGTGCGATTCGAGGTCGACGAGGTCGCGTGGCGGGCGTTCGGCGCGCTCGCGCAGGCGGGGCGCGGCGTGGTCGTGGTTCGCGTGGCGCCAGAGGG
>JBKDQC010000180.1:0-6343 GCA_046342295.1 Deltaproteobacteria bacterium | reverse complement strand
TCGCCGAGGAGGTCGCCTCGCTCTCCCAGGATCTCTCGGCGCTCGACACGCGCGCCACGCAGCTCGCGGCGACGCGCGCCGCGGAAGAGCAGGTCGCCCGGAGCGGCATCTTCGCGATCCTCGGCGACGTCGACTCCGACTTCGGAAGCGTCCTCGGCGATCAGATCGGCGAGAACTTCGGCTTCGGAGGCCTGGGCCTCAGCGGGATCGGAGAGGGCGTCGGAGGTGGAGGCGAGACGAGCGAGGAGGTTGAAGCCGTGGGCTGGGGCTCTGGCGCTGGCCGCTCTGGCGCTGGCGGGCTCGGCGAGGGTCGCCTCGGAGGGCCCGCGGCGAGCGTCTCGGTGTCGGCGACGGCGAACGGCGCGCTCGATGCGGCGGCGGTCACGGCCGTCGCGCGCCGACAGTCGGGGCAGCTCCGGCACTGCTACGAAGAAGCCCTCCGCGCCGATCCGTCCCTCTCTGGCACGATGCGCATCGAGGTCGGCGTCACGGCGGCGGGCATCGCGGAGAGCCCGCGTGCGAGCGGCTTCGGCGACGCGACGCTCGCAGCCTGCATGACACGCTCGATCGGCCGTGCAGCCTTCCCGCCGGCCTCGGGGACCACGAGCGCGTCGGTGAGCGTCACGTGCACGGCTGCACCGTGACGTGGCCTTTGCTGCGCGCAGCGCGCAACTGGACGCTCTCGCTGCTCGCGATCGCGGGCTTCTCGTGCATCGGTTCCGCGCGCGTGTGCGCGCAGGCGTGCGTTCGCACGAGCGATGACCTCGAGGTGCCTGCGGTCCGCGTCGAGGCGGATGGTCGGCCCATCACGGTGGGGCTCGAGCACGCGCAGCTCTCGATCGATGCGGCCGATGCGCGCGCAGAGGTGAGCCGCCCCCTCGCGCTCGTCGGTGTCGCGAGCGTCGCGTGGCGCACGTCGGAGAGCCTCGCGATCGAGCGCGCGATCTTCATCCCTTCGGGCACCGCGGTGCATCCCGGTGCTCGGGACGGCGTCCTCCGAGTCTCGAACGCACCGCGCGAGGACAGCGTCTGGTGGAGCGGGGTGCCCGTGCGCTGCGAGGCGCTCGAGCTCGGACCACCGCAGGCGCCTCCTTCGGACTGGGAGAGCGCGCTCGCCACCGATCGCCCCACCGCCACGGGCGTCACGTGGGCACCGCGCGCCGGGCGCCTCGAGCTCCGCACGCGCGCGGACACGAGCGCGATGACGATCACGCTCGGCGGCGTCGGCAGCTGGACGAGCCTCACCGAGGTCGGCCGCGAAGGGAGCTGGGTGCGCCTGCTCGTGCGGCTCGGAGGAGGTGTCGAGATCCGCGGCTGGGCGCGGGTCGTGGATCTCGAGCCACCACCGCGCGGCGGCATCGGCGGCATCGGCGGCATCGGCAGCCGAGGCTGCGAGCCTGCGACGGCACCGCCCGCAGCGTTCGACGGAGACGTCGTGCTTGCCGTCGGGCTCACGATCCACGCGAGCCCAGGTGGCGCGAGCTGGGCGCGCGTGCCCGTCGCGACGCGCGCGCACGTGCGCTACGAGACCGGTGTCGTCGCGGGTGGACAGGAGTGGGCGCGGATCGTCTCGATCGAGGGTGTGCGAGCGCTCGGTGGCACGAGCCGCTGCCCCGCGACGGAGCTCTCGGTTGCGTACGTGCCCGCGGATCGCCTCCCGATTCCGGATCTCGAGCAGCTCCGCGCACGCGCGCTTGCGGCCGAGCCCCAGCCGCTCGGCGCCGACGCGGTGCGTGCGGCACGGCTCGATCGACACCTCGCGCCCTCACGCTTCGCGCTCGGCCGCGGGTACGGCTGTGTGCTCTACGAGGGACGTGTTCGCTGCTGGGGCGAGGGTGCGCAAGGACGCCTCGGCGATGGCACGACCGTCTCGCGCGATCAGGCGCGCGAGGTGACCGGCTTGGACGGCGTCGTCGAGATCGTGGCTGCAGACTCGGGTGTCTGTGCGCTGCTCCGGGACGGGACCGTGCGGTGCTGGGGCTCGGTCGGCGGACGGGAGCTCCTCACGCCCACGCCGATCGAAGGCGTCACCGATGCGGTCTCGCTCGGTGGAAGCAGCCCATACGCCCACTTCGCGTGCGCCGTGCGGGCGGATGGCCGCCTCTTCTGCTGGGGCCACGCGCCCGGCGACACGACTCCGGCAGAGGCAGGCACGAGCGCGTACGAGATCCGCGGCATCGGCGACGCGGTCGCGGTCGCAGGGGGCGCGCGTCACGCGTGCGTGCTCCGCGCCGGTGGCGAGCTCCTCTGCTGGGGCGACAACGGCGATCGGCAGCTGGGCGCGACCGGTGCGCATCCTCGACCGACGGCCGTGCCCCCGCTCGCCGACGTCGTGCGCATCGCCGCGCACGGCGAGCGCACCTGCGCGGTCGTGCGCGGAGGCTTCGCGCACTGCTGGGGCTCGGCGTACGCGGGCTCGCTCGGCATCGCGGAGCACCCCCGCCCCGAGTCACGGATGCCCGTGCTCGATCGCGTCGAGGAGATCGCGCTCGGCGACAGCTTCGTGTGCTTCCGCCGCGACGACGCGACGACGGCGTGCTTCGCGAGCTTCTCGGATGGAGAGATGCTCGCGGGACAGGCCTCGGGCGTCGGCCGACCTGCGATCCTCGCAGGGCCTCGCGCTCAAGCGATCGGCGCCTCCAGTGCGGGCGCCTGCGTGCTCGATCCGGCGGGCGCGGTGTGGTGCTGGGGCGAGCGGCTCGTGCGCAGCGCCGTCGAGGTGCCCGGCGTCACGGGCGCGACGCTCGTGGCGGCGGGCTACCGCGAGAGCTGTGCGGTTCTCGGTGACGGTTCGGTCACCTGCTGGCCCGCAGATCCGAACCGCCGAACCGCCGTGGAGACCGGCGCCCGTCGTCTCGCGGTCGCTGCGGGGCGCCGGTGCACCCTCGACGAGGCCTCGCACTTGCGCTGCGATCTTGGCGGTCCCTCGTGGGACGACGTCAGCGCGTTCGACCTCGATTCGGCCGTCTGTGGCGTCGTCCGAGGGCGCGTGCACTGCTCACCCGATGGCGAGAGCGTGCCCGACGAGATCCTCGGGGACGCGCGCGACGTGGCCGTGGACGGCAGCCGCGTTTGTGTGGCCGAGCAGAGCGGTCGCGTCGTGTGCTGGCGCATGGCCGGCGACGACGGCGAGGCCACGCCGCCCGAGGTCGTGGTCGGCCTCGCCGACGCGATCGACGTGGACGTAGGCCACGACTGGGGCTGCGCGCGCACGCGCTCGGGCGCGCTCCAGTGCTTCGCCGAGCACGGGCCGCGCGAGATGCGAGGCCTGCGGGGCGCGCGAGATCTGTCGATCGGTGCGCGCGGCGCCTGCGTCGTGCGCGCCGAGGGCGACGTCGCGTGCTTCGACTACGAACGCGGTGGCCTCGCACGCTCCGGCGCCCGCTTCACGCGGCCCACGATCGTGCCCGGCACGCGCGGCGCGACGCAGGTCTCGGTCGGCCACGAGCACGCGTGCGCCCGCCTCGAGAGCGGCGCCGTGCGCTGCTGGGGCACGGCCACCGGCGGCCGCGTCGACGGTCAGGCCGGCCCCTCGCGCATCCCAGGAACGTGAGACCAGACCCCTGCACGGCGGAGCCGTCTCGGCCCCCACCCAACTCCGCTCTTCGCAACAGGATCGCCTCGGCGCAGAGGATCCCTGCCGGCGATTCTGTGCAGGGAGCGCCCGGAGTGCATTCGCTTGCCAGCGGCATCGCCCGCCCGCGCACGTCATGGACACCACGCGACGCGCGCGCTGGAGCTTGCCGTTCGAATCGGCGGGGGACGCGCGCGGTGCGGCGCTCGGGCGCCTCGTGCAGGGCGCGGCGCGTCGGCTACGATGACCTCTCGCGTGCTCCCTTCTCAGCGCCCTCCCCTCGCGCCGGGGACACCGATCGGAAAGTACGTCGTCGAGGGACACCTCGGCGAGGGAGGCAATGGCGCCGTCTACGCGGCGCTCGACACGGTCCTCGGGCGACGGGTCGCGCTCAAGCTGCTGCACCCGCAGCTCGTCTTCGATCCCCAGATCGCCGGCCGCTTCCGTCAGGAGGCGCAGGCCATGGCGCAGCTCAACCACCCGAACGTCGTCACCGTCCACGATTTCGTCGGCGAATCGGGAACGTGGGCGATCGTGATGGAGCTCGTCGAGGGTGGCGAGACGCTCGCGTCGCTGCTCCGGCGGGAGGGTCGCCTGGCGCCGGCGCGCGCGATGCACCTCATGAAGCAGGTCGCAGCCGGGCTCGGACATGCTCACGGACGCGGCGTGGTCCACCGCGACGTCAAGCCTGCGAACATGATGATCGTGCGCCACGGAGCGAACGAGCTCGCGAAGATCAGCGATTTCGGGATCGCCCGCCTCGTCCACGGCGAGAAGCGCACCCAGGGCCAGCTCACGCTCGGCACCCTCTGGTACCTCGCTCCCGAGCAGGCGCAGAGCTCGTCGGTGGATGCGCGCGCGGACGTCTACGCCCTCGGAGCGAGCCTGTACGAGACGCTCACGGGGCGAGTGGTCTTCCCCTACGACAACGTCGCGCGGGTGCTGGCGGCGGCGATCGCCGAGCAGCCCACACCGCCGTCGTCGCTCGTGCCAGGCATCGCGCCGGCGCTCGACGCGCTCGTCCTGCGCTTCATCGCGAAGCAGCCCGACGCGCGGCCCGCGCATGGCGACGAGGCGCGCGCGCTGCTCGAGCAAGTCGAGGCGCTGCTGAACGCGGAGGAGCGCCCCGGCCCGTCGTCCCGCAGCGGCGTCGCGACGCCGCACGCGCACTTGCCAGGGCCCGCGACTGGCGCGCTGGAACCGAAGAGGCCTGGCGTCGGCAGTGCGCCACCCCCGGCGGCGGGCGCCGCACCGCCTTCGCCGACGAGCGCCGCGATGCTCACCGACGAAAGCCGGAGGCTCGGGCTCTCGATCGGCGTAGGCGTGACCGCCCTCGTCGCGGCGATGTGCCTGCTGAGCGCGTTTCTCTGTGTCCTCAGCTGGATCCTCCGAAGCTGAGGGCCCGTCAGAGAGCGAAGGTTCGCAGGTGCTGCACGATCGCGGCAATCCCTCCCGCGGGGATGCGATCCCCGAAGGCTGGCATGAAGCCGCCGCGTCCTGCGACGATCACCTGCGTCAGCTCCGCGTCGCGCCTGGCCTGCACGGCCGGGTCCGCGAAGCTCGACACGCGGGCCATCGGCGGTGCGCCAGGGCCGTCACCGCGGCCTGAGGCGCCGTGGCAGCTCGCGCAATGCGTGGCGTAGAGCGCCGCGCCCGGATCGGCCGCGACGGCGGCCTGCTGCTCGGCGGCCGCCTCGTCGTAGCCCGCGGGGAGCTGATGGTCGGTCGGACGCCATTGTCGGAGCTCACCGGGCGGCGGGCTGTCGGCGCCGCAGGCAGAGCCTGCGAACGCCAACGTGAGGACGACGGCAGAGCGCACGGAGCGGAGGGAGTTTGGTAGGGTCGCGCACATGAGTGGTCTCGTGGCGTCGGGCGGTCGGTGAGAAGGACGCTCCCATGTCGGGGCTGACCTCTCTCGTCTCGGGCGGCTTCAGGAGCCCGGGTTGGGTCCTTCTCCGCATCGCGTTCGTCGCGGCGCTGGCGTGGCTGCTGTATCACGGGCTCGCGCACTTCGGGTACGGCTGGGCGATGATCCCCGTCGCGTTGTTCGCGGTAACGCTCTGGGCGGCCGAGTCGTGGCGGATTCGGAACCGGCGGCACGAGCGGATGGCAGCCTGGGATCGCTGGGAGGCGGCCGTGCTGGACGACGATCGCCGACCGGTCGCGATCCAGGAAGCGCGCGAAGCGCTGCGGCGCGCCCACCGCCTCGGCTCACGCCTCAAGGTGGAGCAAGCGCATCTGTCCGTGATCCTGGCAGAGCTCCTCGACGCGAGCGATCGCGCGGAAGAGGCGTGCGAGGTGCTCGCCCGCGTGAAGCTCGACGACCTCGACGAGGCGCGGCGTGCGGTGGTGCGCCATGCGAAGGCCGTGGTGCAGATCTCGGCAGGTCGCTTCGACGAGGCCGACGCGACGCTCCGCGCACATCGCCCGCCGAGCGAGCCCGACGTCGATGCCCGGATCGAGCTGCTCTCGCGCATGGTGCGGATCGAGAAGGGCGAGGCCGCCGCGGCAATGCAGGGCCTGGACTCGGTGCTCGCCAAAGTCCCCGACGACGAGACCGGGCTCGCCGACGATGTCCTCGTGGTGCGCGCGGCCTGCATGGGCGCGCTGGGCAGACGCGATGACGCTCTGACGGAGCTGAAGAAGCTCGACGCGCCGGTGCTCGCGAACCTGGCGAGACTCGGCGCCCCGCGGGTGCGCGCGCTGGCAAAGGCTGCGATGGGCGACACGGAAGCCGAGGCGGGCGGAGCCTGAGCCCGAGGTGGTCGG
>JBKDQC010000179.1:0-3320 GCA_046342295.1 Deltaproteobacteria bacterium | reverse complement strand
GTGCAGGCCGACCTCGAGGCGAACCGACCCTCGTGGGCGACGGCGCCGCGCTGCACCACCGAGCGGGAATGGCTCCGCTGCGACGGCGTCATGCGCGCGCGCACCTACCAGGATCCCGCCGATGGTGTCCTCCGCCGCGCGCGCGGCGAGCCCGCACGCTCCCACGGGACCTACGAGCTGCCCGTGACGTTCTGGCTCCCTCCGGAGGGCGCCGCGCCCTTCCGGACGCTCGTGTACGGTCATGGCCTCACCGGCACGCGCGAGCAGGCCGCGCAGCTCGCGCGCTTCGCCGCGCCGGCCGGCATCGCGACGGTGGCCATCGACGCGCCCGAGCACGGTGAGCACCCGAGCGCCGAGGGCTCGCCCAGCGATCTCGACGCGCTCCTCGGCTTCTTCGCCATCAACAGCGCCATGCTCCGCACGCGGGCGCTCGAGGCCGCGCGCTTGCGTGACAACTTCCAGGCGGCAGCCTTCGATCGCCTGCAGCTCGTCATGCTCCTCGCCGACGAGCCCGACGTGACCGGCGACGGCCTGCCCGACCTCGACGCCTCCCGGATGGCCTACCTCGGTGTCTCGCTCGGCGGGATCATGGGCGCCCAGCACCTTGCCCTCGATACACACCTCGACGCGGGCGTGCTCGTCGTCGGCGGTGGGCGCGTCTCGGCGATCCTCAGCGACAGCGCGACCTTCGGTTCGCTCGTTGTCACGCTGCGCCCTCGCGCCGCGACCGATGGCGACGTGCGCCGGTTCTTCCCGATCCTCCAGACGATCCTCGAGCGCGGCGACGCGGCGTCCTGGGCCTCTTACGTCACGCGCGGTGCGCTCGGTGCCGGACCGCGCGACGTGGACGTGTTGCTGGGCGCGGTGCTCGACGACGAGATCGTGCCCAACCTCTCGAACTACACGCTCGCGCGGGCCTTCGGCATGCCGCTCGTCGCGCCCGAGCTCCGCCCCGTTCCGGTCATCGAGCCTGTGCCCGCGCCCCTCCGTGGCAACCTGCGTGAGGGCCGCGCGACCGCGGGCCTGCTCCAGTTCGACGTGGTCGGCGACGGCGCAGGCGGCGTCGAGACCGCGGACCACGGCAATGTGGGCGCGAGCGACGTCGGGGCGGCCGCGTGGCTCGACTTCCTCACCAGCCACTGGAGCGCGCCGCCCGCGCGGATCCGCGACCCCTACGCCGCGATCGGCCTACCGCACGGTCGTTGACGCGGGCTCCTCCGGATCGACGCGCGTCGCCGACCGCATCGTGACCAGCTCCTCGGCCGCCGTCGGGTGGATCCCGATCGTGCGGTCGAGATCGCGCTTCTTGGCGCCGCACACCAGCGCGACCGCGAAGCCTTGAACGATCTCGCCCGCGTCCTCGCCCACGACGTGCACGCCGAGCACCGCGTCGGAGTCGCGGTCGACCACGAGCTTCATGAGCGTGCGGGCGGCGCTGCCCGTGATCGTCGCCTTCATCGGGCGGAAGTCGGCCTCGAAGATCGCGAGCCGGTGGCCACGTTCTCGCGCCGCGCGCTCGGTCAGCCCCACGGTCGCGACCTCCGGTGTCGTGAACACCGCCGTCGGGATCGTGCGGTAGTCCACCGTCTCCGGCGCGGATCCGAAGAGCGTCCGCGCGAGCGCCGTCCCCTCCGCGAGCGCCACGGGCGTGAGCTGCGCGTGCCCGATCACGTCGCCCACCGCGTGGAGGCCCGGCACGTTCGTGCGGTGGTGGGCATCGACCCGCACCGCGCCTCCGCGCAGCGTGACGCCGATGGCCTCGAGGCCCTCGACGAGCGGATCCCGCCCGACCGCGAGGAGCGCGCGCTCGGCTTCGTACACATGGCCCCGCTGCGTGACGACCCGCAGGCGATCGGCGCCGCGCTCGATGCGCGCGACGTCCTCGCCCGTGCGCACGCGGATGCCCTGGGCCTCGAGCTGCTTGCCCACGGCGTGCGAGACCGCGAGATCGAAGTGCGGCAAGACGTGCGCATGCCGCGCGAGCACGGTGACCTCCACGCCGAGCGCTGCGAAGATCCCTGCGAGCTCGAGACCGATGTAGCCCGCGCCGACCACGACGACGCTCTTGGGGAGCGCCTCGAGCACGAACACGTCGTCGCTCACCCACGCGAGCTCCGCGCCGGGGAGCGCGGGGCGCCGGGGCGCGGCGCCCGTCGCGAGGAGAATGTGCTCCGCGGTGATCTCGCGCTCGCGCGAGCCTTCGCGGAGCGCCACCCGCTGCGGTCCGATCACGCGCGCCTCGCCCTGCAGCAGCTCCGCGCCGGCGCCGGAGACGACGCGCGCGTACACGTCGTTGAGGCGCGCGACCTCCGCCGCGACGTTCCGTTGGAGGCGTGACCAGTCGTGCGAGGCCTCCCCGAGGGTCCAGCCCAGCCCGGGCGCGTCCCGGAGCGCGCCCGCGACGCTCGCGCCGTACACGTACAGCTTCTTGGGCACGCAGCCGACGTTGACGCAGGTGCCGCCGAGCCGTGCCCGCTCCGCGAGCGCGACCTTGGCTCCGAGCGCCGCCGACATGCGCGCGGCGCGCACACCACCCGATCCGCCGCCGATCACGAAGAGGTCGAAGTCGAACTTGCTCACGCGCTCCTCCTGCCCTCGACCCGAGGGCGCTCCGGCCCCATAGCTCCGAGCATGCAACGGGCCGACGATCTCGCTCTCTACCACTACGAAGGCTGCGGTTACTGCGGGCGCGTGCGCCGCGTCCTCGCCGAGCTGGGCGTCGAGCTCGAGCTGCGCGACATCGAGCAGGACCGGCAGCACCTCGCGGCGCTCGTCGACGCGCGCGGGCGCCGGACGGTCCCGGTCCTCCGGATCCGGCACCCGGAGGGCGACGAGTGGATGCCTGAGTCCGCGGACATCATCGCGTACCTCCGCGGGCGTTTCGCTTCGTCCACGCGCCCGGGGGCTTGAGCCCGACGCCGCGGCGCGTACGCTCACGCTCGTGCCCTGGGCCTGCCTATCCGCCACACGACGTGTCCTCTGGCTCGAGGACGAGCTCGCCTCGTCCCCCTCGGACGACCTCGTCGCGCTCGACGGCGCGATGCGCGTGCTCGAGGCCGCGTACGAGTCCCTCGAGGAGATCGCCCTGCTCGCTCCGCGGGCCCATCCGCTCCGGCTCGCCGCGCTGCGCCTGGTGGGGGCGCGACGGACCTGGCTGGCCATCGTCGCGGACGCGCGCGCGGGTGTCGAGGACCTCGAGCGCGAGGCGACGTGGGAGCTCGAGCAGGCCCGCCTCGGGCTTCGACGCGCGCAGGACGACATCTCCGAGCCCCACGTCGACCCACGGGGCGTGCCGAACAACGTCGTCTCGCTCGCCGCGC
>JBKDQC010000178.1:0-3869 GCA_046342295.1 Deltaproteobacteria bacterium | reverse complement strand
TCGCGATGTCGGTGCCCGAGGTCCTCGGTGGGCTCCAGACGGGCCGCATCGACACCTTCCTCGCGCCTCCGGCGGTCGCGCTCGCGCTGCAATGGGGCTCGCACGCGACCCACATGGCCGACACGCCGGTGGCCATCCTCGTCGGCGGCAGCGTGATCTCGGACCGCAGCTTCCAGTCGCTCACGCCCGAGCAGCAGACCGTGCTCACCGAGACGGGGGTGCAGTTTCATGGCCTCGCTCGTCGCAACGCGGCCCGCGCGGAGCAGGAGGCGATCGCCGCCCTGCGGGAGCGCGGCCTCACGGTGGTGCCGATGAGCGCGAGCGACATCGCCGCGTGGCGCACCATCGGCCGTCAGGTGCGTGAGCGGGTCGCGTCGCAGATCGCCGACCCATCGCTCATCTCGCGCGCAGCGGCCTTCGGCGAGCAGTGACGGCTCGCCGTCGAGCCGAGCGGCCGCTCAGCCGCTCACCTCGCGCACGAGCTCGAGCCGCTGCTCGGTCTCGAGTGCGATCGAGGTCGCGAGCATCGCGCCCTGCGAGAAGCCGCCGAGGATCAGGCGCGAAGGAGACAGCTTCTTCTCGAGCCCCTCGAGTGCGGCCCGACCACCGCGTGCGCATGGGCGACGTGCATCGGGCCGTGCCCTCGACCCCGAAGCGTACCGCGCTCTCGCCGCGTCGCGGAGCACGGGCGCGGGGGTGGTGGCTGTCGGGCCCTGGCGCTCGAGACGCTGGCACGCATCGACCCCGGCTCACTCGAGGGGGAGATCTGCGATGCGCTGCAGAGCCTGGCAACGCCCTGAACCGAGACGCACCGGCGCGTGAGCCGAGGTCGAGGCGCGTTGGCCGTCGCGGCCGTCCACGCGGCCCCGGCGATCTCGAGGTCTCTCGAGCAGGAGTCTGGATGCCAACCGCTGTTGACCGCTCCACCGACCCGACGAGAGCCCCCGATGCTGTGCGGCATGACGACCGACGAGGTCCTGTCACCATCCGCGGTATCTTTCATCCGGACTACGGTCCCGACTCCTCGAGCTCGGGCTCGTCGGGAAGGTGCCGCCGCACTGACGACACGTGATCTGCACGCGCACCTGGGCGAACGAGAGATCGTCCGAGCGCGCCGGCACGGCCTCGAGCGAGGTGCCGGTCGGCTGGCTGCACACCTCGCGGGTGCCGCGGCGCGAGGGCGCGAGCGCGCCGCACGCGTGGCACACGGACATGCCGCGACCGACGGCGACGAAGCCCGGTCGCGCGTGCATCACGGGCTGCGCGGCCTGCGCCGAGGCCGCCAGCGCCGCCGCCGCACGCGCGTCCGCGCCGAAGCGATTGCAGAACGCGGCGCCCGCAGGGAGCGCCGCCGCGCAGCGCGGACGGGGGAACGTCGTGCCGAAGGCACCCTGGACCACGCGCTCAGGCTACCCCGACTCGTGCAGCGCGTGCCCCTCGGTCAGTCGTAGCGAGCGGTGAGGAAGATCCGGGGGTCCTCGACCTTCGCCCCGGCCTCGGCGCGCAGCGGGGCCAGGGCGTCCTCGGAGAGATCGACGCGCTGCGCGTCACCGAACTCGACCGACGCGATGTGCACTCCGTCGACGCCCTCGGGGCCCCAGGCCTGCGTCATGTCCGTCATCTCGAAGAACTTCAGCTTCGTGTGCGGGGGTGGGCCGTAGAAGCCGTCCTCTTCGTGCGCGTCGCGGCGTACGCCGACCGACAGCGTCGCGGCAGGCAGCGGTCCCCACGAGAGCAGGTAGACCCCGTGCTCACCGAGCCCCTCGATCCCGAGCGCGTCCGCGAGGCCAGCGGTCTTCGCCAGCGCTTCGTCGATGCGCGCGCGTGCGATCTCGACGGGCGTGCCGTCCACGTCCGCACGGGCGATCGCCACGCCGATCACGCCGCTCTCCATGAAGCGTTCTTCGCACGTGTCGCCCGCCACGAACATCTCGGCGCCCGCCGCGGTGGCCCGCGCGGCCATCGCCCGGACGTCGTCGAAGGTCTTGCCGTGGAGCTCGACGACGAACCCCGCCACCACCGCGCCAGCCGTCTCTTCCGCGTTCAGCATCGTCACCGTCCTTTCGAGAGGAGCATGGCAGGGTCGCACGCGGACGCTTCTCAAAGGACATCAAACGTGACGTCGCGCGCGCTCCGGCGTCGGAGCGGTCCTCGGCCCGACCCGGATCGGCTAGAAGTCGATGCGCCTCCTCATGCGACGCTCCACCTCCGAGCTGATGCGCCGTCGGCGCGGCGCGCGCGCGCGGAGGCATCGGGCCCGCGACGTTCTTCGTCGCGCCGGTGGGGGCGGAGCCCTCGGAGCGCGGGCCCAGCGTGCCCGACCTGCTCCACGCGGAGCCGCGGCCCTGGGGCGACCTGCGCGGCTCGACGGAGCTCGTGCGCTTCGCCTTCGAGGGCGGCGACTGCGAGGGCGTCTTCGACGAGCTGATCGAGGCGGTGCCCCTCGGCCCGAGCACGATGAGCGCGACGAGCCTCGCGCCGCAGTTCTACCTCGACGAGCTCTTCGAGAAGCTCGAGCCCGGCTCGATCGCGCTCCTCGACGAGCTCTGCTCCGGCACGAACCCCACCGAGGGCGAGTTGATCTTCGAGAGGGTGGTGAGCCTCCTCCCCGAGCTCGGCCCGCAGGTCTTCGTGAGCACCCACTTCCTTGGGCTCGCCGTGCGCCTCGAGCGCGAGCGCCCCGTCCCGAGCCTCACGTTCCTCCAGGTCGAGCTCGACGCGAAGGAAGAACCTACGTACCAGTTCGTGCCCGGCGTCGCGACGACCTCGCTCGCCCACAAGGTCGCGGCGCGGCTCGGCGCGACGCGCAAGGCGCTCGAGGCGCTCGTCGTGGCCAAGCGGCCGCAGTGACGCGCCGGATCGGCGTGGGCGCCCGCCCGCGGGCCCTCCTCACCTCGACGGGTCGCGCGCGTCTCTCGGCGGATTAGAGTGCGCCGCGAGGTCTGCATGCCGATGCCCATGTACCATTTCGATTGGCTCTATCTGGTGCTCGCCGCGCCCGGGATGCTGCTCGGTCTGTGGGCGCAGTGGCGCGTGCGCAGCACGTTCCAGCACTTCGCACGGATCGCGACGCGTCAGGGGATGACCGGCGCCGAGGTCGCCGCGTGGATCCTCCAGACCGAAGGCGTGCGCGGCGTGCGCATCGAGCCGAGCCCCGGCTTCCTGTCCGACCACTATTCGCCCGGCGAGCGCGCGCTGCGCCTGTCCCCCGACGTCTACGGCGGCCGCTCGATCTCGGCGGTCGGCGTCGCTGCGCACGAGGTCGGGCACGCCATCCAGCACGCGAACGCGTACGCGTTCCTCGGCCTGCGCTCCGCGCTCGTGCCCGTCGTGCAGATCGCGTCCCCGTTCGCGATGCCCATCATCATGGTCGGCTTCGTGATGAGCGGGTACACGGGCGGTTTCCTGGGACAGGTCATGATGCTCGCCGGCCTCGGCCTCTTCGGGATGGTCGTGCTCTTCCAGATCGTGACGCTCCCCGTGGAGTTCGACGCGAGCCGCCGCGCCCTCGTCGCCATCGAGAAGGGAGGCCTCCTCCAGGGCCCCGAGCTCGACGGCGCGCGCAGCGTCCTCCGCGCCGCGGCCTGGACCTACGTCGCCGCCGCGGTCAGCGCCGCGCTCACCCTGCTCTACTTCCTGATCCGCAGCGGCCTCCTCGGCGGCCGCCGCCAGGAGTGAGAGCACGTGGCACTCGGATGGATCGATGCGGGTGACACGGGCTCGAATCCGCGGGAGGGAGGCTCTCGCCGATTCACTCGGGTGCAGATCGCACCGCGTCACGCCGCCTTGTTCATCTGGGGCAACTCGGCCGCGGTGCGCTGCTGAAGCCGGACGCGCTCTGCACCCGTGGACGACCGCAGACGGGCGTC
>JBKDQC010000177.1:0-1281 GCA_046342295.1 Deltaproteobacteria bacterium | reverse complement strand
CGCCAGGCTACATGTCGCCCGAGCAAGCCCAGGGACGGGAGACCGACGGCCGCGCCGACCTCTTCTCGCTGGGGGCGCTGCTCTACCGGACCCTCACGGGTCGACGGCCGTTCTCCGGGAGCGACGTGCCGCAGATCCTCTACGGCGTCGTCCACAGCCAACCCCTGCGCCCCCGGGAGCTCGCGCCCGGGCTGCCCCGCGACGTCGAGGCGGTCCTCGCCATCGCCCTCGCCAAGCAAGCGCGAGACCGCTTCGCCAGCGCGCCCGAGCTCGCAGCGGCCTTCGAGGCCGCCGCGACCGGACGGCTCGAGGAGTCACTCCGGAGCCGCGCCGAGGCCATCCTCACGCGAACCCCCTGGGCGCACATTCAGAGCCTCGGTCCGCCCGAGCGGCCCGCGTCCTGACGTTTCTCACCGTCGCTCCAGCGCAGAGGACACCGCGACAGGCCCCGGAGCTTCCCTCCGGAACGTGCTGTCCTCGCCAGGGCTGCTCTTCGCGACCCCTGCCGCACGCTGGCCGCGGGCTTCAGGCGAGGACCTTCCCAGGGTTGAGAATCCCCGCGGGATCGAAGAGCCGCTTGACCTCGCGCTGTGCGGCGATGCGAGCCGGGTCGTGGACGAGCGGAAGGAACGGCGCCTTCGCGCGACCGAGGCCGTGCTCTCCGGAGAGCGTACCGCCGAGGGCGACCACCTCGCGAAAGAGCGCGGCCATCGCGCGCTCGACGTCCTCGCGCTGGGCGGCGTCGTCCCAGAGGAAATTCACGTGGAGGTTCCCGTCTCCCGCATGCCCGTAGCTCGGCATCCGCACGCCATGCGCTCGACCGAGCCGCCGGCACGCGGAGATCAGCTCACCGAGGCGTCCGCGCGGCACGACCACGTCCTCGCTGAGCTTGTGGGCGGCAGAACGGCGGAGCGCGAGGCTCGTGTCGCGGCGGAGCTGCCATAGCGCCTCGCGCTCACGCTCGTTGCGCGCGAGGCGGACCTCGAGCGCGTTCGGGCCGACCGCGTCGTCGAGGCGCGCGAGCTCCGCGTCCACGCCCGGCTCGCTGCCCTCGAGCTCCACGAAGAGGATCGCGACCGCGCGGGGGTCGAGGCCGTGATCGAGCCGCGACGCGCGGAGGGTCGAGAGCGACTCGTCGTCGAGCAACTCGACCGCGCGCGGCGCGATCCTCGCGCGGTCGATGGCGACGAGGGCCGCGCCGATCGCGTCGAGCGACGAGAGCGAGAGCGTCGCGAGCGCCAGGCGCTCCGGCTCCGGCTCGAGGCGGAGACAGACACGAGT
>JBKDQC010000176.1:0-9251 GCA_046342295.1 Deltaproteobacteria bacterium | reverse complement strand
CGATCCCGCGGCACGAGCGTCTGACCACGCTGCGCGCCGATCGGGGCGACGCGCGCTCGCTTGCGGCCGCGCTCGGCGACGCGGCGTTCGAGCTCACGGTGGACTTCCTCGCCTACGGCGCCGAGGACGTGACACGGCTCTTCGAGATCCCGGGCTTCTCGCCCGGGCGGGTCGTGATGATCTCGACGGGGCAGATCTACCTCGTGACGCGCGACCCTCGCCCGCCGTTTCGCGAGGCAGACGCCGACGCGCCCACGATCGAAGAGCCCGAGCGCGACACGCGGGCCTGGCACAATTGGGTCTATGGCATGGGCAAGCGCGCAGCGGAGGGCGCGCTGCTCCGCGAAGGACGCGCGCGCGGCATCCCGACGCTCGCCCTGCGTCTTCCAGTCGTGCAGGGCGAGGAGGACGGACACGCCTCGCAGCGCCTCTGGGGATGGATCGAGCGCCTGCGCGACGGAGGCCCGGTGCTCCTTCCCGAGGGCGGCGAGCAGCGGCTGAGGTTCGTCTACTCGGGAGACGCCGGGCTGGCCCTCGTGCGCCTCGCCGCGCTCGAGCGCTGGCCCGCGCAGACTGCCTTGAACCTCGCGCAGCCCGCGGAGATCACGCTGCGAGACCTGCTCGACCGCGTCGCCGCGATCCTCGGCGTGACGCCTCGCTTCGTGCCCGTCACGGCCGCGCAGCTCGAAGCGGCAGGGCTCGAGGACTGCGCGCCCTTCTGGGGTCGTTGGTGCTCGCGGCCCGACCCGGCGGCGGCCTTCGCAGCGCGCGGCATTCGCACGCGCGGACCTGCCGACTAACTCCCCTCGGTGGTCGCGGGCCACCTCGCACGTCCGGCGCCGCCGCACCCAGGCTACATGCGTCGCGCCGAGGAGCTCGCGCTCGCCGAGCGCCTCGGCGGAGGGGCGAGGCTCCGTGTGTAGAAAACTCGCGACCGCTGGAGCCCCGGCGGAAGATTCGTCGATGCGTCCGCATGCAATCCTCGTCGTGGTGGAGTCCGAAGGGCGATCTCAGCTCGGAAAGCGGCTGAACGTGTCGGTCGCGCGAGCCTCGGCCCTCATCGTCGATCGGGGAGAGGCGCGGCTCGAGCCGCATCGCAGCCTGACGGACCGCCGCCTCGCGGGCTGGCTCGAGCCCGTGGGGCGCAAGCTCTGCGTGCACGCGGTCGATCCGCGCGTGCAGCGCAATGGCGCCGACGTTCCCGCGGTCGGTGCGATCCTCGCCGATGGTGACGAGCTCGAGATCGGCGCCGTCCGCCTGCGCGTGAGGATCACCGACGATCTCGAGGCCGCCTACCACGAGGTCGTCACCGCGCTGGGGGGCAAGCGCACCGCGGCGCTGGATCCGCATGCGAACTGACCCGCTCGATGCGTCCCGAGGACTCCGCGCCTCGGCGAATTGAGCTTGCCGCGTCGGGCCTGCGGCACGAGAACAACCCGATGCGCTTTCCCGAGCTCTCCTTCGCCACACCGCGCAAGCTGCCCCGCGCCTCGGAGCTGCGAGGCCGCGTCGTGGTGCTCGACATCGCCTTCGCCGCCGAAGGCACGGGCACGAGCTTCGAAAAGGTCACCAAGAAGCTCATCGATGGCCTCGGGGCACGCCTCGCGATGTGGGTCGACCACCACGACCACGTCCTCCAGGCGAGATTTGCGAGCGATCCGCGCTTCGTGCTCGCGACCAAGGCGCAGCACGGGGCTTGCCCCGAGATGATCACGCCTGCGCTCGTCGCGCGCGCAGGCGAGGTCGACACGATCCTCTGTCACGGAGACTTCGACGGCCTCTGCGCAGCCGCCAAGTGGATGCGCGGCGGCGTCGAGGCCTACGAGGGCGCCGACCGCGACGCGCACGCCGTCGACACGCGCCTCGGGACCCCGAGCGAGCGCGGCCAGACGATCGACCGGGCGCTCCGCGCGAGACCGCGCGACGACGGCCTCAAGGGCCTCGTGGTGCGCTTCCTCGCGACGGGCGCAAGCGAAGCCGCGCTCTTCAGGCCGATCCAAGAGGCCGCGGAAGAGGTGCGCGCGATCGAGGAGCAGTCGCGCGAGCTCGCCAAGCGCTTCGTCGTCTCGAACGACATTGCGGTGTGCGATGCGCGCGGGAGCAAGACGTACGACAAGACCGTGCTGCTCTTGCTGGGCCAGGAGCGCGCACGGATCTCGGTCGTGCACGACGACGTCACCGTCACCGCGGCCGCGCGCTTCGACAGCGGCGTGAACCTGCTCGAGCTCTTCGGCGTCGATGGGGGCATGCCCACGCGCGTGAGCCTGCCGGCGTCCCGGCTCGACGAAGCCCTCGCAAGGCTCGGCTTCGAGTAGGGCCCTCCGGGCAGGGTCGGCTACGATGCGGGCGATGAAGAACGTCGATGTTCTGGTCGTGGGCGCGGGCCCGACGGGACTGACCCTCGCGTGCGACCTCGTGCGCCGGGGGCTCTCGGTCGTGCTCGTCGATGCAGCGAGCGCACCCAGCGACAAGTCGCGCGCCATCGCCGTGCACGCGCGCACGCTCGAGCTCCTCGAGCCGCTCCGCGCCACCGAGCGGCTCCTCGCGCGGGGCAAGGTCGTGACGGGCGTGACGATCTGGGCCGGCGGAGAGCCCGTGCTGCGGGCGGACTTCGACGAGCTCGACTCGCGCTTTCGGCACGTGCTGATGGTCTCGCAGGTGGAGGTGGAGGCGGTGCTGACGGAGCGTCTGACGTCGCTCGGCGGCGCCATCGACCGCGGCGCCGCGCTCGTCTCGTTCCGGCAGGACGGCACCGGTGTGACCGTCACGCTCGAGCGCGGCGGGGAGACCGGCGTACGCGAGCAGCTCCGCGCGGCCTGGCTCGTCGGCTGCGACGGCGCACACAGCGCGGTCCGCAAGCTGCTCGCGCTGCCCTTCGAGGGCGAGACCTACGAGGACGAGTTCGTCCTCGGTGACGTGAAGATCGCGTGGGACATGCGCGACGACCGCATCCACTCGTTCCTCGGGGAGACAGGCCTCATCGCATGCTTTCCGATGCCGGAGGGACGTCACCGTGTGATCGCATCGCTGCCTCTCGAGACGCGTGGCAATGCCTCGGAGCCCACGCTCGACGATCTCCAGACGCTCTTCGCGCTGAACACGACCGCGAACGGCAAGCTCTCGGACGCCACGTGGCTCGCGCGGTTCAAGGTCCACTGCCGACAGGTCTCACGCTACCGCGACGACCGGGTCTTCCTCGCGGGCGACGCCGCACACATCCACAGCCCGCTCGGGGGCCAGGGGATGAACACGGGCATCCAGGACGCGCTGAACCTCGGATGGAAGCTCGCCGAGGTGCACCGCGGTCACGCGCGGGGGCTCCTCCTCGACACCTTCGAGGAAGAGCGCCACGCGGTCGGCCGGTCCGTGCTGCGCAGCACCGACGCCGCGACCCGCCTCGCCAACGTCAAGAGCCCCGCCGCGAAGTCGATGCGGAACGAGCTCGGTCGGTTTCTCGGCTCGCTCGAGCTCTTCCAGCAGCGCGTCGCCCGCGAGGTGGCCGAGCTGAGCGTGAGCTACGAGCGAAGCTCGCTCGTCGGCGAGGACAAGACCTCGCTCCTCAACGCACGGCTCGGCGCAGCCGCGGGCGGCGACACACCGACGATCGCCTCGGTGCGCGAGTTCGCCACCGCCCCGTGCGCGGGGCAGCGGATGCCCGACGGCCGAGCGACGATCGCGGGGCAGAGCGGCACCGTGCGCCTCTACGAGGTGCTCGACGGCGAGAAGCATGCCCTCCTGCTCTTCGATGGCCGCTCGAACAGCGCCGACGGTCAGGCGCGCTTCGGCGACATCCTCGCCCGCGTTCGGGCGGACTTCGGTCACAGCGTCGCGCCGTGGGTCGTCACACCGCAGCGAAGCCGACCCGAAGGGCTCCCGGCGGACGTGCCCGTGCTGCTCGACCCGGACGGCGAGCTCGAGAGACGATTCGCGGCGAGCACCGAGTGCGTGTACCTCGTGCGCCCCGACCTCTACATCGGCTACCGCAGCCAGCCCGCCGACGCGGACAAGCTCGTCGAGCACCTCGCCAGGACGCTGCGCCGGCTCACCCCTTGAACCGACCGATCGGCCGTCAGGCCGCACCGAACCGAGCCCATGGGTCTCTTCGACGTCCACGCGCATCTCACCCACCCCAAGCTGGCGCCTCGTGTCGAGGACGTGCTCGCGCGCGCCAGGGCTGCCGGGGTCACCTCGATCCTCTCGAACGGCCTCAACCCAGGCGACAACGAAGCCGTGCGCGCGCTCGCGGCGCGCGAGCCGATCGTCAAACCCTGCTTCGGCCTCTACCCGGTCGATGCCGTGATGCTCGGGATGGAGCGGCTCGGCGTGGACTATCCCCGTGACGCGCCGGCCGTGAGCGGCGACGAGGGAATCGCCTGGGTGCGAGACCACGTCGATCAGGCCTTCGCGGTGGGTGAGATCGGGCTCGATGGGTACTGGGTGCCCGAGGCGCTCTGGGCCGAGCAGGAGCGCGTCTTTCGTGCGCTCGTCGCGGTCGCGCTCGAGGCCGACAAGCCCATCATCGTGCACACCCGCAAGCGGGAGCGGCGTGTGCTCGAGATCCTCGACGAGATGGGGGCCCGCCGGGTCGACTGGCACTGCTTCGGGGGCAAGGTGAACCTCGCGCGGCAGATCGCGGAGCGAGGTCATTGCCTCTCGATCCCAGCCAACGCGCGGCGCCACGAAGCCTTCACGCGCATGCTCGAGACGCTGCCGCGCGAGCGCATCCTCTTCGAGACGGACTGTCCCTACCTCGGCCCCGTGCCCGGCGAGGACAACGAGCCCGCGAACGTGCGGACCACGCTCGCCTACGCCGCGGAGCTCTGGGGCGAGCCGGAGGCGGCGGTGCTGGCGCAGACGAGCGAGAACTTCGAGCGCCTCTTCGGCGTTGCGCCATGACGCCCCGCGGGCCGATCTCGCGGCTCGCGGCCGGCGCGCTCGCGCTCGGCCTGCTGGGCGGTGGCCTCGCGGGCAGTGGCTCCGCATGCGCCGACCTCCGCGGTGGCCGGGACCTCGACCGCGCGATCGAGGCGCTCGGCAGCGCCGGGAGCCCGCGGAGGATCGAGGCGGCGCGGTGGCTGGGCGCGCACGGTCCGGTGGAGCGCGTGATGCCGGTGTTGCTCGAGTCACTCGCGCGAGAGAGCGACATCGACGTGCAGGTGCCGCTCGCGCTCGCCGTCGCGCGGCGCGCGCGAGCCGCCGACGCGCTGCGCGTGCTGGCCCTCGAGCAGACGCTCCGGAGCCCGGGGCGGGCGCCGCTCGTCGTCGCCCTCGCGCAGCTCGGGACGGACGAAACCGACGCCTGGCTCGTCTCCCGCCTCGCGAGCCCCGGAGGCGTCGAGCTGCGCCCGGCGTTCGAACAGGCGGCCGAGATTGCGCGGCAGCGGCGCGACGCGATTCTGGCGCGTGTGCTCGAAGTGCTCGCCGACCACGAGGCCCCCCTGCTCGTGGGCTGGCTCTCGTCGCTCGCCGACGAGCGCGCGCGCGCGGCGCTGCTCTCGATCTCGCGGCGGGTCGGTCCCGCGCGGGGCGACGCGCTCGAGGGGCTCGCGCGGCTCGGCCCCGACGAAGAGACCGCGCGGCTGCTGGCCGACCCCGCGATGGTGGCGGAGATGCTCGGCGCCTCGACGGAGCTCGCGGCCAGGTTCGTCGAGGCGCGGCTCGCGGCCGACCCGAACGCCGACGTCTCGGCGTTCCTGTCCAACGCCCACCCTGAGCTCCGCGCAGCCGCGGTCGAGGCGATGATCGAGCGGGCGCCGGAGCGGGCGGTCTCGGGGCTGGGGGCCGCGCTCGATGCGCTCGCCCCCGCGGATGCGCGGGCGCTCGATGCAGCGATCCAGCACCCCAGCGACGCGCTCTCGCCGTGGCTGCGCGAAGCCCTCGAGGACGCGAGCCTCGAGCCGCGCGTACGGAGCGACGCGCTCGAAGCCCTGGTGTCGGTCCCCGCGTGCGAAGCCTCGCTCGAGCGAATCTTCATGGGCGAGCTCGCGCTCGCGGAGGCGGCCCTCGCCGACGCCCGCCTCGCGCGCGCGTGTCCGGGCCGCGCGCGCGCATTCCACGACGACGACCCGCTCGTCTCCCTGCACCTCGACGCGATCGCGGGGCGCGACGTGGGCGACCAGATCGCCATGCGCTTCGGCGGCGCGACGCGCGACGATCGCCTGCTGCTCGCGCACGCGTGGCTCTCGGGCCCCGCGGCCGACGCGCGGATCGCCGGCGCATTGGAGACCGAGACGGACCCCGAGGTCTTCGCCGTGCTCGCGCTCGCGGCGCGCGCGCACAGGCTGCCCATCGACACCGCAGGGCTGCTGCGGCGGGTGATGGAGCCTTCGACGCGGCTCGCGGCGCTGGATCTCGCGCTCGACGCCGACGACCCACCCTCGCCCGCGCACGCCCGGGCGCTCGAGGAGGTGCTCGGGGGAAGCGACGCCGACGCGGCCGCGCTCGCGCTCCACGCGCTCGCACGTCACCGACCGGGCGCCGTGACGGCGTTCGCGTGCGCCGCGCTCGAGTCGCGCGAGCCCGTGCTCGAGCGCGCCGCCGGCCACGTGCTGGCCGCGCGCTCCTCGCTCCCCGAGTGCCTCCAACAGCGGGCCCGCGTGGACCCGGAGGTGCGCGCGCGGCTCGCAGTCTCTTCGCCCGCGTCCTCCTCGCCGACGATCGCGGCCGAGCAGGCGCCCCTCGTAGTTCGTGTGGTGTCCAACGTCGGAGCCGCGCTCCAGCAGCTGACCATCCAGACGCTGACCGGCCGGACGGTGCGACTCCGACCAGCGCGCGACGGCCTCGTCGTCGCCGCTGGCCTCGGCCCGGCCGACGTGCGCCTCCGCCTCGACCACGAGGCGGGCGATCGTTGACCGAGGTCGCGCCGATCCGGCAGTCTCCCCCGAGAATGTCCGAAGAGCTCCGCAACGATCCGGCCCCTGGCTCCGGCGCACCCGACGGGAGCGCTCCGACCGAGCCGTTCGAGAAGGTCATGGAGCGGCTCGCGAAGGTCGTGGGGGAGCTCGAATCGGGAGATCTCCCGCTCGAGCAGGCGCTCGTGCTCTTCGAAGAGGGCGTGCGGTTGTCGCGCGAAGGCGCCACGCGCCTCGATCGCGCGGAGGCGCGCGTGGAGGAGCTCCTCGGAAAGCAACTGCGTCCGGTCGACCCACGCGAGCTCCGCGCCGAGACCGCGGGCTCGAGGAGCGGGCGCGTCCGCCCCGACTCCGACTGACTTCTTCGCGCGGCCGTCAGAATCGCCGCGCAGCGTTCCTGGAAGGAAGAGCGATGACCCAGCCCCTCACGATCCCCACGCCCTTCAACGACGTCTCGGAGCTGACGGACAATTTCGCCACGCGCGTCGACGAGACGCAGCTCATGCTTCCGTACAGCGAGCCGGTCGGCGAGGACGTCTGGGTCTCGTTCACCGTGCTCCTCGCCGACGGCTCCGTGGCGCTCGAGGGCACCGGACGCGCCGCCGGAACACAGGACAACGGCGAAGAGTACCCGCCGGAGTACCGCTACGACGTGACCCTCGACTCGCTCCAGCTCGAGGGAATGAGCGAGGTGATGTTCGAGCGCTTCCTCCAGGCGCGGCAGAGCCAGCTCGAGGGGGAGCCGGGCACGGGCGAGATCGATCTGCAGCAGGTCGGCTCCGCAGCGGAGGCTCCGCTGGACGAGCCGTCGTCGGAGGTGTCCGCCTCGGCCGTCGCAGCGGTCGCCGAGTCCCCAGCGGACGCGGACGATCCCGCACCCTTCGAGGAAGCCTACGCTGCTCCCGCCGATCTACCCACGGAGGCGCGACCGATCGAGCCCTCGGCGCCCATGGAGGCCTTGGAGGCGATGCCCGAGGAGGCCATGCCAGAGGAGGCCATGCCGGAGCAGGCCATGCCAGAGCGGGCCATGCCAGAGCCGGCGATGTCCGAGGAGGCCATGCCCGAGCCGGCGAGCGAAGAGTGGCTGCCGGACGAGGCAGGTTTCGTCGAGTCGGTCACGACGCAAGCCGTGGTGCTCGAGACCCTCCTGCAGCCGGTGGTCCCCGCGGCGCCCTCCACCTCGCCGGTCCGGGGGGCTTCGCCTGCACGCGCGGCGGCCCCACCTCAGGTGCGCGGGGCGCTGCCCCTCCTTCACACGTTCGAGCATGGGGTGCTCACGCGCCCGTCGGCGACTCCGGCGTGGCAGCCCGAGATCGCCCCGCGCCGCGCAGCGATGGAGTCGAGCGGGCTCTTCGAGTACCGCGGGGGGTTGCCACGCCCGGCGGCGCCGCCTCACCCCGACCTGCCGGCCGAGCAGCGGGTGGTGGCCGCGCCGAGCCCGAGCGCGCCGTGGTCGCGGCACGCGTGACGGTGGGTCGCGCGGCCGCGGGGCGAGACTTCCGGCGACCGCCGGATCACCCTAGGAGCATGAGCGCCTCGCGGCCCCTCGGGAGACTCCTCGGTGTTCTCTTCGCGCTGGCACCGGCGGCCGTCGCGCTGGCGGAGCCCGAGGTGATCGTCTACGTGCGACGGAGCGGCGAGCCGGTCGAGGCGACGGTGACGGTGACCGACGATCAAGGCCGCGCCGTCTCGTGCGAGACGGAAAACGGTCAGTGCACGCTCGCTGGGCTCGCGCCCGGTCGGCACTTGGTCGTCGCGGTCGATCGGCAGGGTCGACGCGCCGAGAGCCGCCCCGTCCTCATCCCGCCCGACGGCAAGGTCTCGCTCTTCGTCGCCGTGCCATGAGAGCGCCGATCTCCTCGCTCGCGAGGATTTCCGCGCTGTTCCCGTGTGCACGTCCCCTCCGTGGTGGTATGTAGCGCGGCAGCGTTCTTTGCCTCGCTGGTCGGGCGGGGCACGACCGCGGGCAACTGGCGCGTCACCCGACGCTCTTCTCCTCGATCGGAGCCAGGAATGAGACCGAACAGCGCGACTTCCCACGTCGTCACCTTCCTTGCCGCTTGCGCCCTGCTCTTCCTGGCGCCCCTCGCGGCTCTCCCCGGTGCGCTGCCGCGCGCCGCAGCCCAGAGCGAATTCGATGACGAATTCGACGACGATGCGGAGGCTCAGCGGCCCCCGGCGCGTGGGCGGACGGGCGCCTCGGGTCGCGACTCGGGCCGAGGCCGGAGCAGCATCTCGGATGACCTCGAGGCCGAGGACGAGTTCGAGGGCGGCGGCAGCCCGCGCGCGGCGCGCGAAGAGGACGCCGAGGAGTCGCGGCCAGCGGAGGCTCAGGCTGAGCGCGAGCCCGCGCCGGCGCCGCCCGAGGGGCGGGTGACCGACGCGCGCGGCGACCTTCTC
>JBKDQC010000175.1:0-4888 GCA_046342295.1 Deltaproteobacteria bacterium | reverse complement strand
GGCGGCCGCGGCTTCGGCGGGGCAGCCGGCGCCGCGGGCTGCGCGAACGGTGGCGGCGCCACCGACGGGCCGAAGAGCGACGCCGGTGCGGCGATCGGGGGTGCGGCGATCGGCGGTGCGGCCGGGGCGACCGAGGTCGGCGCAACCGGTGGAGCGATGCCTGGTGCGCCGGCCGGCGCTGCCTCCGGGGAGGCCGCCGGAACGCCCGGGATGCCGCCCGGGAGGGCGATGGGCGGTGCGCCCGGCGTCGTCGGGGCGATGGTCTTGCCAAGACGGGCTCGCAGATCCTTCTTCGGCTTTTTGTCGTCGGACATCTCGCCTCGCGCCTCCACACCACCCGCGTCGCGGGGGGAACATCGTCGACCTCGGGCCGCGTGCACCACGCAAAAGCCCTACTTCGTCAGGGAATTCCGAACTGAGAGCGTCGCAAGGTATCCGCGCCGGAAACCCAGTGTCAACGGGTTCGCCGCAGCGCCCGGCCGTCGGAGTGCGGGAGCCGCCGCGAGGCCGGTCCCCGTGGGAAGCGAGCCGCCCGGAGAGCCTGCCCCTTCCCTTCCTGCCGCCGACGTTGAAAGCTGCGGCCCGGTTGTCGATCGAACCCGAACCCACCGACTCTCCGCGCCTCGCCGCTGTGGGCGCGAATGCCTCGGGCGCGAATGCCTCGGGCGCGAACGCCTCGGGCGCGCCCGTCGCCACGCCGGCCGGTGCTGCGCGCGCCCGCTTGGCTCGGCTGGGCCGCACCCTGGTGGGGCTCTTTCCGCTCACTCCGCTCGGGGTGCTCGTCGCGGCGGGCGCGTCTGCAGCCGTCCGGCTGCTCGCCTATGCGCAGCTCGATCTCGTGTACCTCGTCATCGGCTACGGCTCGGCCGGCGTCTCGATCGCCTCCCTGCTGTTCGTGTGGCTCGGCGCGGCCCGAGTCGCCTGGGCCCTGCGGGGCGCGCGCACCGGTCCCGAACGGCGGCTCGAGACCGCGCGCATGCTCCCGACCGGGCTCGCGCTGCCTCGCTTGCTTCTGCTGCCGTTCGTGCGCGTGCGGTGGGCGTGGGAGTCGCCGGGGGCCGAGCTCGAGGCGATCGCGGCGGGGCTCTCGCTGCACGAGCACGCCTCGCTCGTCCGCCGCGGCGCGACCGAGGAGATCGCCAGGCGCATCGTCGTGGAGGATGCGTTCGGCCTCGCGCGCGTCGCCTGGACCCACCGGCAGCGCGCCTCGCTCATCACACTTCCGCACGCGGGGGCGCTCAAGCAGCTCCCACTCCTCGTGTCGATGGCGGGCGGCGACGACATTCCCCACCCGAGCGGCGTCGCGGAGGGCGACCGCGTCGAGCTGCGCCGCTACGCGCCCGGTGATCCAGCGCGCTTCATCCATTGGAAGGTCTTCGGTCGCACGCGGCGCCTCATGGTGCGCATGCCCGAGCGCGCGATCACGCGGGCCAAGCGCACGGTCTGCTACCTCGTCGGCGGGCCGCGCGACGAGGCGAGCGCCGCGGCCGCGCGCGTCGCCGTCGAGAGCGGCGTGCTCGGGGACGAGTGGATCTTCGGCGCGGACGGCACCGCCGGCGAGGCCAGCCATCCGCACGAGGCCGTGATGGCGATCGTGCGCTCCGCCGACATCGGCAGCGAGGGCGCGGTCGCGCTCGAGTCGTTCGTGGCGCGCGCCGAGCGCCTCGGCCCCGCCTCGCG
Organism: Deltaproteobacteria bacterium; assembly: GCA_046342295.1. Classification (GTDB taxonomy): domain Bacteria; phylum Myxococcota_A; class Polyangia; order Polyangiales; family Sandaracinaceae; genus JAFLCL01. The sequence continues at coordinate 3,208 of JBKDQC010000175.1, read as the reverse complement.
CGTGCTCTTCGTGCCGCCCGTCCCGGGGCCGTGGCTCGCGCGCGCGCTCGCGGTCGCGCAGCGCCGCGGCGACCGGACGCGCGTCGTGGTCGCGACCGATGGGCTCGACGCCTCGGCGCCGAGCGCGTCGTGGTCTCGCTTCTTCGTCCGCCGGCCCGCGCCTCGCCGCACGCTCGCGCGGGACCTCGACGCGGTGGTCCACGCGTTCGCCGCGCTCCGCGCCGAGGTCGTCGTCCTCGATCGCGCGAGCGGGCGCCGCCTCGGCGAGGTGCACCGCAAGGCGCTCGAGGCGCTCGACGGGCGCCGCGAGGACACGCGCGAAGGAAACGCTGCATGAGCGACGCCGATCGCATCGAGGGCGGCACATCCGAGCCGTGGCTCGCGACCCTCCTCCGCACCAGCGTGTACGTCGTGACGGCCGCGGTCCTGGCGTTCCCGCTCGCCGTCCCGGAGGGCGTGCTCGGCGCGCTCCTCGGCGCGGGCGCGGGCGCGATCGCCGGGCGCCTCCTCGCAGGCAGCGCGCTCCGCCTGCACGTCATCGTGCTGGGCGCGCTCGGCGCGCTCGCCCTGGCCTACGCCGTGGCCGAAGGATTCGTCGGCAGCGAGTCGGTCGCGGAGACGGTCGGCCCGAGCGTCGCGCTGCGGGCCGCGAGCGTGCGGCACCGCGCCCTCGCGATCTTCGAAGCCGGCCTCGTCGCCCTCGCGTTCGCGAGCCTCGTCGTGTCGCACCGCAACGGCGCGATCCACCGGCCGTACGCGATCGCCGATCCGATCCTCGAGCGCGGCGGAGACCCGACGGTCGCCATCCTCGTGATCGGCGCGATGGCCGCGGTGGTGATCGGCCTCCTCCTCTTGTCGGAGAAGAGCCTGCTCCGCTCGATCGTCCACGTCGCGCTGGTCTTCGCGATGCTCCTGCTCGTGCTCGTGACGACGCACGTGGCGGGGTTGCCTCCGCCGCCGCCCTCGGGGGACGGGCTCTCGCTCCGCGACGACACCTCGCAGGGGGGAGGCGGCGGCGGTCAGGGCGGAACCGGCGATCAACAGGGCGGCCCCGAATTCCAGGACGAATACGATCAGTCCGGCGCACAGACGCCCGTGGCGATCGTGCTGCTGCACGACGACTACTCCCCGCCGGGGGGCACGTACTACTTCCGCCAGGATGCGTTCAGCCGCTACAACGGCCGCCGGCTGGTCGGCGCGCAGCAACGCGGCATCGATGAAGACGTCGCACCAGGCTATCCATCTCGCTCCACGACGATCCCCGACGCCCCCGACACCGGCGCCTACCGCTCCACCGTGGAGACCACGGTCGGCTTGCTCGCCGATCACCCGCGGCCGTTCGGGCTCGAGTCGCCCATCGCGCTCTTCCCCGCCACCAACCCCGATCCGAGCCGCTTTCGACGCGTCTTCCGCGTGCGCTCGGCGTCGCTCACGGGCGATCCGTGGTCGCTCGTCGGGCGCCGCGCGGGGAGCGCACTCTGGAGCCCCGAGACGCGGTCGCATTACACGCGCGGCCCCGAAGACCCGCGCTACCGGGCGCTCGCCGAGCAGATCGTGGGCGAGCTGCCTGCGCAGTACCGCGACGACCCCTTCGCCAAAGCGCTCGCCGTCACGCAATGGCTGGGCGAGCACGGCGTCTACTCGCTCCGCTCACGGCACGCGGCCGCCACCGATCCCACCGCCGACTTCCTCTTCGGCGACGTCACCGGCTACTGCGTGCACTTCGCGCACGCGACCGTGTTCCTGCTCCGCTCCATCGGCCTGCCGGCGCGGGTCGCGACGGGCTACCTCTCGTCGGAGAGCGGACGCCGCGGCGGCTCGGCGATCCTGCTCGCCGGGCAGAATTCGCATGCGTGGCCCGAGCTCTACCTCGAGGGCGTCGGCTGGGTCGTGGTCGACGTGACCCCCGAGCGCGCGCTCGATCCAGCCCCGGGCACGCCGGACGAAGAGCTCCAGCAACTGCTGGCGGAGCTCCTGCGCGGAAACCGCATCCTCCCGGACGACGGCTCGGAGCCGCCGACGCCGCTCGACGAGATCGCACGCAACATGCGCGGCGCGGCGCAGATGGGGCTCGCCTCGCTCGTGGCCCTGGCGCTCGTGATCCTCTACGGCGCGAAGCTCTGGCGCGCCGCGGCGCCGCGCTTCGCAGGCCCTTCGCAGGTCGCGAGGGTCTCGCTGCGCGCCGCGCACGATCGCCTCGCCGAGGGCGGCATCGTGCGTCAGCCCGGCGAATCTCGCGAGGCCTTCGCCGAGCGCGTACGCAGCGAGCTCCCGAGCCTCACGCCGCTCTCGCGCTGGGCGGAGGCGAGCCGCTACGGCGGCTCGGTGCCGGCGGACGTCGCGGGCGCCACGAGGCGCGCCTCGTCGGAGCTGGCGCGCGAGCGCGCCCGGGTCCTGCCGTCGTGGCGCCGCGCGCTCGCGGTGATCGATCCGTTCTCGTGGACGAGGACGCGGTGAAGGTGAAGGGATGGACACGGTGATGAACACGACTGGCAACGAGAGCGCCGAAGGCGCGGGCCAGCGCTCGGCCTCGGACGGACAGGAGGCGAGCCTCCGACAGGCGAGCGACGTCGGGCAGCGCCTCCGCGCGCGCCTCGCGGCCGCCGTGAAGGGCCGCGAGGACGTGATCGAGCTCCTGCTCGTCGCGCTCCTCGCCGACGGTCACGTGCTGCTAGAGGACTACCCGGGCTCGGGCAAGACCACGCTGGCACGCGCGCTCGGCGCTTCCATCTCCGAGAGCGCGGGCTCGACCAAGCACATCAGCGCCTTCCGACGCATCCAGGTCACCCCCGATCTGCTGCCGAGCGACATCACGGGCACCAACGTGATGCAGCTCGAGACCTCGAGCTTCGTCTTCCGGCGCGGCCCGATCTTCGCGCACGTCGTCCTGGCCGACGAGATCAACCGCACCTCGCCCAAGGTGCAGGCCGCGATGCTCGAGGCGATGGCCGAGAAGCAGGTCACGGTCGACGACGAGACGCACCGCCTCGACGAGCTCTTCTTCGTGATCGCGACGCGGAGCTCGACGTCCTCCGCTCGATGCGCGACCGCCGAAACGGCGTTGGCCGGGCGTTGCCGCGCGTGACGCGCGACGAGGTCCTGCTCGCGCGCCGCGCGATCGAGGACGGCGTGACGGTCCATCCGCTCATCCACGACGCGCTCGTCGACATCGCGCGGGCGCTCCGGGGCGATCGGCGCGTGCTGCACC
>JBKDQC010000174.1:0-4678 GCA_046342295.1 Deltaproteobacteria bacterium | reverse complement strand
GGATCGCGACGCGCGCGCTGATCTGCGCGGCGCCGCCGCCGCCGCCGCCGAGGCCCACGTTTCCAACCACGGCTGCCATGCGGAAGCCCCCGGGGCCGAGTCCGCCACCGCTGCCGCCGGTGAGAGGCTCGAGGGTCGTCGTCGAGTCGGCGCCCGCCTCGCCACCGTCGGCGCCGCCGCCAGCGCCGCCGCGGCCGCCACGCCCGCAGCCGCCACCACCGCCGCCGCCGCCGTCGGAGAACGTGCCTTCCGCCTGACCCCGACGCCCGCCTTCGGCGCCCCGCCCGTCCGGCTCCGCAGCGGTGCCACCTGCGCCGCCGCCGGGGCCACGCTCGGTGCCGCGCGCGGACACGTCGAGGATGCCGTCGATCGAGACCTCTCCCGAGGCGGCGATCACCAGCGGGCGGGACCCCGCGACGCGGAGCACGCCCGCGTCCGAGATGCGGAGGTCTCGGACGATCAGCGCGCAGACCTCGGAGCCGTCGCCCTGGCGCACCACCCGGGAGTCCGCCAGCGTCGCCGCGCACTCGCCCGTGTCGAAGACGGCCATCCGCGTGATCGAGAGATCCCGCGTGCCTTCCGAGAGCAGCGCGGGATCGACGTTCGACGGGATCATCTCCGAGCACCGCGTCGCATCGGCGCACCCGAGCGGACAAGGCGTGACGACCGCGACGCCTCCTTCGCACCGTGTGAGCGTGCTCCCCCGGCAGACCGGCCCACCGACGCAGCCGGCGTCGACCGGCGGTGGCGTCCAGGCATCCGGAGGCGGCGTCCAGGCGTCCGGAGGCGGCGGCGTGTACGCGTCGGTCCCGGGCGCCACGAACGCATCGACCGCCGCATCGGCCCCGGGCTCGACGTACGCGTCCGGAGCCGGCGACGCGTCCGTGCCGGAGAGAGCGTCGAGCCCCGAGGAGCCCGCGTCGGCGGCGCCGCCGAGGCGGCTCGGGTCGGGAGAGACGATCGCGCTGCAGGCCGGGAGCCCCGAGAGCACGGCGACGAGGAGCACGCGGTTCGACGAAGTCATGCCTCGATGCTGCGGCCGAGCCCCGAGAAAGTCACCCTGTCTCTCGCGGACGCCCTCGCGCACGCGCCGGTGGCGCTCAGGCGAGCTTGCTCTTCACGAGGTCGTAGACCGCCTCGAAATGCGTGAGCTTCTGGAGCTCGTTCTCCGGGATCGAGAGCTTGTAGGTTCGCTCGACCTCCGCGACGATCTCGATCGCCATCATCGAGTCGATCCCGAGATCCTTGAACGGCGTCGCGTCGGGGATCTCGTCGACCTCGCTCACCTCGCTGATGATCGCGCGCAGCTTGTCGCGCAGGTCCGCGGGCGCGGCCATCAGTGCACCCGCTTCTCGACGAGGTCGAGGAGCTGCTTGACCGTCTGGATGCCGACGAGCTGCTCGTCGGGGATCTGCACCTCGAGCTCGCGCTCCATCGCCCCGACCAGCTCGAGCATGCCGAGCGAGTCGATGCCGAGCTCGGCGATCTTCTGGTCCTCACCGACGTGGTTGAAGTCCTTCTCCGCGATCTCGGTCGCCATCTTACGGAAGAGGCCGATCAGTTCCTGACGCGTCATCTCTCGCTCCATCGTGCGGGGCGCTGGTGCCCCGCGTCTTCGTCTTCGTCTCTGGCGCGCCCCGATCTCAGGGCGCGCGCTCAAGCTACGGGTGCTCTTCGAGCTCCTGGGACTCCCACATCGCCTTGCTCTTGCGCCGTTGGGCCTTGCCGCTCGAGGTCTTGGGCAAGGCGCCCACCGGGCAGATCGCCACGTGCGCCGGGGTGAGCCCGAACGTCTCCGACACGACGCGCGCGATGTCCGCCTTGAGCCGCGCTGCGTCGCTCGAATTGCCTTCGGCGGCGACCACGAGCTGCTCGAGGCCGTCCTTCATCACGGAGAACGCGACCACGTTGCCGCGCCGTACACCCTCGAGGTCCCCCACCACCCACTCGATGTCCTGGGGGTAGTGGTTGGCGCCGTTGACGATGATCAGGTCCTTCACGCGGCCGCAGATGTAGAGGTTGCCGCCGGCGCGGTAGCCGAGATCCCCCGAGTGGAGCCAGCCGTCCTTGAAGGACTCGGCACTCGCCTCGGGGTTCTCGAAGTAGCCGTCGTTCACGGACGGGCCCTTGCTCAGGATCTGCCCGACGACCCGCTCCGGAACCTCCGCGCCTGCCTCGTCGACGATCTTCAGCTCGTGCCCGGGGAACGGCACGCCGCACGACACGAGCTCGATCGCGCGGCTCGCCTCGCCGCCATGGACCTCGACCGCTCTTCCACGCCGCAGCTCCTCCGCGTCGACGCTGTCGACGACCATGGGCGTGCCGCGCTGGTGGAACGTGATCGCGAGACAGCTCTCGGCCATGCCGTAGCTCGGCAAGAGCGCCTTGGCGTCGAAGCCGCAGCGCGAGAATTTCGCGGCGAAGTCCTCCAGCGTGCGGGCCCGGATCGGCTCGGCGCCGCAGCCGGCGACGCGCAGGCTCGAGAGATCGAGCGAGGCGAGGTCCTTCTCCGTGACGCGCTTGGTGAGGAGGTCATACGCGAAGTTCGGGGCGTAGGTGATCGTGCCCCGGTGGCGCGTGATGAGCTCGAGCCAGAGGCGCGGCATGCGCACGAACGTCGAGGTCTGGAAGAGCACCACGGGCAGGTCGACGATGATCGTCCCGAGCACGAAGCCGATGAGGCCCATGTCGTGAAAGAGCGGCAACCACGACACGCCCACGTCCTCGGGTGTGCGCGCGAGCCCGGCGGGCCCGAGGAACGCGGTCGTGTTCGCGACGAGGTTGCGGTGCCGAATGGCCACGCCCTTGGGTCGGTTCGTCGAGCCGGAGGTGAACTGGAGGAAGCAGAGGTCGTCGGGCGTGACGACGGGCGGCGTGAACGCCGGAGCCTCGCCCGCGAAGTCCTCGTCCGCGCGCAGCACGACGAGGCCCTTGGCCGACTCTCGCGCCTCGAGCTTCGCGATGACGTCGGCGTTCTTCGCGATGCAGACGAGCACCTTGGAGCGCGCAGCCCGGACGATGTGCTCGAGCGTGTCGACGTAGTGCTCGCTCGCCTTGAAGGTCGCGCCCGGAAAGATGGGGACGGGCACGAAGCCCCCCACCGAGCAGCCCAGGAAGGTGAGGACGAATTCGTCGTTCTCCGGACAGACCAGCGCGACCGTGTCGCCCTTCTCGAGGCCGGTGGCCGCGAGGATCGCCGCGCGCCGGTGGGCCTCGGCACGAAGCGCTTCCCACGAGAAGAAGCGTTCGCGTCGATCGGACGTGAGGAAGCGGAAGCCGCGCGCGTCGCCGCGAGGGAGGCGGTCGAGCGCCTCGACGAGCGTGGTCGGATACCCGGTCATTTCGCGGGCCGCTTCGTACGGGTCAGGTGCAGGGGTGTCAAGCGCGGAAGTCCCATGTTTCCAAGGATTTCGGCCGGTCGGCCGGCGTTCCGCGCGCTCCTCGTGCTGGCTCAGCCGCTCATCTCGCCGCGAAGTGGCGTCTGGAGCAGGTGCGTCTGCGCCTCGCGCGTCCAGCCCGCGGTTGCGCGCTGGCCGAGCACGAGGGCGAGCTTGGCCATGGCGGCCTCGGACGTGAGATCGCCGCCCGCGATCACGCCGGCCTCGGCGAGCGCGCGACCGACCTGGTAGTCGCCGCGCACTTGCCCCCGCGGACACTGCGTCACGTTGAGGATCAGAACGCCTCGGGCGCTCGCCTCGCGGAGCACGGCGAGGAGGTCGGCGCGCTCGGGGCCGTTGCCGGAGCCGTACGTCTCGAGCACCAGGCCCTCGAGCGGGGGCCGGAGGAAATTCTCGAGCACGGCCGCCGTGATGCCCGGGTAGAGACGCAGCGAGGCGACGTGCGGGCTGAGCTCCGTCCTCACGCGGAACGGCCGAGGGTCGGCCGGAAGGAGCCGCGGCTCGTTCAGCTCCACGTCGATACCGACGGTCGCGAGCGGGGCGAGGTTGGGCGAGTCGAACGCATCGAGGCTCGAGGCGTCGTGCTTGCTCGCGCGGTTGCCGCGCAAGAGCTTGTGGTGGAAGTAGAGCGTCACCTCGGGGATCGGGTAGAGCGCCGCGAGCCCGAGCGCTCCGAGGAAGTTGTCGAGCGCGTCGTTGCGGAGGCGCACGAGCGGGATCTGGGAGCCCGTCAGCACCACCGGCTTCGCGAGCCCCTCGAGCATGAACGACAGCGCCGACGCAGTGAACGCCATCGTGTCGGTGCCGTGCAGCACGACGAAGCCATCGTAGAGATCGTGGAAGCGACCGAGATCCTCCGCGAAGCGCGCCCAGTGCGAGAGCTCGAGGTTGGCGGAGTCGAGCAAGGGGTCGTACTCGAGGACCTCGTAGCGGACGCGTGCGCCCGTGGCGAACGGAGGCGTCGTGAAGCTCGGTCGCCCCTCTCGCTCCCCGACGGGCACCGCCGGATCGTGCAGCTGCGGCGTCGCCGCGATCGTCTCGAGAAGCGCACCTCGGGAGGGTGTGAAGCCGCGGGGCCCTGGGCGCATTCCGATCGTGCCTCCAGTGTGGAGCACGAGCAGGGTGCGCTGGCTCGTCGCGGTCGCGATCATCGCGGCGCAGTGTACACAGCATGGCGCGGATGGACCGCCGCTTCGCGCGGCAGGGGCCCGCGAGGGATGTCACCGCAGGATGAGGACGCGGCGACCGTAGGGCGCGTATTGCGGCGCCGGCGCGTAGGG
>JBKDQC010000173.1:0-5918 GCA_046342295.1 Deltaproteobacteria bacterium | reverse complement strand
GCGATGAGGTTCGGACCGCACATGCCGCGCTGCCGACCCTTGGGCTTGGCCTGGGTGACGCGCTGGCACTTCAGGCAGCGCACCGAGTGCCACTGATCCTCGGTCACGTCGGGAACGATCTTCGGCACTTCGATCGTCTGTTCGCGCAGGGGCTCGCCGGCAGGCGTCTTCGGGAGCTCGGCTCGGCAGTCGGGGTTGCTGCAGCGACACGGAAAGTGCGGACGTGTACGCGTCACTCGCTCGGGCGGCAGCAGCGTGCGCTGCGGGCGCGGGTGTCCCGGCTGTCCGCCAGCCTTGCGCTCGCTCGGCCGTCGCGTCGCTGCACAGCTGCGCGAGCTCGTAGGTGCTCAGCGAGGGTACAGTTCGTACGTACTACGGTCCCATGCGATCCGAAGTGGCCCTTTCCTGCCTGGCTACACACCTCATCCTGGACTTCGGCGCTCGCGAGGATCGACCCGCCTTCACTGTTACCGGGCGAGCTGGTTGAGGGGTCTCCCGCCGAGATCGCGCACGCTGCGTGAGGGGCCTGGGCCGAGAAGCGCATGCGCATCGCGATCCGCCACCGCCTGCGCGCCGTGGCTCTCGACCCCGCGTACGCCGACACCTTTTCTTCGAGTGAAGCGCTTGCGTATCTCTCTGTCCATCCGATGATGGCCCCGTCCGTTGCGGCGAGAGCCGGGACGCGAAGTGGTGCTCGCGGACGATGGGCGGCCACCGTGAAGGAGAGGTCGCCGGCGTCGGCGCGGGCGGTCCTCGCGCGGAGCGGCTCGGGCCCCAGCATCACGATGGCGGGATGACCACGTGGTGGCACGGCCCCTCCGTCTACGGAAGGTCCCTCCGGGCGTCAGCGATCCCCGCGGGGGCGCTCAGGCAGACTGCGATGCCCTCGCCTTTGCGCCGAGGAGAAAGAGCGCGTCCTTCTCCGCCCGCAGGTTCACGATGGCGAGCTGCGGCACCATGCTCGTGTACGCCCCGGTCCTCACGAAGGCGTGAGGTATCCCGAGGTGACCGGCGTGTGCGTCGCCGCCGTTGCCGAGGGCCTTCCACGCCTCCCGAAGGCTTCGGGAGCGCGGGAGATGGAAGCCACGCTCATCACGCCACGCTTGCACGACGATCCCCGCTCGCCGTGCTCCGGCGGCCTCGAGCGTCCGTTGCCCGGACGTCTCGGTCGGCGCTCGACCTGCACCTCCGAAGATGCGCGACAGGAAGGACGGGCGCTTCGGCGATTCGTACCTCGCCTTCCCACGCTCGTACGCCGGAGCTTCCGTCCATCGCCGTTTCCGCCACTCGAACGGAGCAGCGCGTATCCGCTCTGCCACCGATTCGCTCCAGCTGGCCGGAACACCGTGCTCGGTGAGCACCGATACGATCTCCCGCCCGAGCGCGACGGTCGCAGCGTCGTCCTCCGCCGGTGCCACGCGAAGCGCCCCGAAGGCGAGGAGGAGCCCGTTCCCGGCGACCCCGTCGATGACATCCTCGTGATGAAAGAACACGACCCCACGACAGTCGGACTCTGCCTCCGTCCCGGCGTATCCCCAGCCATCTTGAATCGTGAGGCCGAGGCACTCGCGTGCGAGGACACCTCGAGCCCGAAGGTCGGCGAAGGCCCCGGTGATCCTGTCGTTGGGCGTGGCTTCCGACCAGCTCGCCTCGCGTCGTTCCTCCTCCTCGAGAACACGAACCGTGTGCGCTCGCAGACGCTTTCGAAGAGCAGGCCCGAAGTCGGAGAACTTCTCGAACCAAGCCCCTGCGCGGTCTTCCAGCGCCTCGAGGAGCTCGCTCGGGGCGGTGTAGCCAGCGCGGATCTCGAGCTCCCAGCTCTGCAGAAAGTCTCGCACGTCCGAGTCTTGCGACCGCACGAGCCGCCGTTGCCACCGGAAGTCCGGAAGCTCGATGAACGAGGTGCCTTTGCCGTCCCACTCGGCCTTCAAGCCAGCATCGCGGCACGCCCGCAACACGGCCGCGCCGACCTCGTCGGCCCGTGTCGGGGCGGGCGCCTCACGAGGCACGTCGGGGGGTGACTTGCGACACTCGCAGACGGTCGGAAAATCGCTCGGGTCACTCGGAGCCCTCCACCCGCGCCCCTCGCAGAGAGGGCACGTCGGCGGCGGAGGGGGGGCCGGCCGCGCAGGCTCTTCTCGGAAGGTGCCCCAGGCGAGAGAGAGGCCCTCGCCGTCGATGGCGTCCGCCATGTCGATCCAGGTGAAGAAGCAGAAGCCGTGGCCTCCGTCCGCACGTACCTCGTCTCGTACGATGGCGAGGTCCGCCGCCGCAGCGATGCTGTCGTCCCGAGTCAGTCCAGGACTCTCCAGCGCGACGATGCCCTGGGCGTCGAGCGCATCGAAGGCAGCGCGAAGCCGGTCGCAGTCGGTGCGGTCGGGCCAGTCCTCCATCTCGCGCGCTCGCTCGGTGAAGGCGTGCTCGATGGCATCACGCAGCATTGCCTCCGTGGCGGGGTCCAGATCCGCCGGTGTGTACTCGGCTTTGGTGATCCCAAGGTCCCGGGGATGGTTGCCGACGATCCACTCGAACGTGGCCTCGCGATTCTCGAGCCCCTGGACGACACGGAAGCGAATCTCCTCGAGGACGGCCTCTGCCAGCATCGCCCCCTCTCGCACACATTCTACCCAGCGTCGAGGTTGCCGCGCCCTGCCTTCGGGCCACGCACGGACCAAGTCGGCGCTGTTTCACCGCGCGAGCAGTCCGCTGACGAGCCGCGCCACCTCGGCTTCGAAGTGGGGCTGGGCGAGCAGGCTCGGGTCGGAGAGCACCGCGGCGGGGGTGATGGCATCGACGGCCGTGATGGCGATCGACACGTCGAGCTCAAGGTGTTCCTGGCGCACGTCCTCGCGCGAGGAGAGCGCGCCGAGGAGCGCTACGCGTAGGACGTGCTCGGCGCGGCGCGCCAGGTCGACGCCGCCCTGGCGCGGGAGCTCGTGGAGCAGCATCTCGTGGAGCTTCGGGTCGCGCGCATGCACGAGCACGGCCGCGCGCACCAGGGACCTGGCGAGCTCGGGCAGCGGGAGCGACAGCCCCGCTCCGAGCTCCTCCGTCACGAGGGCCGTCATCTCGTCGACGTGCGGCTCTGCGACGGCGACGAGCATCGCTTCCTTCGTCGGGAAGTACTGGTACAGCGAGCCGAGGTCCCCTGGGTCCATTCGAATCCGACCTACGTCGTCGGCGCGCCGTGATCGTCACCCGGAAGTGGACCGCTACGGGCTGATGCACTCGCAGCGCGGAGACATGCCTCGCTGAACACACAGACGCGATCGGCGGAGCAGTGCGGACCTGCTCTGCACGTGCACGTGTCGAGATCGGACGCCGTACACGAGCTCGCTCGCGCGCAGAAGCCGCCGGCCACGCAGGACGCGATGGTCATACGCCCCCCGGCGAGACCGTCGCTCCACCTCTGACAGGTGGCACGAGCGCGCCCGTCGCAGATCCCCGCCATCCGCGTGGGCTCCGAGCGTGGACAGCCCGCATCGATGCGCCCGACGTCCGCGGCGATGGTGGCGTTTTCTCTCCGCGCAGCGTCCTCGCCCCCCGGGGCATCTCGAGCGCCGAGCGCATCTTGCGGCGACGTCGCATCGAGCCCCGGCGCGTCGAGGCCCTATGCGTCGTCCCCGTCGCGCCCGGTCTCGATCGCGCCCGAGTCCGAGCTCACCTCGACGAACGCCTCCAGTCACGCAGACGCGTCCTCGCCCATGCCGCCGCCGTCGCAAGAGCACGCCGGCACGCTATCAGGGCGATGCAGGCGGACAACGCGAGGTCCCGCGCAGACATCGGCCGAAGATGCGTCGCGGCGCGATCCGCGACCAGGGGTGCGCCGCCTCGAACTCGCTCGCGAGCGACAACAACAGCGCCTCTTGATGCACTCGCCCCACGAGCTGGACGCCAATCGGCAGGTCCCTCGCCGTACGCCCGAGAGGGAGCGAGAGCGCGGGCTCACCCGTCGCGTTGAGGATGCCAGTGAAGGGGAAGTGATGGAGGATCCGCTCCATCGCCGTGTCGAAGTCCACGTCGGTCGCCAGATGTCCCTGCACCGGCGGGGGATGTCCGATCACCGGCGTGAGAATCACGTCACGAGCCGCTGACCGCGCAGCGTGCGCTCGTGCGAAGCGACCGAGCCACCAAATCGCCGACGCCAGCGGCATCGCCGACGGACGCACGGGCAGCATCACCGCCGTGCAGAGGTTCGGGAGCCACCACATCGAGTCGCTGATGTTGGAGGTGTTCTGCGCGCTGGCGGGGGCACGCAGGGGGTGACCGCGACGCGCCGCCGTTCTGACCGCTGAAGCGACCGTCAAGAGCGCGGTCGGGACGGCGAGGACGAGCGCGAGCGGGCGGCGCGGTCGCTCTGCCGCCGCTGCCCCGCGCTTTTGGCGAGCGCGGTCAGTCGTCGACGCACGAAGGCGTGGAGCGGGTCGTCGTGCAGCCGCGCGCTCCACGCCAAGCTGAGCCTCGCTGGGCGGACCACGATCGGCAGCTCGTGAAGACGCAGGTCGAGCCGCGACGCGTGCAGCGCGGCGAAGCTCTGTGGGACGACGCCGACCAGGTCCGAGGTGGCGACGATGAGGAGCCCGCTCGAGAAGCTCGTCACGCGCCGAAGCACCCGACGCCGCCGCCCCACCTCGGCCAGCGCGCGATCGACCGCCGTCGGCGACGCGTCCCCGACGGGGCTGACGACCAGGTGCGGGAGCTCGGCGACGGCGTCGACGTCGAGTCGACGGCGCCCCTGGGGGTGCCCCTTGCGCAGGACCAGCGCGTAGGGCTCGTCGACGAAGTACACGGCGCGCAGGGAGTCGGCGAAGCGCGCTTGTGGCGCGATCACGAGGTCGACCTCACCCTCCGCCGCCCGCGCCGCGGACTCGCGCGCGTACGGCAGGAGGACGATCTCGATCTGCGGGGCGTCGCGCGCGAGCTGGGCGCGGAGCGGCTCGAGCCAGACCGCGTCGACGTGGTCGGAGGTCGCGACGCAAACGGTCCCCGTCGCGTGTCGGGGCTCGAAGGACGGAGCGATCGCGAGCGCCTTGGTCACCGCGCGCATCCCCTCGGCGGCAGGCTCCCGCAGGCGCTCCCCGAGCACGGTGCGCACCATCCGCGACCCGCTCCGCACGAGCAGCGCGTCGCCGAAGTGCTCGCGAAGCCGGCGTAGCGCGTTGCTGGCCGCGGCGGGCGTGATCGCCAAACGCTCCGCGGCAGAGGCGACGCTCGCGGACTCGAGCAGCGCGTCCAGCGCGCGGAGCATGTTGAGATCGACGGTCGCGATCGGTGAGCGCGTCAGGTTCATGTCGTGAAGCTAGTTCATTCAAACGAGCTCATGGTGTGAATGTATTGGAGCCCCCATGCTCGGAGACGTCGAGGCGGCGCTCGCCGCCCCGCGGCCAACAACAAGGAGCCCTCCGATGCCCAACACCGAAGACCTGCCGATCTCCTTCTCCCACGCAAACCTCTCGAAGCTCGAGTCGCTCCGACCGGAGCGCCGCGCGGTCCTCGAGGACCTGGTCCGGGGCGACGGGACGAAGGACGCGGATCGCATCGCGGCGCACTTCGCCGCCGACGCGACGTTCCAGATCGGCGGGATGCCGCCGGTGAAGACGCGCGACGGCGTGCGCGCCATGCTCGCCGGCTTCTTCGCGCAGAGCCCGTTCTTGGCGCTCGAGCACGAGTTGCTCGAGGTCTACGATCTGGACGAGGCGCTGCTCTGGCGCGCGAACGCCCTCTATCGGATGCGGGACGGCCGCGTGATCTCCACGCCCTACGTCAACCGTGTGACGTTCGCGGCGGGCGAGTGCGTGGACTACCGGGTGCACATCGATCTGTCGACGCTGCGCCCCTCTTGACCGCGTCGCTCCCGGTGGAAGCGATCTTCCAAGAGCGCGGCGAAACGATCGCGGGCCGCGCGATCGCCCCAGGGG
>JBKDQC010000172.1:0-17713 GCA_046342295.1 Deltaproteobacteria bacterium | reverse complement strand
TCGATCATGCTCTTGATCCCGTGTCGATCCCCTGATCACACGCGCTACCCCGTGAACGCGTACAGCACGGGAGTCTCGTCGCAACTCGGACCCGCATCGGGAGGACCCGAGTCGGGCCGAGGACCCGAGTCCCGGCGCATCGGCTCGGGGGGAATCGGCGCCTCTTCGCAGCCGCCCGAGACCAAGATCACGCCGAGGGCCCACGACCTCACGGACGTCGATCTGCGTGAACAGGACGATTCGGAGCTGCGTGACCAGGACGATTCAGACCCGCAGTGTCGTTGCTTCATCTCGCACGCTCGGTGAAGTGGGTCGATCGCTCAATCCAGCGGCTGGGCGCAGATCCTCTCGATGCAGCGCAGGGGCACCCCGCGCGTGCAGCAGTCCTCGGTGGATTCGCACGACTGCCCCTCCGTGCGACAGACCAGCTCGGTGGAGCAGAATCCAGGATCGAGATCTCCGGCGCCCGGCGGGACACGGCAATACCCACTGCAGCAGTCGGCGTCCCGAAGGCAGGATTCATCGGTCCGAGCGCACGCGTACTCGATCGGCTCGAGGTTCAAGCCGGCCGGCGTCGCATAGCTCGTGAAGGACCCGAGCCCGTACGCGAGGATCCCGAACTCGCCGCTGGCGCGGATCGAGTGCGCTCCCCCCGTGAGCGCCAGGACCGCGACCTCGCTCGTCGCGACCGGCGTGAAGGGGGCCGTTGCCGGCATCCCATCGACCGTGATCTCGAGGCCCGGCGGTCGCGTCACGAGCACGTAGTTCTGCCCGTTGGTGTCCGGACGGTAGGAAGTCGGCAGGATGAACGTGTAGTCGCTTCGGAACTGCTCCGCGGGCACCAGCAGCGTCATCGCAGGGTCGCCCCTCACGGCAGAGTCAGGCCCCCCGGTGAACTGTCCCCTCAGGTACTGCGCGACGAGGACTCCCTGCGTCGCGGAGATCCGGAAGGGCCGGGTCGCCTCGAACTCGATGAATTCGCCCGCGTTCAGCGTGCCGCTGCCGAGGGCTCCCTCGATCATGACCCGCGTGTCGTCGGTCCCCGCCACCACGCGCACGAGGTTCGTGTCCGCGAGGCTGCCATCTCCCATGGGCGCCCCGACGTAGTCGCGACCCAGGGTCTCGATCGGGGGCATCTGCTCCTCGAGGTGGTCGCAGGCCTGAGCGTCCCACGGGACGAAGGCGCAGACGTGCCCTCCGAACACGGCCACCGGCTGGTCCGCCTCGAGGGTGGTGCCCGTGAGGTCGTACTCGCGCTCGTGACACACGAAGAGGGGCTCCATCGCTCCATCCACGCCGCGGTACCCCGGCCGGTCGGCCGCGCAGATGGGCGGCGAGGCGGCGACCACATGCGCCACCTCGCCCTGCTCGAGCGCGATGGAAAACGTGGCACCGCGCGCTCCGCCCGCGATGCGACCGTCCGAGGACGCCGCCACCGCGCCGCCCGCCGTGACCCGGACCGTGGTCGTGCCCGGCCTGACGCCAACGACAGCGACGTAGCCCGGGACCGAGACTCCGTCACCCGATGCCCCGATCGAGAGCGGCGCGTAGGTCGAAGTGACGTAGCGCCCGGTCAGGACGTGCGCCGGGAGAAGCAGCGAGGCGTCGTTCGTATACGAGAACGCACCTTCGTTCGCGTACTCGAACGGGTTGAACTGCGAGACGATGACAGGGAGGTCGGAGACGAGCCGGTACGCTCCCGCCGCCACGAAGCTCCTCGCGTCCACGGGCGCAACCGCGAACGATTGGCCATCGACCCAGGGCAGCGCCACGTCCCGGAGGCCCGACGCGTCCACCGTACCGCTCCACGCGGTCGCGCCGCCCCGGGTGATGCGCACGTGGGCCGCAACCTCGTTCGGATTTGCGATGACCACTCGGAAATCGAAGACGCTCGGGTTCAACTCCGGCGTGTTGGCAAGCGGTACGGGCCAGTACTCGCAGCCGACGTTCGAGCGGGTCCGCTCCGCGCTCTCGCACGCTTCGCACCCGTCGTCGGCGACCCCGTTGCAGTTGTCGTCCTCGCCGTCGCAGAGCTCGGCTCGGAGCTCACAGGGATCGGCGTCCGGGCGCGGGCCCGCATCGGCGCGGACCCGCATGGGCTCGGGGGGCAGAGGCGCCTCCTCGCACCCGCCGAGCGAGGCGATGCAGCCCAGCGACAAGAGGCCGACGAGCACGAGGTCGAGCGCGCGCTCGCCCCCCGAGCGACGCACGCAGCGGAACGCAGACCACGGCAGCGAGAGTCGAGCCATGCTCGGCGAAGGTTACCAGCTTCAGCGCTTCCGTGCGGTGGCGACGAGGATCTGCGTCTCGCAGTCGACGTGGATCGGTCCTCTCTCGAAGTCCCCCCAGCGGTCGCGGATCGAGAAGCCGTTGTAGTGGAGCAGGAGCTCGAGCTCCTGCGGAAAGAACTGTCGATGGGCGAGCGGCTTCACGTACGCCCGCGGCGGTAGGCCAGCTGGGGGAGATGCCTCGCGGAACGTGCTGGTGATCATCTGCACCTGCGTCAGCGCGTCGTACTGGAACTGCTCGGCAGTGTCCCATGCGGAGCCGTCGCTCGGGTCCTTGAGCGGTGGGCACTTGAACGCCCGCCCTGGATCGCGCGTGAACGAACGGAGGTCGGGCATACGGACGTCGAGCACGAAGACCCCGCGCGGGGCGAGGTGCGCGCGGACGGAGGCGAGCATCGACTCGAGCTCCTGTCGCCGGTAGAGGTGCATCATCACGTTGAACGGAGCAATGACGAGCGGGAAGCGGCGAGGCGCGAGGCGGAATCGACGGATGTCGCCGCGGACGAGCTCGATGCGCTCTCGCACGGCGAGAGGCTCCGTTGCGAGACGCGCTCGGAGCCTGGCGAGCATCGGCGCCATGCGCTCGATCCCGACCACCTCGTGACCGTCGCGCGCGATCGCGAGGGCAACGCGGCCCGTTCCGATGCCGAGCTCGAGCACGGGGCCTCCGTGCTCGGCCGCCATCTCCCGATAGAACGCCACGTCATGCCGGCGCAGACGGTAGGTCCGATCGTAGCGCTCGGCGTCCTCGTAGTGTGCGTCCGTCGCCCACCGGAGCGCATCGGGCGAATGTCCGTGTCGCGTGCTCATGAGCAGCTCTCGATCTCCGTCAATCTTCGCCCCGGAGGAGCGCTGGCACCTCGCTCAGCACGGCGCCGTTGTCCATGCGACGGACCCGATACAGCCGGCGCCCTGCCACGTCCTCCGGCACGACCTCCCAGCGCACCTCGCGTCGGTACGGCGAGCCCATGAAGCGGTACGATGCCACCCCGGAGAGCGCGATGGCGCCGCCCTCGAGGTTCTCGCTCCCGGACAGCTCGACCTCGAGCGGCGCGCTCGCGAGCCGCTCCCAGACCTCTCGCGCCATCGCGCGGTCGGTGGGATCCATCTCGAGGTCGAGCCGTTTCTTGCGGAGCGCCGCCTCGCGCGCCTCGCCCACCGAGATGCGCGCGGCGTCGTCCCAGGCACGTCGGCGCCACGCATCCAGGTAGCGCTCCGCGGCGGCCTCCGCGGGCCGGTCATCGAGCACGAGCGCCGCGAGCTCTTGGCGCGACGCCTGTTCGTCTTCGACCCTCCGCGAGGTCTGAACTCCCATGAACGCGACGAGCCCGATGGCGATCATCCCGCTCGAGGCCGCGAGGACGAGCGGAGTCGAGATGCGCTTCTCACCGCGCTCAGTCACGGGGCCTCGAGAGCGCGATGAGGCGGGTCGCGAGCTCGTCGAAGCCGCGCCCGCGTGGGCTTTCGGTGCCGTAGCGCGGCGGCGTCGCGATCCGGTCGAGGTGCGCGCGCACGTTCGCGACGCCTACGCTGGTCTCGAAGAACGCGAACGCCTCGGCGTCGTTGCCCGAGTCGCCGATGAACGCGCAGCCGGCGCGCGCCTCATCCTCGCCCAGCCCGAACCGATCCGCGACCGCACGCAGCGCGCCTCTGGCCTTGTCCCAGCGACCGGGCACCGCATGCAGATGGACGCTCGAGCACGGAGCGCGCAGTCCGGCGGCCTCGATGAGCGTTCGCGCGCGCGCGATCTCGTCCTCGGGCGCCTGCCACGTCTCTCCGATGTCCCAGGCCACGTCGCAGCGGCGCAGCGCTTGATCCCCGGCGTGCGGCAGCGAGGGCACCTCGCGCCCGATGCGCGCCACGATCGCGTCGAGCGCGACGCGCTGGGATCGTCGCACGTCCTCGCTGTCGTAGTACCGGGTGAAGAAGCTGCGTCCCTCGCGCCACATCCAGCCCGCGCCGTTCTCTCCGACGGCGAGGTCGACGGGCCACGTCCACGCGATCACCTCGGCCCAGCCGAGCGGGCGGCCCGTCACCGCGACGGTGACGATGCCTGCCTCGCGAAGTCGCTCGAGCGCGTCGATCGCGATCGGTTCGAGGCGCCCCTCCGTCGTGACGGTGTCGTCGACGTCGAAGAGGAGCGCGCGCACGCTTCGGGAGATGTGCTCGATCGGCTTCATCGCACCACGCGGAAAAACAGGCACTTGAGGTAGCGCCCCTCCGGAAATGCCGCCGGGGTCGGGTGATCGAGGCCCTGAGAGCCGATCGCGAGCAGGGTCAGGTCGGCGTTCGCATCACGCGCGCCGAGGGTCACCGTGCGCACGAAGTCGTCGAGCTCCATCGCGGCCGAGCACGAGCAGGTCACGAGGATCCCATCGGTGGCCGTCACCTTCACGCACTCCGCGTTGAGCTTCCGGTAGGCGCTCCGCGCGCGCTCGAGGTGCTTGACGCTCGGCGCGAGCTTGGGCGGATCGGCCACGACGAGGTCGAAGCGCTCACGCTTCTTCTGAAGCTCGGTGAGCACGTGCCGAACGTCGCCGCGCTCGGTGCTGATGCGCCCCGAGAGCCCGTGCCGGTGCGCGTTGCGAGCCGCCATCGCGACGGCCGGCGCGGAGCTGTCGACCGAGAGCACGTGGCTCGCGCCTCCCCGCGCCGCGGAGAGGCCGAACGCGCCGACGAACGCGTAGAGGTCGAGCACGCGCGCGCCCTGCGCGAGCGCCTCGACCCGCGCGCGGTTGTCGCGCTGGTCGAAGTAGAAGCCCGTCTTCTGCGTGATGTGGGTCTCGACCTCGAACGAGAGGCCTCGCTCGAGCAGCTCGATCCGCTCGGGATCGGGGCCGCGGACGACCCGCGTCTCGGCCTCGAAGCCCTCGCGCTGGGCGGCCTTCTCGCTCGCGACCTCGAGGACGGTCCGGACGCCCGTCACGCGCGCGACGTGCGCGAAGACGTCGTCTTCCCGGCGCTTCATCCCTAGGGTCAGCAACTGCACGACCGCGACGTCGGTGAGCACGTCCACGACGAGCCCAGGCAGGCCATCGCCCTCGGCGTGCACGAGGCGGTAGCCCGTCGTGTCGTCGCTCGGGAGTCCGCATCGAGCACGGAGCGCAGCCGCTCGCTCGATCTTCTTCCCGATCGACAACCCGTCGAGGGGATCGGCCCGGTCGCGCGTCGCGATCCGCACGGGGATCGCAGAGCTCGGCGAGTAATAGCCGCGACCGAGGTGCCGACCCTCGGGGTCGACGACGTCGACGACATCGCCACCGGTCGGCGCGCCTTCGATCCGCTCGATCGCCTGCGCGAAGACCCACGGATGCCCCGCCCACACGGGCTGCACGCGGCCGCGCGACAGGATGATGGTCGCCACCGGCGCGTTGTCGCACGTCGCGCTGTCCTTGCCAGCACGGCGTGAACGTCAGGCTCGCGCCTTGCCGCATCAGGTCGAGCCACGTAGGCTGGACGCTTCCAGGAGGAACCCGTGCCGAATCTCGGAATGGGCGAGCTGATCATCATCCTGCTCATCGTGTTGCTCGTCTTCGGAGCGGCCCGGCTCCCGCAGATCGGCGAGGGTCTGGGAAAGGCCATCAAGGGCCTCAAGCGCGGACTCAACACGGACGACGACATCGAGGTCACCTCGAAGGACAAGCGAGTGACCGAGAAGTCGAGCGCCCAGGACGTCAAGGCCGGGGTCTCCGACGCCGAGCTCATCGACAAGAGCTGACCGGGCAGGCTCGGAGTCGCGCCAGCGAGTGGAGCGGGAGCGGGTCCCGCTTCGCGGGCGAGGGCGCGCACGGACACTCCGACGAAATCAGTGCAGGGTGCGCGGTGCGAGCGCGGTGGCGCACGCGTCGCGAAGGCGCGCGTCGAGCTCGGGGGATCCGACAATCGCGCGCAGTTCGGTCGAACCGAGCTGGGGAACGAAGCGAAGCGCCAGAGGCACTGGCAGGTGGGGGTTCTTCACCAGCGCGACCCGGACTCCGGGACGAATCACCCAGCGAGGCGATGTGCAGACCTCTCGGAGGACCTCGGCCTGGATGGGACGCTGCGCGCACAGCCGGATGACGTCCGTCTCGGTGAGGTGCGGGTTCCCGAGAAGGATGCGGATCACGTCCGGGTGCGGGTCGCGCAAGACCCGTAGCAGGAGCTGGCGATCGCGCGTGCGAGCCACCGACTTGCGCTCGCCGAGCGACAAAGGACGGCCCTTGCCGAAATCGGGAACCCGGCCGAGCACCTCGTCATTCTCGGACACGCTCTCCATCGCGTCGGCCAGCTCGGCGTGTCCGCGTCGGCGGAGCGCCCGAGCGATCCGCTCGGCCAGCGGGTTCTCGGCTGCGCTGGCGAGGACGATCGCGAACAGGAGCCACAGCTCTCCCGCCTTCGGGTCACGCGCGATCGAGGCGGCATGCACCACGGTCATGAGGTCACAGACCTCCTCGACCGGGCGGCTGCGAAGCACCGAGCGAACATAGCCGGTCGCCATCGACGGATCGCGGATGGCGCAGGCGACCGACAGCACCTCGTGGGCAAGTCCGTCCACGCGACAACTATGGTGGAGAGCCGACGGTTTGGCTCCTGCCATCGCGAACGGCATGGCGAGCGCGTCGGAGGCCTTGACGCAGCGCGTTGCCTCTGGAACCGTGGCGGAGGCTGGCGGAGCGCGCATGGAGACCACCCCCAACATCAACGAGCCCCCGAGCCCGCGCGTCATCAAGCGCTACGCGAACCGCAAGCTCTACGACACCCGGGACAGCCGCTACGTCACGTTGCTTCAGATCGCCGAGTACGTGAAGGGCGGCGAAGACGTCACGATCATCGACAACACCACGAAAGAGGACCTCACGAACGCCACGCTCGCTCAGATCGTCTACGAGTCGGAGCGCAACAGCGGCGACAAGCCGGGGCCCAAGACCATGGGCACGCTCCGTTCGCTGATCCAGAACGGCGGGGAGCTCATTCAAACCCAGAGCGAGCGCCTGATCACGACCCTGCGCGAGGGACCGATGGGGAAGCTCATCGCGCGCCGCGACGCAGGCGACACGGAGAGGCCGGAGCCCAAACAGGCCGAGCCGAGGCAAGCCGAGCCGAGGTCGGCCGAGGCGAAGTCGCCCGAGTCGAGACAGGAAAACGTCGAGGAGAGGAGCGAGCGCAAGAACCTCCTCCTGCACCCGAAGGAGGCCATCGACGAGCTGCAGCGGCTTGCCGACGAGCGGGTCCGCGTCGTGCTCGGGACGGCGATTCAATCGGTGCATCAACTTCAATCGGAGGTGATGCGCCTGCACGCTCGGATCGAAGAGCTCGAGCAAAAACTGGTCGAGGTCCAGAAGCGCCGGAGCGGCGGGGACCTCGGGGACGAAGGCTCGGGCGCGTCCCATCGGGAAAACGGAAGGACAGGCACGGAACGCTCGTAGGCCCTTCCACGGTCCGTGCGCTTGGTTACTGGTTCGGCCACTCGCGCGTTCTCGTGTCGCGGGAATGCGCGAAATGGGCTGCGGGTTCGTCCGTAGCGCCAGTCACGAGGAACCGGTGATGGTTCCGGAAAGACTGCGATGGCCCCTCTCGACCCGACCTCCGTGCCTCCCTCCCCCGAAACCCGACGAGACCAGTTCGCAGCCGAGGCACTCACGCACCTCGACTCGATGTACGGCACCGCGCTCCGCCTCACCCGCAGCGAGTCCGACGCCGAGGATCTCGTCCAGGACGCGTTCCTCAAGGCCTACCGCTTCTACGACCGGTACGAGCCGGGGACCAACATGCGCGCGTGGCTGCTGCGCGTGCTGACGAACACCTTCATCAACAAGTACCGGCGCACCCACCGCGAGCGCCGGGTGTTCGACGGCGACGATGCGGAGCCCGTCGGTGAGGGCGTGATGAGCCGCGCCGCGATGCGCGCGCTGCACGATCCGGACGGCGATGCATTGCGCTCCATCGTCTCGCAAGAGATTCAAGCGGCGCTCGACGAGCTCTCCGACGAGCACCGGCTGATGATCCTGCTCGCCGATCTCGAGGAGCTCTCGTACAAGGAGATCGCCGAGGTCGTCGGCTGTCCCATCGGGACCGTCATGTCGCGTCTGCACCGCGCCCGCAAGCAGCTCCAGGTCCGCTTGCTCGACCACGCAGTGGAGCTCGGGATCGTGCCCGCGACGGAGGCCGGCGCTGCCTCGAGCCCGGTCGACCTCGAGGCCTACCGACGCACCCGCGAGAGCAAGAAGAAGGAGGCCGCCGGATGATCTCTTGCCGCGTCGTCTCGAGGAACGTCGACGCACATGTCGACGGCGAGCTCGACACGACCACACAGGTGGAGTTCGACTCGCACCTCGCGAGCTGCCCTCACTGCCGTGAGGAAGCAGCCCTGACGCGGGCCGTCAAGGCGGAGACCAAGCGCGCGCTCGGAGGCACGAGGGCCCCGGACGCGCTGCGAAAGAAGCTCCTCGCGGCGCTGGAGGACGCGCAACGAGAGGCAAGCGAGGAGACGGTCGTCGCGCAGCCGGCCCGGGAGACCGCGCCGCTCGAAGACGCGAGCGCGCGGGCGACCGGCCCGTCTGCGAGGCGGCGACGAGGCTACCTCGTGGCCGCACGCTACGTCGTACCGGCCGCGGCTGCGGCCGTGGTGTTCGCTGCGTTCGCGACGCAGCGCAGCGACGACGACGCAGGCCCGAGGCCGAACCGTGCCTTCGTCATTCCCCTGTTCGAAGAGGTGGTTCGACGACACGCGAGCGAGCATCCGGCAGAGGTGAGGGGCTCCGAGCGTGAGGTCAGCCGCTGGTTCCGAGGTCGGCTGGGTTTCCAAGCCAGACCGGTGGTGTTCGAGAGCGCGAACGCGGAGCTCCTCGGAGCCCGAATCTCGAACGTCCGCGATCAGGACGCCGCGGCGTTCTATTACGACGTCGACGGCCACCGCGTCACGGTGGTCGTGTTCGAGCGACCGACGGGGAGGGGCGATGGCGTCGACGAGGTCGGAGTCGGCGCGGAGCGCGCACGCGTGGGCGATCGCGACGTGTACTACCGACGGGTCCGAGGCTACACGGTTCCGGTCGTCGAGCGCGACGGCCTGCTCTACGGCTTCACGGGCGACCTCGACACCCAGTCGATGATCCGACTGGCCGCGACGGCGTCACCCGCGAATTGAGCCGCGTCAGCGCAAGCGCGCCGCGAAGGCCCGAAGCGCTCGCGACGCACGCGAGGCTCGCTCGCGTACGAAGCCGCGACGCGCGAGAACCTCGATTTTCTCAAGGGAATCGGGGCATTCGACGTTGACACTGGCGCGCGGCCTCCCCTATTCTCCCGGGCGCTCGTGAGCGCGCGTCGCCGCGCGCTTGCACGGAAGGAGCGCCATGGGCCAACGGATCCTCTTCTTCGAGAACGACGCTCGCTTCGCCGACGAGGTGCGTGCCGCGCTGGCAGCGCGGGGCGTCGAGGTCGAGGTCACGAGCGATGGGAACGGCGGCGTCGACAGGGCCGTCGAGACGCGGCCGGACCTGATCCTGCTCACGATCGAGTTGCCCGGGGTGAACGGCTTCCTCGTCTGCAAGAAGCTGCGCAAGCTCACCGAGACCCAGGCCATCCCGATTCTGATCTTGTCGAGCGAGGCCACCGAGGAGGTCTTCGAGCAGCACCGTCGGCTCCGCACGCGTGCCGAGGACTACGCCCACAAGCCGATCACGGCCGATGCGTTGCTGGAGCGTGTCGGCGCGCTGGTTCCGCTCCCGCGGCCCGCGGCCGAGGACGCGGGGTTCGACAGCCCGGCGACCGAAATGCTCTCGGCTTCGCAGCCCGCGCCGCAGGACGTGGACCGCGAGATCGAAGCCTTCGCGGATTCGGCGTTCGATGCGCTCCTCGCGGAGCCGGAGGAAGAGGCCACCTCCGTCGCCACGCTCAGTCCCGCTGCCAAGGCGGTCGTGGCCGGGCTGGCGGCTCCGAAGCCTGCAGCGGTGGAGGCAGCTGCAAGCGCGAGGGCCGAGCCGGCACCGAATGCCGCCGGTGAGGCGTTGCGCGAGCGCGCCCAGAGCCTCGAGGCCGACCTCGAGCTGGCCACGACGACCCTCGCGGAAGAGCGCGAGCGGACCAAGATCCTCGAAGCCAGGGTCGCGCGCGCGGAGGCTCTCGCGGCCGACGCGGCGAAGGCCGCGAGCACCGAAGCGCCGTCCTCGACGGACGAGGTCGCTCGGCTCGCGCAGGAGGTCGCCGAGAAGGCCGAGGCCTTGATGCGGTTGGAGCGCGACGCCGAGCGCGCGGGCGCCGAGATCGCGAGGCTGGAGCGGGAGCTCTCCGAGGCCAAGCGATCAGCGAGCCCTGCTCCCGCGCCCAGGGCCGTGGCCGGCTCCGGCCGGGACATCCTGGACCTCCAGGCCCAGATCAATCGGAAGGACAAAGAGGCGCTCGAGCTCAAGGACATGCTGAGCGCGAAGGAAAAGCAGCTCCTCGAGCTGCGAGACCGAAACCTCGAGCTGGAGCGGGCGCAGGCCGACGCGAACGACCGGCAGCTCGACCTCGAGAGGCAGCTCGTCGAGGTCCGCGAGACAGCGGAGGCGCTGGCCTCCGACAAGGAGACGGTGTCCAAGCGGGCCGAGGACCTGAAGTCGAGGCTCGAGCGCGCCGACTCGCGCAGCAAGAAGCTCGAGGAGGAGCTCGACGGCGAGAGGGCCCTCCGCGCGGCGGACTCGGCCCGCATGACCGAGGACCATGCCCGCGCGGTCACAGACCTGGAGGCCAGGCACAAGGCGGCGAGCGACGCTGCCGCCCTCGACGCCGAGAACACGAAGCGCTCGCTCGAGACGGCTCACGCGGAGCACCTCGCCACGCAGCAAACCGAGCACGAGGCGAGGACAGCCGAGCTCGAGCGTGCGCATGCGAACGCGATGGCGGACAAGCAGAGTGCACACGACACACTGCTCGCAACGACACGGAGCGAGCTCGAGCTCGCGAGAGACGCTGCCCTCGAGGCGCTGAGAAGCAGCACCGCGGCCGAGCTCGCAGACGCCGAGGCCCGCCGAGAGAGCGAGCTCGCGCGGGCTGCTGCGGAGCGCACCGAGGCGCTCGCGGCGCTTCGGGCCGAGCTCGAGGGCGCTGCGAAGGCCGCCGCGGACGAGACGTCGCGCAAGCATTCGAGCGAGCTCGCGGCGCTGGGCCGAAAGCTCGCCGAAGCCGAGAACAACCTGAGGGCCCAAGGAGAGCGGCTCGAGCAGAGGCGAGCCGAGCTCGAAGCCTCGCGCGCCGAAGCGAGCGGCCTCGGACAGACGCTCGAGGCAGCCCGAGCGAGGAACGAGGAGCTCGAGGCGCGGGTCGCGGGCCTCGAGCAGAAGGTCTCGGAGCTCGAGAGCTCGCTCACGGGCGCGCGTGAAAAGATGGCCGGCGACGAGGCGATCCTCGAGCGCGCCAGGCGCGCCCTGTCGATCGGTCTGAGCCTGCTCGAGGACCAGCGGGGCAACAGCGTCGCCAGCGCCGAGTGAGAGCACGGCATCCGCATCGATCGACACGGGCGCCGATCCCGCGTAGAGCGAGGGGCTGTTGAGCGCGCCCGCCGCCGATCCGCGGGTCGCCTGGATCGTCGCAGGCGCGCTGCGAGCCTGCGATGTGCGGGCAGCGACGCGGCGAGCTCTGACGGGCCGAAGACTGCGTGCCCCCGTGTCGATGCTGGCCTTCGGCAAGTGCGCGGCGGCGATGACGCGCGGGGCGCTCGAGGTCATCCGCCCTCGGGAGGCTCTCGTCGTGGGCCTCCCCGGCGACCATGCGGACCTCGTCGCGCGGGGAGTGACCGTGCGGGTCGGGTCTCACCCGGAGCCGTCGCCAGACGCCTCACGCCACGCCGAGGAGGCGCTCTGCCTCGCGGCCCGCGCCGAGGGGACCCTCTTGGTGCTCGTCTCCGGCGGGGGGTCGGCGTTGCTCGAGCGACCGGCGCCGGGACTCTCGCTCGAGACCGTTCGTAGGATCGGGCGCGAGCTCATGCGCGCTGGGACGCCCATCGATGAGCTCAACGTCGTGCGTGCGGCGCTCTCGTCGGTCAAGGGCGGGCGCCTCGCCGCCGCGACGAGCGCGGAGCTTCTCACGCTCGTGGTCGAAGACGTGATCGGTCAGCCAGAGCTCGTGGCGTCGGGCCCGACGACGAGACCGCCTCGAGGGGATGCGCGCGAGGTGCTCGTTCGGAGAGGCGTGACCTTCGACGCCTCGGTCGAGGCCGCGATCGCCCGCGAACCTCCGGTCTCGGCGCTGGGCCCCGTCGAGGCCATCGTCACGAACGACCACGCTCGGCGAGGCGCCATCGACGCCGCGCGCGCGATCGGCGTCGACATCGACGATCTCGGGGCGCAACTGTCGGGCGAGGCGCGCGAGGCGGGCGCCGCGCTCGCGCGTGTGTTTGCAGGTCGCGCGCGGGGCTTCGTCGTGGGCGGCGAGACCACAGTCGCGGTGGGCGGCGCGGGGCGCGGGGGAAGAAACCAGGAGCTGGTGCTGGGCGCCTACCTCGAGCGATCGGACGGACTCGTCTTCTCCCTCGGGACCGACGGCATCGATGGCGCAAGCGAGCACGCGGGCGCGTTCCTGACGCGGCGAGTGTGGGGGCGCAGGATGTCGCTCGGTCTCGACGCTCGCGCCGCGCTCGAACAGAACGACACGGCCGCGTTCTTCGGTACGCTCGGCTCGGCGATCGACACGGGCCCGACCGGCGTGAACGTCGCCGACATCGCCTGCTTCCTGGCCGATCCCGATGGATGACCCGCGGCGTCGTTGCTTGCTAGCATCGCACCGATGCGGCTGATTTGCCCCCGCTTCGCGTTGTCGCTCGCTCTGGTCGCGCTCCTCGTGCCGGACCTCCCCGCGCGAGCGCAAGAGCGTTGCCCGCGGTGCACGGTCGCCGACACGACGGACGCGCTGCCGGGCTTCGGAGTCTCCGCCATTCCCCAGCTCGGGCGCGCGGTGAGCGCGTCCTTCGTCGCCAGTGGCTCCGACGCGCTCAACGTCTCACCGCTCGGTGGAGACTCGCTCCACCACCGGGCCGAGGGAACCTTGGCGGCCGCCATTCACGCGCTTCCATGGCTCGCGATCGGTCTGCACGCGGGCGGGCGATACGACGTCGTCACCTCGGCTGACCGCTCCGACGATGGGCTCGCTGGCTATCCCGCCCTCTCGCTGAGGCTGGCGGCCGAGCCCTCGACCGGACTCACGCTCGGCCTGGACGCCCGGGCGACGGTGTTCGGCGGGGAGGCGCCCTCGCTCGATCTCGCGGCAACATCTCTGCTCCTGCGGGCGCTCGGCGCCTACGCGATCGACGTGGGGGGGGGCCGCTTCACGTTCGCCCTGAATCTCGGCTACTTCCTCGACAACAGCCGCGCGGCGGCGCCGCGCGAGCTCACCGACAACCTCACGGACGAGGACCGCCTGTCGCTGGGAGCCAGCGACTCGGGGGCGTTCGTCGCCTCGCTCGGCGGCGCGTACGTCACCGACAGCTTCGACGTCTACGGGGAGATCTCTTCTCGCACCTACACCGAGAGCTCGGTGATCGGAAGCTCGCCGGTACGTATCGGAGTCGGCGCGCGGATCTGGCTGGTCCCGGAGGAGTTCTACCTGGGGCTCGGAGGCGATGTCCGAGTGACCCCGCAGTCGGCGTCGCTCGCCGCACCGTTCGTGACGAACGCGCCTATCGAGCCCGCGGTCGCGGTGCGCCTGAGCGTCGGCGTTCGCATCGGGGCCCAGACTCCTCCGCCGGTGGATTCGCTGCTCGCCGCAACCGAGCCCGCGCCGTCCGAAGCGCCGCCCGCCGAGGTCGTGTCGACGCTGGGGACGGCGCTCGGTCGGGTGATGGAGGACGGTCAGCCCGTCGCGAACGCACGGGTCGAGCTCACGAGCGCGGTCGACGGACAGACCCGCGTGGCGAGCACCGGTGGGGACGGCCTATGGCAGGTGGCGGAGCTTCCGCTCGGTGGAGCGCATTTCCGCATCGTCGCCGAGGGGCTCGACGTGGTCGAAGGCATGCTCGAGATCACCCCGGGAGCGGCCGTGGAGACCGCGAGCGCGATGACTCGCACGGTGCCGCGAGGCGAGATCCGCGGGGTCATTCAAGCGAGCAACGGGCGTGCTCTCGCCGCGAGAATCGAGATCCGCCCGCTCGACCGCGTCCTCGTGGCCGACGCGGAGGGCGGCTTCGCGACCGAGGTCGCACCCGGCGAGTATGACGTCGTGGTGTCCGCACCTGGGCACCGCACCCAGACCCGACACGTCGTGGTCGAGGCGCAGGGTGTGATTGTCCTCAACGTTCAGCTTCGCGCTGGTCGCTGAGGAGACACGTCACCAGGCGCCCCGCGTCCCGATTCGCGCTCCCGAGAGTCCAGCGAGCCCGCCCGGTCTCCCCGGCGGGCGCGACGCCGTTCACATCGACGCAGACGCGGGAGCGGGAATGAACGGGATGCTCTCCGCCGGGACTCCCGAGAGCTGGGCCGGGTCGATGTCGGGGCTGCCCGGCTCGATCGTGGTGACCACACGGGTCGTCCCGATCTCGTACAGGTCCTGCCCGATGCACTCGCTCGCGGCTCGGTCGAGCACCACGAGGTTCTGACCGAGGACGACGATCACGGTGTACTCGTGGTTTCGGCGAGCCTCGTCCGCGAGACGCACCGCTTCCTGAAGCGCTTCCACGCGGTCACCGAGAGTGCGCACGTGGGCGTTGACCTGGGTGAGCTTGTCGTCGAGGCAGGTCACCCGGAGCACGTCGCCCTCCCGACGGGATTGGTCGAGCATGCCTTGCACCCGAAGGGACATCGACTGCCCGCTCGAGAGGAGGCGTTGCGCCTCCGCCACCTGGTCCGCCGGCGTCATGTCCGCCGCGCGCCGGACCTGCATCGAGGCCTCTTCGTCGGCGCCCTCGTCGTCGGCCTGCTGGGCCACGGCGAGGCCTCCGGCGACGAGCCCCCCGGAGAGGAGGCCAGCGGCGAGACCGATGCGAACCCATGCGGGGAGACGAAAGCTCATGTGGCTCCGGAGGATGTATCGGGGGGGTGGGGGGTGTCAACGCAGCGCAGCGGCGTCCGCGCTCGCACATCGTTGCCGGTGCTCCGCGGAGCGTTCAGAGAGTCGGAGCCCGAGGGAAGGACAACTTCGCCCGACGCTCGGCGAGAACGTCTCCGAGTCCGCGCTTCACCGAAGCCAGGCGCTCGCCGCCCCGAGGCTGGCCCCGAGGGCGGCCGCCACGATTCCATCCCGCCAGATCGTCGCCGCGACCCTGCGGCTCTCCGCAGCGATGGCCTCCTCGACCCTGGTGGTGCTGAGGTCTTCATTCTCGAAGACCCCCGTCGCCGCATGGGCGACGCACGTGTTGCGACGCACCTGGAGCCCCGCGATGACCGCGCCGCCCACCGGGAGCCCGAGAAGCAAGCGCAGAGGCCAGCTCGCCTCGAGCAGGATCATCGCTGCCAGCGTGAGCACCGAAAGAACGGCCGCGACGATCGCGGCTCCTTGGCGCCTGCGGCGCCCCGCGCCGCTGAAGTTCGGACGACACAGTCCCCCAACGATGATCTCGGGCTCGGCCATGCGCCCTAGCGTGACACAGCGGACCACGCGGCGACGATGCACCTCGAAACTTGGAGGCGGTGGGAGTCGAACCCACAAGGGACCAGGTTTTAAGCCCGGCGCGTTTGCCGTTTCGCCACGCCTCCCGGCGATCGAGATTCCCATCGGGCTCCGTGGGGGTCAACACGCCCGCGCAAACGGGGAAGCGGACCCGAGCGCAACGCGATCCCCATGCAGCGCGGCTGGCCGATCAGCGGCTGCGGGGGCGCAGGAATTCGTTGAACGCGACGCGCGCCTCCGCACTGCCGAAGAGCGCGGGATGTCCGAGCCCCTCGAGCTCGAGAAACCCGCGCTCCCGACAATCGGTGCAGGCCTCGAGCCGCTCGCGAAAGATCGGCCACGACCGCATCTGGATGGGTGAATCGTCGAGGCCCTGGACGAAGAGGATGTTCGAACGCTGTCCGGACGTGAACGACAGCAGCGAGCGCGCCGTGTACGGATCGGGGTTCGTGGACGTGAGCCCGTAGGCCTCGGCGAGCCGCCCGCACGTCGCGCTCGGCTCGAGCCGCCCCGACTCCTCGAGCCCGCAGCGAAACACGAGATCGAGCGGCCCCGGTGCGTTCGCGATCACCCCATCGACGGCATGCATGGTGTTGAGCCGCGTGACGAGGTAACCGCCCTGGGAGTGGCCTGCGAGGAACACACGCTCGACGGTCATGCCGAGCTCGTCGGCCGCATGTCGCTGCACCCACAGGAGCGCGGCTTCCGCCTGGGCGACGTTGTCGCCGAACAAGAGCCCTTCCTCGGGGTAGGCCACGCTCACGAGGAGCATGTCGTCGCGGTCGAGGATCCCTCGAAACGCGTCGAGCGTGTCCCGCGCGGCCTGAACGACGAGCCGATCGTAGCCAACCGTGCCGTGGTAGAGGAGCAGTGCGTCGGCGACGTCGTTGGGGGGACGGTCGACGATGGCTTCGACGCGGACGCCATCGACCTCGAGGGTGAGCTGCCGGACACGTCCGTCGCCCGCGTCCTCGGTCGCGCCGGAGTCCTCGGTCGTGCGGGCGTCGGGCGCCGCGCTGCCGGAGTCCTGGCCCGCGCCTCCGCCGTCGGACGGCGCAGCCACGACGCTCGTGTCGCAGCCCGCGAGCGCACAGAGACACCACGCGACCCAGGCGCTTCCTTCGAGACTTCGGGCGAATGACGACTTCGAACGGTGATTCCTCATGGCGCTCCTCTCGACGAGACTGAGCGAACCACGGCGACCTTGCCGACTCCTGAAGCCTCCTTCGCCGACCCGCGTCGTGGACGCGCATCCGAACGGCACTCGGATCATGGCTCGTCACCGGAGGGCGTGCTCGATCCCTGCGCGAATGGCGGCGACCTGTGCCGCGTTGCAGATCTCGGGCGTCACGCGCGGGCTGTCGGGATAGACCTCGGTCGTGGTCGTGAAGCGCGCGTCCGTCGCGCCCGCGCACAGACCCAGCGCCTTGCACGCGTAGAGGACCACGCCCCGCGAGGCCACGGGCTCCCCGATCAGCGTTCCCTCCGGATCGGCGGGCGCGATGTGCGTGATCTTCTCGACGGCCTCGAGGATCGCGGCCTGAAACGCGGGCTCGGGCTTGGCGGCGTCGTCGACGACGTAGAAGCCGTCCGGGATCGCGCCCGGCTCGAACACCTGGCCATCGCGCGCGGCCAGCGCGGGGCGGAACTCCGACTCGTCGGTGTCGGTGGTCTCGTGGAGATCGATGTGCATCACGACGCGACCGACCGTCTCAGCGAGCAGACGCAGGAGAGCCGTGGACTCGGGCGCCCGACCGTCGGCGCGAAAGGACCGGTTCGGATCGATGGCGTCCGGGTTCCATCGCTGGATCCGCTCGTAGGACCACGGGCTCACGCAGGGCGCCACGAGGAGGTTCGCACGCCCGGCGTACGAG
>JBKDQC010000171.1:0-14741 GCA_046342295.1 Deltaproteobacteria bacterium | reverse complement strand
GTCGAGGTGGAAGTCGAAGTCGAGGTCGAAGTCGAAGTCGAGGTCGAAGTCGAACCGAGGTCGAGGTCGACGGCGAAGTCGATGGCGATGTCGAAGTCGATGGCGATGTCGAAGTCGAAGCCGAAGCCGAAGTCGACGGCGAAGTCGAAGCCGAAGTCGAAGCCGAAGTCGAAGTCGAAGCCGAAGCCGAGGTCGAAGTCGAAGTCGAAGTCGAGGTCGAAGTCGAAGTCGAGGTCGAAGTCGAAGCCGAAGTCGAAGGCGATGTCGAGGGCGATGTCGAGGTCGAGGACGAGGACGAAGTCGACGGCGAAGCTGAAGCCTCCCGGCGGCGGCGCCCCCCGCCACCGGCGCGCCCGGGGCTACCGAACGAGCCTCCTCAGCGTCGCGATGACCTCACCGATCCATCGACCTCGATTCTTTCTCCATCTCTCAGAACGCTGCGGCCGCCGCGGTTCGGACACCGGCGGTCCTCGCGAGCACGAAGAGGCGCACGGGGAGCCTGCTGGGCAGCGTGACCCCCGAGAGCACCAGGTCTCGGTCAGCGACGCGGCTCGAGACGCCGGCCGCGTCGCGCACGCCTTCAGGCGTGATCTCGAAGAGCTCGAGCACGCCGAAGTCGCGCGGGATCGGCACGGTCAGCTCCACCGTGCTGTCGCTCCAGCTCCAGCGGGGGACGCTGCCCTCCGAGAGGACCGTGCCGCAGCCGACGTCGCTCGGGCCCGCGCTCGTCGAGAGGCTCACGACCGGGACCACGATCGCGTCCTGGCTCCGCAGCGCCTCGACGAGCGCGCTCCCGGTGCTGCGCGCGCCGATCGGATCACCGGTGCGGAGCAGCTCGCGGACCGACCCGACCATCCGGTTCACGTTGGTGATCGCGGCCCACCGAGGTGCCGAGCGCATGCCCTCGGGGATGTTGGACTGGAACCACATGAGCCCCTTCGAGCCCGCGGCGATGGACTCGAAGGCCTGGGCGTAGATCTCGTTCGCGGTCGGCTGCACGGGGATCTCGAGGCCGCCGATCGGCAGCCTGCGGTTCCAGACCGGCGAGAGCCCCTGCGTGTAGAGCCAGGTCGTGCCCGGCATGTGGTTCTCGCGCGCGTTGCGCAGGTAATCGTACGGCGCGCGCAGGGGCGGATGGGTGCCCCAGGGCGTGATGTGCGGCGCGCAAGCCGCCACGTAGAAGTCGATGCCCTGGATGTCGGCCATGCCCGCGAAGGTCCCGACGTTGCGGTTGGTCTTGGCGCCGTTGAAGGTCGGGACCTCTGGGTGCCGCTCCCACGCGCGGCGCGACGACGCGGCGCGCAAGGCCGGGCGCGGGCGCCCGTCGCCCTCGTAGATCTCGCCATCCGACTCGTCGCCGGTGGAGAACGCGGCCAGGCCCGCCGTGCTCGCGAAGGAGAGGTCGCTCAGGTCGTCGGTGGCGATCGCGTGGAGGCCGATGCCCGGCAGCGTCTCTCCGAGCAGCGTCGCGGTGTCGCACCGGCCGCACGCGCTGCACACGCCCGCGTGGATGTAGAGGGTGTCGATCCGCGCCTCACGGTGCATGCGGAGCGCGTCGGCGTCGCCGCCGGGGATGGGGCAGTCGCGCGTGTTGTTCCACGCCTCGATGGGAAAGCGGGGGCGGATCACCCGACCGACGCCGACGGCATCGTTCGCGTCGCGCCAGTCGAGCACGACGGTCCAGGCGTCCCCGGGCTCGCTCGGTGCGCAGCGCGGCACGGTCCACATCACGGTCTCGCCGGGCTGGACCGTTCGCGAAGGGATGCAGGCCGCCGCGGTCGCGTCACGGCCATCGACGAGCAACCGCTCGAGCGTGTGGGGGACGGTGTCCCGATTCACGGCGTGGACGATCACGGTCGAGCGGTCTTCGGTCGTGGTCACGTAGGTCACGGGCGCCGGGGTGATGGCGACCGGGAAGCTGCCGCGTACCGCGTCGCCACCGCTGGTCTCGACGACGAGCTCGGCGCTGCTGCGCCTGTCCCACGCGCCATCGCGAGAATGGAAGGCGACCCACACCGGCTCGCCGGCGACCACGTCGCGCGGCCACACATGGTACCACTCGAACGGCGGAGTCGCGCCCGACGCAGGCGGGCTTTCGATCGACGACAGGTCCACGCCGTTGACGCGGACGCGGCTCACGCGCCCGGTCGCGGCCGACACGGCGGCGATCTGGACCCGGCCCCCCGAGCGCGGCTCGCCCGAGCCGGTCTCGGCGTACTCCGGCAGCCACGCGTCCTTGCGGTACGACGCGAAGAGCGTGGTGGCCTCGGGCGCCGGGAGCCCGCAGGCCGCTCCGCTCGGAGCGCATCCGGCCGTCGGTGCGACGATCCACGGAGGGGCGGCAGGACCCGTGTCCGGCGCGGCGTCGCTCCCACCATCCTCCGCAGGCGAGGCGGCGTCGGCGGTGGAGATCGCGCCATCGGCCGCGGGCGCTCCCGCGTCCATGCCGTCGGCATCCGCGTTGGGTCCGCCGCTGTCGGCGACTTCCCCGCCATCCATGCCCGACCGGTCCGCGTCGGGGAGGAGGAGCGCATCGGCGCCAGGCGCGGCGTCCACACCATCGGCGCCCGCGTCTCGCATCGGCGCGTCCCCTTGGGCGCAACCGCCGAAGTGAAGCGGAAGGGTGACCAGCGCCAAGGCGAGCGTTGCGTGGCGGAGCGGGGTCATCGGCACCTCGTCGCGAACGCCTACAGGAGCGAGCGTGGCCTGTCTGTGTGACCGCGCACGGGCTGCGCCAGCGTCTCGGACGCTCAACCGTCGTCGAAGGGTGCCGAGTGCTGCCCTTCCCCACCGACGGCGTCGATCTCGCGCCTTCGCCAGCGGAGCTCGCGAACCTTCGGATGCGTACGCAGCGCGCCGTCGACGGCGCGGAGCACCCTGCGCGTGCTTTCGCCGTCCACGGGCGGCCCGAGCATGGGCGACTCGGTCCCCACACCGCTGACGAAGAGACAGGTTTCCCCGTAGACGGTGAGGTCGATCTGAAACCGCGCCGGTCCGAAGCTGCACTCGAGGTAGGCACCCTCGCGGTCCCAGCGCCAAGGCGAGGTCTCGAGGCTCGCCTCCTCGAGCGCGCGCGCGAGCGCGTCCATCAGGCTCGCGGGATCGCCGCTCTCGTAGGAGAAGCGCGCGACGGTGCGCAGCCCGACCGGGTCGGGCGTCGGCGGCGCACGCGGCGAGACGCGCTTGGCGAGCGCGAGCAGGGCGAACAGCGCGAACACGAAGAAGACCGGGGCGAGGAGCGCGAGCCACGACATGCGTCGAGGGTTCGTGATCGCAGCTTGCCCCGCAACGCGACCGGATCAGTCGTCCGAATCGGTCTCTGCGCTCGCGCGCGCGGCCCACGCTCTGCGCGCGCTCTCGTAGAGCCGCCGCGCAGCCTGCTCGTGCTCGTCGCGCGAGAGCAGCGTGATGCGCCGCTCCGACACGAGGATCGCGAGGCGCGTCTGCGCCTCGGACATCGTGCCCGGCCAGCCCCCGGCCACGGCCCGATCGTCGGCCCGTAGCGCAGCCGTGATCTCGAGGACCCACCGCTCTCCGTCCGCGGTCAGGCCCTCGAGGTGCGGGCCACCCTCTCGCGCGTCCAGACGGACGCCCGAGGGTCGTCGGCTCACGACATCACCAGCGCGGGCGACCGGCGCCGCCTCCGCGAGGCTCGCGCTCGTTCGCTTCGTTCACACGAAGCGCACGACCATCGAGCATCTGGCCATCGAGGCGGGACATCGCGGCGCGCGCGCCTTCGCTGTTGCTCATCGTCACGAACGCAAAGCCGCGCGAGCGGCCGGTCTCGCGGTCGAGCACGATCTTGACCTCGGACACCTCGCCGCAGCTGACGAACGCTTGCTGGAGCGCGGTCTCGGTGGTGTGGAACGAGAGGTTTCCTACGTAGAGTCGGGTCATGTGCTGTCTCCCAGGCTCGGCAGCGCGTTGCGCTGCCTCGATGCCCGCAGTCGTCGAGCCTCGATCCGCTGCGAGTGACGGCCCTGCCTCATGCAGGGCCATCGTCACGTGTTCGCCGACGGAGAGACGCTTCGAGAACCGAGCACGCGTTTCGCCGCGCGCCAGCCCGCTCACGAGTGACCGAGAACGTACGGAGGGGGGCTACCACGTTTTGCGGCGAAAGAAAGACGATTTCCCCGAAAGGCCCGCCGCGCGAGCAGAAGGGGCCTCGTCGTCAGCTCATCTCGGCCGCGATCATCTGGTCGAACCAGCTCGACGGTCGCAAGCCCGAGACGCGTCCGAGCTCTTCGCCGGCGCGGTACATGATGAGCGTGGGTGTCGCCTGCACGGCGAGAGCGGCCAGGAGATCGCGCTCGGCATCCGCGGTGCCGATCTCGACGATTCGCACCCTGTGCTCGTAGCGGGTCGCGACGTCGACGAGGATCGGCTCGAGCTTCTTGCACGGCGCGCACGTGGCGCTCCACACGTCGACGATGACGGGGATCTCGCAGTCGAGCACCACTCGCTCGAATTCCTCGAGGGTTCGTACGCGCGCGGGAATGACCTGCGGCGCGCGCTTGAACAGCTTGTCGAGGAGACCCATCCGCGTGGGCTGTCACGGCGCCGGGTCGGCGTCCATGCGCCCGTCGAGCCCGACGACGGCACGCGCGATCACGGCGGCGATGCTGCGTGTTCCGCTGCGGCCGTAGTGGAGGTTGTCGCCGCCGATGCGAAGCCCCTCGGGGTCGTGCCCCGGGAGCGCCTCGCGCAGGTCGAGCACCGAGAAGCCCGCGCGCTCGGCCTCTCCGCGCACGAAGTCATGCAACACCTGCCACCGGTATCGGTCCCACCGCTCGAGCACCGGCGAGATCACGAAGAGGCCGCGCGCACGATCTTCGCCGATCGAGGCGCCCAGACGCGCGATGGCACTCGCGGCTCGCGCGCGCCGCGAGGGCTCCGCGAACGCCAGGAGGTACTCGTCGATGTAGTCGTGCTCGAAGCGCCAGCGCTCGTAGAGCGACGCCGCGCGCGCGAGCACGCGGAAGGTCGCGGCTTCTTCGCGCTGCTGGCTCACCCAGTCGATGGTCTCGCGGCGCACCGGCGCGACCTCCTCGAGCCACGCGTCCTGCGCATTCTTCTCCTCGCGATCGCGGCCTGTGGCGAAGCGCTCGAAGGGCCCGCTCATGATCACGAAATCGTTCATGCACCACACCACGACGACGATCGCCGGGCGAAAGGGTCGCGCAGCCTGCTCGTACCAGATCGCCTCCTGGCTCGTGTCGTAGCCGCTCACGCCGAACGGAAGAACCTCGAAGCGCTCCGGCCCGAGAGCCTGCTCGACACGCTCGGGCAGCGAGTCCCACACGGGCAGGAACTCACTCCAGACGATCGAGTCGCCGAGGATCGCGACGCGGGTGCGCGAAGGCTCGGGGCTCTGCGCGTGCTCCTCGGCGTCACGCATGCCGGCGGCGTTGAAGCCAGCGGTGCCGTACTCCATCTCGACGCTGGCCGACGGCACGGGCTCGTAGACGAGCCCCTCGACTGGCGAGGCGCGGTAGATCGTCTCGTTCATGCGACGGTAGCGGTCGCGCCAGCCGCCATCGTCTCCATCCGGGGTCTCGTCGCGCGCCGTGCGCGCGCGGTAGGCGAGCTCGGAGGCTCCGAGCGCGAGGAGCGCGCCGGCGCACGTGAGCGCGAGCCGCCCCCCGACCGCGATCGCTCGCGGCGCGCTGCTCGACGGTGCAGGCATGGGGGGCTCGGGCACGCGCGAACGATGCCGAACGAGGACGCCGGTGGGAAGCGGTAGCTCGCCTCCGCAGACCCGGGCCATGCGCCCGTGGTACGAAGCGCGACCTTCATGAAGATCTACACGAAGACCGGCGACGGCGGCGAGACAGGGCTCTTCGGCGGCGAGCGCGTGAGCAAGGCGAGCTCACGCGTCGATGCGTACGGAGAGATCGACGAGCTCAACAGCGTGCTCGGCGTCGCGCGGACCGCCACGCTCGGCCGGGGAGCGCCCGACAGCTTCGACGCCTTGCTCGCCACGATCCAGTCCCGGCTCTTCGACCTGGGCGCCGAGCTCGCCAACCCCAAGCGAAAGGAGCTCGGCATCCCGCTCGTCGACGACGCCGACGTCGAGGCGATGGAGCGCGCGATCGACCAGGCCGAGGAGGAGGTCGCGCCGCAGCAGACCTTCATCTTGCCGGGCGGCTCTCGGCTGGCTGCGGAGCTGCACGTCGCCCGGTGCGTCTGCCGACGCGCCGAGCGCAAGCTCGTGGCCCTCACCCAGGAGACCGAGGTGCGGCCGGTGCTGGTGCGGTACCTGAACCGCCTGAGCGATCTGCTCTTCACGCTCGCGCGGCTCGCGAACGCGCGGGCGGGCATCGCGGACGTTCCCTGGGCCGGCCGAAGGAAGAGCTGACTCCGCGACCGGAATCCTTCGAAAGAAGGGGCCTCGGGGGCCCCTGTTGGGTAGCGCGCGTCCTTACCGCCTCGGCCGTAGACCCTGGAACGAAACCCTGGTCGCCTCAAAGGTGGGTGCTGGTATCGAACGCTTCAGGCTCCCCAGTGATGATCGCTGGTTCTGCTCACCGCGCCCGAGAGTCGCTCCCGAGGTTACAAGGTCGTTAGAGTTTCTTTTTCCAGTGGGCCTCTCGAACCGAACAGAGGGACGCGCTGGAGAGAACGCTACGGGCACGGCGGGAGCGAAGCAAGCCGTCCGAAGCGGAACCTGCGCGCTCGAGCATGTGCCGCTGTCTCGCGCGCTCTCACCCCAGGCGTGTCCCCGGGGCGAGTCGCAGACCATTCGCGAGCTGGCTGGCTGGCACACGCTTCTTTCCATCGAGCTGCGCCTCGACGATCGCGACGAGCCCTTCGCCGCATGCGACCTCGAGGCCTCGATCACCCAGCCGCACCAGCTCGCCCGGCGCGCCGTGTCGGCCCTCGCGCTCGAGCACGCGCGTGACGTGGACCTTCGCCCGCTGTCCTCGGAGGCGGGTCTCGGCGCCCGGCCAAGGGTGGAGACCGCGTGCGCGGTCGTGCACCGCCTGCGCGCTCTGGGTGAAGTCGACCCGTGCGTCGGACTTCTCGAGCATACGCGCGTGGGTGACCTCGCCATGCTGGGGCTGGGCGCGCAGCTCTCCGCGCAGCCAGCGCGGGAGGTCGCGCCGCAGCAGCTCGGCGCCCAGAGGTCCGAGGCGGGCGAAGAGCTCTCCGCTCGTCTCGTTCTCTCCGATCGGGGTGCGCATCGAGGAGATGACGGGACCGGTGTCGAGGCCCTCGTCCATCTCCATCAGGCACACGCCGGTCTCGGCGTCCCCACTGACGATCGACCACTGGATCGGCGCGGCCCCGCGCCAGCGCGGCAAGAGGGACGCGTGCACGTTCACGCAGCCCCGGCGCGGCGCCTCGAGCACGGCCTTGGGGAGGATGCGGCCGTAGGCGACGACGACGGCGACCTCGACGTCGAGCGCTCTCCAGGTGGCCGCGACCTCGGGGGGCTTGATCTTCGTCGGCTGCTCGACGGGGATGCCGAGCTCGAGGGCGCGCACCTTGACCGCTGGAGGGCGCACCTCGTTGCCTCGCCCGCTCGGTCGATCCGGCTGCGCGACGACGCGGACGACGTCACACACCTCGGCGACGGCGTCGAGACAGACCGCCGCGATCTCCGGCGTACCGAAGAACATCGCGCGGGGCTTGTTCGTGGGCTCCCGGGCCGGATCGGGCGAGGTCACATGCACTGGACGCAGTAGTAGCGCGTCTCGAAGCGGTGGAGGGCGGGCGCCCGGCTGCGATCGGCGCTCGAGACGAGCACCGCGGTCGCGCGGAAGAACGGCAAGAGGTTGGCCGGGCCCAGGAGACCGGCGACGTCGAGGCTGCCGGGGCCCGAGGCGGTCACGGTGTGGGTCGCCGCGGGCATCGCCGTCGAGAGGTCGGCGAGGCTCCGTGCCGTGCGGAACTCGAACCGGAGGCTCGTGCCGACAGGCACGTCCGCGTTCCACTCGAAGCCACTCCAGTTCGCGCAGGCCGTGAGCGGATCGCACGTCGCGGTCGAGTCGTAGTCGCGCCAGTACTGCCCTTCGGGCTCGTAGACGTCGCTCGCGACCGGAGGGACGACGATCCGAACGGGGATGCGCGTGAGCACGATCGACCCATCGCCCACGATCTCGATGAAGAAATTGAAGACCTGCGGCGAGGCCGTCATCATCACCGTCGTGTTCTGGAACTGGACGTTGAAGTTCACGGTCGTTCCAGGCAGGCACTGGGTGAAGACGGTCCCGGCCGAGATGCCGCTGCAGGAGCCGGTCGGTCCCCACGACACGGCGGTGGTGGAGCGCGTGAAGCCCCAGCTGTCGCCGCTCGCCCGTGCCGAGATGTCCATGCGCGAGTAGTTCGCGAGGTCGCGCACGGCGTCCACGATCGTCGCGGACATGCCGGTGCCATTCGCGTTGATGCGAAACACGTATGGCGAGCCGCTCGAACCGAGAGAGCCTGTCGCGTTGCCGAGCGCGCGGGCCATGCGCTCACCCTGGAGGCAGTAGCCGTTGCCCCATGATCCGCAGCTTTGTACGGTGATCACGCGCATGTCGCGCGCGTTGAGCGCGTCGACGGTCTGGGTCCACGTCGGCGCGGGCACGCCGGTGTAGGGGTAGCTGCCGCCCGGGTCCGGAGGCCCATTGTGGTAGGGGGCGTCGGTGATGTTGATGAGGATCGGGATCGTGCCCGTGCGAAAGCACGGATAACCCCACCGCCCAGCGCCACACCCGGAGCGAGCCGCGAGGTAGCCCGGGTAGCCCGAGCCCGTCGCGACGGCGAACATCGCGGGGAGGTTCGACTCGGGACCGTCGGCGCCGCAGTGCAGGCCGAGGCCGTTGACGCCGCTCTGCGCGGTCGACAGCGTGGCGGTGATGTCCGTGCTGTGCCCGTAGACCTGGTCGCAACCGGCCGAGCCGTACCAGCCGAAGGGGTAGTCGTCGTGGAAGCCCACGCCGAACCACGCGTCCGGGATCGTGCAGCGGATCGCGCCGAGGATCCCGTTGCCGCAGCCCGAGATGAAGGAGCCGGTGGTGAGGTCCGTGCGAAGACGGCCGAGCTCACCGCCCATCGAGCCCGTGGTGTCCATGAGGACGTAGACGTCGGCCGTGCGGATCTGCGTCGAGACCGGTGCGCTGCTCACCGCAGGAGGCCCCCCGAAGGGCAGCGTGTGGTAGAAGAACAGGGTTCCGAAGCACGAGCCGTCCGCCGCGCGGAAGGCCCCGGCACCGACGCACTCGTCGGCCACGTCCGGGACGCCGTCGCCATCGGAGTCGGTGAGCGGCGGGGGCATGCCGCCCATCATGATCAAGCGGGGCGTGACGCCTCCGCGGGAGGGCGAGTACTCGGTCGAGGCCGTATTGACGCGGCAGCCGGTCGTCGCGGCGCGATCGGCCGTGCAGAGGTCACATGCGCCGCCGGGCGTCGCGTCGCAGATCGGCGTGTCGACGGCTCGGAAACAGGATGGGTTGCAGGGATTGCAGGTGTCGAGCGGCGAGATCAGCGCTGCGGCAGACGCGAAGACCTGGGTCTCGACGTCACGACAGCCGGTCCACACGCCGCCGTCGCACGTCTGGGTGCCCACCTCGCAGGTGAGGGAGCCGTCGTCTCCGATGGCGTAGCCGGGGTAGCACGCCTGGGTCGCTCCCCCGGTGGCGCAGGGACAGCCCTCGGCGGTCGGATCGCTCGCGCAGGAGACGCCCGCGTCGGGACCCATCCCCACGGCGGCCCGCGCGTCGGCGCCTGGCGTCTGGCAGGCCGCGAGCCACAAGGCGCTCGATGCGACGAGCCACGAGGCGCTCCGTGCGACGAGCCGGAAGCACGCGCACACGATTCCGCGGGAGCCGGGCGAGAGGGGCGTTCCGTCTTCCGACATCGGGCCGAGCGAAGCAATGTCTGGACCTCGCCATTCCGCTCGCGGAGGAGGTCGCGGATGCTTGGTAGGTTGCGCGTATTCTCTCGCTTGACCCCGGGGGAATTCAGGATGCATCGGCTGCGAGGGTTGCAAGATTTTGCGTAGCGCGCCTGGCAGCGCGTCGGGGCGTATCCTCGCGCCATGATCGACACGACCACCCTCCGGGCCGTGCTCCGACGGGCCGCAGGACGCCTCGCCCCGGAGGACAGCGGCCTTCCGCGGGCCCCCTCGGGCGCCGCCGTTCCGAGCTTCGGGCTCGCGCTGAGCGGCCGGGAGCGTCTCGACGCGATGATGCGGGCCTCGCTCGAGCACGGCCACGTCGTTCGGCTCGAGCTGCCCTGGATCACCGCCCACATGCTCACGCATCCGGCGCAGATCGAGGAGGTCCTCGTCACCAAGCACCGCCTCTTCGACAAGAAGACGCGAGGCTACGACAAGCTCCGTGAGTTCCTCGGCCACGGTCTGCTCACCAGCGACGGCGACTTCTGGCTGCGGCAGCGCCGGATCGCGGCACCGGCGTTCCACAAGCGGCGCATCGACGGCTTCGCGCGCTCGATGGCGCGCGCGACGGAGGACATGCTCGACCGCTGGGAGCGCGAGCTGTCCCACACGCACGAGCGGGATGTCGGCGCCGAGATGATGCGGCTCACGCTGCGGATCGCGTCCCTGACGCTGCTGTCCAGCGACACCGAGGATGGCGACCGCTCGATCGCGGAGTCCGTCGGTCGGGCCGTCACGACGATCGTCCACGAGGCCAACCAGCGCATCAACGAGCTCGTGACGCTGCCCGAGCACTGGCCGACGGCGCGCAACCGGCGTCTCGCGCAAGCGCGGAGCACGCTCGACGAGACCGTGCTCGGCATCATCGACGAGCGGCGGCGGGCGCTCGGGCGCGGCGAGCGCGCGACGCACGAGGACCTCTTGCAGATGTTCCTCGAGGCGACCGACGCCGAGACCGGCGCCCGCATGACCGACCAGCAGCTCCGCGACGAGGTCATGACGATGTTCCTCGCGGGCCACGAGACGACCGCGAACGCGCTGACCTGGTCGCTCGTCCTCCTCGGCCGCGCCCCTCACCTCGCGCGCGCGCTCCGCGACGAGAGCCAGGCGGTGCTCGGCGATCGCCTCCCGACCGCGGAAGACATCCCGAGGCTCGAGCTCGCGCGGCGTGTCTTCTCCGAGTCGCTGCGTCTCTATCCGCCGGTGTGGATCGTCGGACGCAGCACGATCGAAGACGTCGTGCTCGGCGGCTACACGATCCCGGCGCGCACGCTGATCTTCATCGTGCCGTGGATCACCCACCGGCACCCGGATTTCTGGCGCGATCCGGAGGGCTTCGACCCGGACCGCTTCGCTCCCGAGAGGAAGGCCGAGATCGCGCACAAGCACCAGTACCTGCCCTTCATCGCCGGGCCGCGCATGTGCATCGGGGCCGGTTTCGCGATGCACGAGGGGATCTTGGTGCTCGC
This sequence comes from Deltaproteobacteria bacterium, assembly GCA_046342295.1. Taxonomy (GTDB): domain Bacteria; phylum Myxococcota_A; class Polyangia; order Polyangiales; family Sandaracinaceae; genus JAFLCL01. The sequence continues at coordinate 3,389 of JBKDQC010000171.1, read as the reverse complement.
GCAGATCGCGAAGCGCTTCCACCTCTCGCTCGTCCCCGGCCAGAGCATCGAGCCCGAGCCCGTCGTGACGCTTCGACCGCGGGGCGCAGTCCGCGTCGCGCTCGACCGCTGGTGAGGTTCGGCGTGGAAGATCGCTCCGATGGCCCGAGGGGTGGGCACGGCCTGCGGACCTCGACGCTGCTCGTCGTGACCTCGATGATCGGGTCGGGGGTCTTCACGACGAGCGGCCTCCTCCTCGAGGAGCTGCCGCCGCTCGCGGTGATCGGGGTCTGGATCCTCAGCGGCCTCGTCTCGCTCTGCGGTGCCTGGGTCTACGCGGAGCTTGCGGTGGCCGTGAAGGAGAGCGGCGGCGAGTACGCCCTCGTCTCTCGCTTCGTGCATCCGGCCGCAGGCTTCGTCGTGGGGCTCGTGACCTTCGTCGTCGGCTTCTGCGCGCCGATCGCGGCGTGCGCGTTCGCGTTCGCGCGGTACCTGACGGCAGCGCTCTCGCCGACCCTCCCCGACCCGTCGGCCCCGGCGAGCACGTCCGAGCTGGCGGTGGCGCTCGTCGCCATCGCGCTGGCGTCTCTGCTCCACGCGCGCGAGGCGAACACAACCGAGCGCGGCCGCTCGTTCGGGGTGCTCGCGCAAGACCTCCTCAGCGCCGGGAAGCTCGCGCTCGTCGTGCTCGTGGTCGCGCTCGGCCTCGCCGCCATCGCGCTGGCGCCCCCCCGGGACAGCGCGCTCGCCACCGCGACGCTCGCGGAGCTCGGCCGCACCAGCCCACTTGCCGCCGGGATCGGGGTGCTCGTGTGCTCGTTCGCCTACAGCGGCTGGACCGCCGCAGCCTCCTTCGCCGGCGAGGTCCGCGAGCCCGAGCGCACGCTCCCGCGGGCCCTCGTCGGCGGGACCGCGCTGGTGACGGTCCTCTACGTCCTCGTCAACGTGGTGTTCCTCGCGGCTGCGCCGCGCGAGGCGCTCCGGGGGCAGATCGTGGTCGGGCATCTCGCGGCCCAAGCGCTCTTCGGGTCGGTCGCGGCGCGGGCGCTCTCGGCGGTGATCGCGTTCGGCCTGCTCTCCACCGTGAGCGCCTTCGTCTGGACGGGACTGCGCATCGTGGAGGCCATGGGACGTCACCACGCCCGACTGGCTGTCCTCGCAGAGCGTCCCGTGGCGGTCGGGCTGCAGCTCTCGCTCTCGATCACGCTGCTGCTGTCGGCGAGCTTCGACACCCTGCTCGGCAGCGTGGGCTTCGCGCTCTCGGTGGCCTCGGCAATCACCGTCCTGGCCGTGTTCCGCGTGCGCCGCGACGGCCACAGCCGGTACCGCGCCCCGCTTCACCCATGGCCCGCGCTGCTCTATCTCGGTTGGACCGTCGGCGTGGCGGTCGCGACCCTGCTCGAGCGGCCCGTCCTGGGATGGGTGGGAGCCGTGCCGGCCGCGCTCGGTCTCGTGGGGTATGCTGTCTTCAGCAGCAAAAGCCAATGAAAACGTCATGTTTGCGCCATGATGTCGCAACTTTGAGCGGCTCAGCGTCGATCCCACGCTCTGGATGCGGCTTCCAATCCCCGTTTGCGCCGCCTCCAACCGCAGGCGCCCCGAAATCCCAGGAGAATCGCCACTCTCGGCGACTGGCACGCGGCTCGCTTTCGGTGCGGGCGACGATGCGTGCGGACGAGCACAAGACGCGGAGCCCGCGGGCCGGGAGCGAGCGGCGCGAAGGAGCCCTCTTCGGCTTCCTCTCGACCGACGCGCCATTCCTCGGTCAGGCCGCGCGCGGTGTAGCCTTCGTCGAGTACGTGATCCTCCTCTGCCTCGTGGTGGTGGGGGGCTCGACTGCGCTCTACTCGCTGGGCGTTCCGCTCGTACGGATGGCGCGGTTCTCCCAGTTCGTGCTGGCCCTTCCGGTCCCATGAAGGCCTCGCCCAACGCCGTCATCATCACGCCTGTCCGTTCAGAAGGAGAGAACCATGGAGAAGCTGAGCACCAAGAAGTCGCGCCGCGTTCGTGAGCTCCTCGCCGACACCCAGGGTCTCTCCACGGTCGAGTACGTCATCATCCTCTGCCTCATCGCGGTGGTGTGCTTCGCCGTCTGGCAGCGCTTCGGCAACATGGTCAAGGGCAAGATCGACGGCTCGACGGGCACGCTCGACGCGATGCCGACCTCGTCCTGAGCGGCGCGCGTGGAGGTCGGTCTCGCGGACCGACCGCCGACGAACGGAGCGCGTCGTGAGCGAGATCTTGCTCAACGGAGGCCCGAGCCCCCAGCTTGCACCCTGGGTGCTCGGGCTTGCGCTCGTGCTGGCGGGCACCTCGGCGGTGACCGACTACCGCACCGGGCACATCCCGAACTGGGTCACCCTGCCGCCGCTCCTGGCCGGGCCCCTGCTGAACGGCTTCGTCGATGGGGCCGAGGCCGCGCTCGCATCCCTCGTGGCGATGGTGATCTGCGGTGCGGTGCCCCTCTTGATGTTCTGGCGCCAGGGCATGCACGGCGGCGACACCAAGCTCTTCCTCGCCATCGCCGCGCTGTGCGGGACGTCGGTCGGGCTCGAGGCCCAGCTCCTGGCGTTCATCGTGGCCGCGATCTACGCGATGGGGCGCCTGGCCTGGGAGGGAAAGCTCTTCGCCACGCTCGGGCGAACCCTCTACCTCGGCCTCAACCCCATCCTCCCCAAGGCGTGGCGCAAGGCGCCGAGCCCCGAGCTGTTGCAGAAGCTCCGCCTCGGAGGCGCGATCTTCGCGGGCCTGCTGCTCGTGGTGGTCGGTCGTTACCAGAACCTTCTGTTTCCCGGTGTGGTCTGATGGGCCGTCGCAGCTGTGAACGGGTCGCGGGATCGTGCCGCGTGGGCGCGACCCGACGGAGCTTCGAGCTCCACGCTGGAGGGAGGCGCGCGTGAGCCGAAAGGGACGAAAGCAATCGCTGGCCACCGACACGGGCGGCGCGGTGTACGTCGAGTTCATCCTCTCGTTCATCCCGCTTCTCTTCATGTTCCTGGGCATCCTCCAGATGGGCATGCTCTACGCAGCCTCGCTGGCGGTGCAGCACGCCGCCGTCACCGCGACGCGCGCGGCCGCGGTCGTGCTCGACGACGACCCGCAGAACTACGGCGGTCAGGAGCGGCTGACCACGGTGGGGGAGGAGAGCGGGGGTGCCGCCGAGGAAGAGGCCCTCGGCGGTCTCTTCGGCGGCGCGGGCGGCGGAGGTGGGGCCCTCGGCGGGGGCGAGAGCGGGAGCGCGCGGCACGCCACGATCCGCTACGCGGCGATGGTGCCGCTCATCCCGGTCACCCCCCCGCCCGAGGCCTTCTTCCCGATGGGGCGCCGCGCGAGCCTCGCGACCGACATCGGCTTCGAGGCGCCCGAGACGCGCGCGTCGATGGCGCGGTGGTACTCGCGCGGGATGATGA
>JBKDQC010000170.1:0-4775 GCA_046342295.1 Deltaproteobacteria bacterium | reverse complement strand
GAGGATCCACTGCAGCGCGATGTCGGGGTGCATCCGCTCTCGCGTGAAGCGGAGGTTGGGAGCCATGCGCGCCGGCGCGCCAGCAGCCACGAGCTCGTCCACCGAGCGACCGAGCGGCACGTTGCCGACGAGGTGGCACGCGTTGCAGGCGCGCTCGAGAAACAGCGTCCGCGCCTCGAGCATCTGCTCGGCGGAAGGACGGGGCGGCGGGCGCGAGCCCGCGACGGGCCCCGTGGCGGGATCCGGCATCCTCGCGACGGCCGCGAAGTAGCGGACGATCGCGAGGCGGTCCCCATCGGAGAGGCGCGTACGCACCATCGTCTCGTCGAGGAGCGGCCGGAGATCCTGCGGCTCGGCGATGAACGCATCGATCCATTCGGTGCGGAGGCGCAGAGCGATCCGGCTCAGGTCGGGCGCCGCGAGGTAGTGCTCGATATTCCGCTGGTAGCGCTGGACCGTCTGCTCGCCGTAGCGCTCCGCGAGCGTCTGGTAGCGGCGGTCGTCTGGCGCGAGGCCGTCCAAGAAGACGTGGCAGCTCACGCAGTGCTCCGCGCGACCTGCGGCCGGCACCTCGTCGATCACGTGGCATCGTTGGCACTGGTTGCGCACCAGGGCCTCCCGGCCGGCGTCGATCGCCGCAGCGCGAACCGGCTGAGCCCACTCGACCTCCCGGCGCGCGCTCGCGTCGAGCAGGGCGTCGTCGACCTCGCTCTCGGCCAACAGGGGAGGCGGCGTACGCGGCGGAGGCTCGCCGCACGCGCACCCGAGCGATCCGAGCCCGACGAGGACCACCAGAGACGCCACTGCACCGCGAAGAGCTGGGCGGGGTCGCTTCACGCGCCCGATGCTCTCACGGCGGGGCACCCGCGGGCACCCTGCTCGGCGGCAGGCGGTCAGCCCCCGCCGCCGGCCTTGGTCGCTCGCCCGGCGCCGCCTCCAGCGCGTCCGCCGCCCGCGCCACCGCCGCCCGCGCCACCGCTGCCAGCGCCACCGCTGCCAGCGCCAGCTCCGCCGCCACCACCGCCTGCAGCCGCCCCACCGCCACCTGCAGCGCCGTCGCCGGCTTCGCGCCCCTCGCCGGAGTTGTAGCGCTGGATCACCACGTCCGTCAGGTCGAGGTTGGATGGCATCCAGACGACGCCACCCTCGCTCCGCTCGACGATGAGCGTGTAGCCCTCGGTCTGCCCGATGCGGCGGAGGATCTGCTCCATGCGGCCGATGATCTGCGAGGTGAGCTCCGCCTCCTTCTCGGCGAGCTCACGCTGGTACTGCACGTAGAGCTGTTGGAGCTCGAGGGCCTTCTTCTGAAGATCCTCGACGCGCTCCTGACGGGCGTCGGACGACAGCACCTTCGACTGCTGCTCGAGCTCCTCGCTCAGTTGCTTGAGCTCGGTCTGGCGCTTGTCGAGGTCTTCCTGTCGCTGCTTGAAGAGGCGCTTGAGACGCGCCTTGGCGCGGCGACCATCCTCGGTCTCCTGGAGCGCACGCTGCAGATCGACGACCGCGATTCGCACCTGAGCGAACGCGCGGGGCGCGAACGAAGCGAGCAGGATCGCGACGACCAGACTGATCGCATGTCGCTGAATCCACGAGGGTCCCGTCATGCGCGGATGCCCGGACGCGGGAGCTTCGACGGTGGCGGCGTTCGACAAGAGCGGTCTCCTCGAAAACGTGGAAAATCGGGGCGATGCGTACCCGTTGGCCTGGGACGGGTCAAGCACGGTGTCGCTTCATTTCGAAGGCGCGGGCCGAGCGAATCGAGGTCCGAGCATCGCGCGAGGCGTGCAAGCGGGGCTCGGGCCCCGCGCGCAGCAAGCGCGAGAGCCCACCGGCCCTCAGGAAGATCAGAAGAACTGTCCGATCGTGAACTGGAAGTCGATGTCCTGCGGCTGCAACGAGGGCCGGCGGATGAAGGGGATGCCCCACTCGAAGCGCAGCGGGCCGAGCGGAGAGTTCCAGCGCACTCCGAACCCCCAGGACGTGTAGAGATCGAGGACGTTGAAGCGGCACGGGTTGGCCATCGGATCCTGCACGGGCGCCGGCGGCGCCTCGCAGAGGTAGCGATCGAGGTTCCAGGCGTTGCCGCCGTCCGTGAAGATCACGCCTCGGATGCCCACCTGCGGGACGATCGGAAACTCGATCTCGGCGTTGTAGTAGAGCTGCATGTTGCCGCCGATCGACGTGCCCGCATCGAACGGAGACAGGTTCGGGTCGTAGGTCGATGGGATGCCGACGCGCGGACCGAGCGCGTTGAGGGGGAAGCCACGCACGCTGAAGATGCCGCCGAGGAAGAAGCGCTCGAAGACCGGCGGGCCCTGACCTTGCCGAGAGGTGATGAGCCCCCACTCGGTGTTGAGGCGCAGGACGATCGCCTCGTTGGGGTTCGCCCCCCAGAGCCGGAAGTACTCGCGCGTGAAGACGCGCCACCGGACATACGAGTTGGCCGAGCCGATGATTTCGTCGGCGAACTCGACCGAGGCGTTGGTGAACACACCGTCGGTGGGCGTGATCCGGTTGTCGCGCGAGTCCCAGCCCAGCGTCAGGCGGAGCGAGCTCGTGAGGCCCTCGCGGTAAAGGTTGTTCACCGGAAGGAGCGGGAGCTGGAACATGCCTTGTCCGGTGCCCTGTCCGAGGATGACGCCCGTGCGAGGGCCGATGTCGATGTAGTCGCCGCGGTATTGGGTGAACAGGGTCAAGCGCCGATCGACGAGCCAATGCCCGAGCGACAGCGAACCGCCGGTGCTCTCGCGGTTGAACGAGCTGAACTGCCGTACGGTGCGAAAGACCTCGAAGGCGAACGTCCAGTCCGAGTTGAAGAAATAGGGCTCGATGAGCTGCAGCTGGATCAACTGCCTCAGCCCGGAGAGCTGGAGCTGGAGCGAGAGCGACTGGCCGTTCCCGAAGAGGTTCTGCTGCTGGATCTGCGCCGTGAGGATGAAGCTCTCGATCGAGCTGAAACCTGCGCCGACCTGGAAGGTCCCCGTGGGTCGCTCGGCGACCTCCATCGTCACGACGATGAGGTCCGGCGCCGAGCCCTCGGACTCGCTGAGCTCCGCGCGCTCGAAGTAGCCGAGCGCGTTCACGGCGGCGCGCGAGGCCTCGAGCAGGCTCTGGCTGTACCGGTCGCCCTCGTAGATGCGCATCTCTCGGCGGATCACCGAGTCGCGCGTCTTGGTGTTGCCGCGGACCTCGATACGCTCGATTCGCGTCATGGGGCCGCGCTCGATGGCGATCGCGAGATCGACGGTGCGCGCCTCCACGTCGAGGTCGGTCTCGGGCTGCACGTCCACGTGGGCGTAGCCCGCGTCGCGGTAGTGCCGAGTCACCGCCTGTAGGCCCTGGGCGAGCGCCGTGCGGTTGAACCAATCACCCGGGTTGGCAGCGACCATCTCCCTGAGCTGCCGGCGTCCGCCGAGCGGATCGATCTCCTCGCCGTCTTCGTCACGCTCGACCACGCGCAGCCGTCCGATCCGGAAGCGCGGGCCCTCCGCGACCGGCACGGTGATGTCGATGAAGCGGCGATCCGGCGTGAGCTCGATGCGCGGAGTCCCGACGCGCATCTGCAAGTATCCGCGGTCGTAGTAGAGGGCCTGCAGGCGGTTGACGTCTTCGTCGAACTTCGACTCCTGGAAGTTGTCGTTGTTCGACAAGAACGAGAAGATCCCTGTCTCGCCGGTCTGCATGATCCCGCGGAGATCGCTCGAGCTGATCGCTCGGTTTCCCACGAAACGAATGCGTCGGACCACGACCTCGTCACCCTCGACGAGGTCGAAGATCACGTCGACCTCGTTGTTCTCGGTCCGGACGAGGCGTGGGGTGCTGCGCGCGAGGAAGGAGCCCGTCTCGGCGTCGAGGTCGCGCATGCGCGTGACCTGTCGCGCGACCGCGGGCCGCGAGAGGATCGAGCCCTCTCTCAGGTCGACCACCTCGTCGATGTCGCTCGTGGAGACGTGCCCGTTCCCTTCGTACCGCACGTCCCCGATGGCGGGCCGCTCGCGGAAGCGGAGCACGAGGTCGACGCGCTCTTCGGTCGCCTCGGCCTCCACGACGATGTCGTCGAAGAAGCCGAGGTCCCAGAGCGCATGCGCGTCTTCCGCGACCCCGGCGTCGCTGCAGATCCGACCCGCGCGCTGACGCACGGAGGCGAGCACGTCGTCGTCCGACACGCGACGGTTGCCGAGCACGCGGATGCGCCCGATCCGGCGTCCTTGACACGCCGTGCGGGGCAGGTGCAGGCCCTGCTCCTCGTCGTCGACACCCACGTACTCGGTCCCGGAAGGCGCGGTCTCACGAGCCGCAGCGGCCTCTTCCGCCTCCTCGGCGGCTTCGTCGTCGGGCGGCGCCTCCTGTGCGACGCCGAACGAGACGGCCGCCGCGGAGACGACGCCCGAGCCCGAGACGAGCAGCGCGAGAGCGAGGAGGCGTCGGGGCATCGTGGGAGGGCGCCGGTGTATCGTCGTGTCCGAGGGGGGTCAAGGACGAGACCCGGTACGCGCGAGCGGTCCCGCGCCATGTCGGGCATCGCCCCTCCTGGCGCGAAGGGCCGCGCGACCCGAGCTCACGCGGCCCTTCTGGCTCATCGACGCAGGCGAGACGCGGATCCACGGGCCTCTCGCCGCTCGACGCCTGGCAGAGCTGGCCCGGGGCCGCGCGAAGAAGAACCGCCTCGACTTGGATGATCCGCGGTCTCTGCGATTCCGTTCGGGCTCGCGAGGGCTCAACCGAAGATCGAACCAGAGCCGGCGGGGACGACGATGAAGACCTGGCGGGTGTCG
>JBKDQC010000169.1:0-10725 GCA_046342295.1 Deltaproteobacteria bacterium | reverse complement strand
GCCGCCGGGGCGGCCCGACAAGACCGCCCCGACGGGGAGCGGGCGTAGGCCGGCCCCTATCGCGCGATCGCCCCGCGACACCGCCGCGAGCGCGCCCACCGCCAAGAGCGCGTGCGGCCAACGCCAGAAGTCCCACCGCAGGCGCTCGGGGAGCGGCGCGTGAAAGGCCAGGAGCGCCAGCGCCGGCAAGAGGGCCTCGCCGACGGTGCCGCCCGCGACCACCCACACCTCGCTCGCCTCGAGCGGGGTGCTGAGGCCCCACGCCAGCAAGGTTGCCAGCGCGGTGGCCGCCCCGAGCGCGAGCGCTTTCTTCTCGCGAATGCCGAAGATGGCCAGGAGCGCGCAGAAGACGAGCTGCATCGCGACCAGAACGTACGAGCGCTCGAGCGACCACGTCGTCCAGCCGAGCGGCAGCGGCACCGCGCGGCGCCCGGTCGACCACGCCACGACCGCGTGTCCGAGCACGTGGAATTGGATGCGGCCGAGGAACGCGAGCGCCTCACCGAGCCGCGTCCCCACGAAGAGCCACGCGAGGCCGACCCTCGCCGCGAGGGCGGCGAGCTCCTTGGCGGGACCGGGCGCGAACACCGGAGACTCCGCGTGTCGCGGCGCCTCCGGCCTCCCCGCCGCGCCGAGGCGCGACGGCTCCGACGCGAGCGGTCGGTCCTCATCGCGCGGAAGGTCGCCCTCGCGAGGTCGGTCTCGCGCGCTCGTCCCGGGCGCTGCCGCGGGGCGCGCGCGCAGCGCGGTGCAGGTCGCCTCGTCGAGCCAGAGCCCCGCGCACGCGCGGCAGGCGAGCACCTCGTGATCGCGCGCTTGGCGCACCTCCTCGCTCTCGAGGTCACCGGTGCACGAGGGGCAGCGCAGGGCCTCACCGTGGCCGAGGCCCTCGAGCGCGACATGCACGGCCCGGCTCACGAACGGTGCTCCGACGATCGCCGCTTCGAGCGCGGCTTGCGTGCCCCAGACGCCCCGACAGCTCGGGCAGCGCGCGACGGCTGCTGGGCCGACCTGCGCGGGTCGTAGGGCCGTTCGATCCCGGGGGCAGAGCACGCCCCATGGTAGTCCCTCGACGGCGAGCCCTCCAAGCACGCGGCACGACCCGGCGCACCGTTGCTGCTACGGTCCTCCGCATGCCGCACGTCGATGTCCCGACCCTGGGCAACCTCCTGCTCTGCGCGCTCCTCGTCGCGGCGGGCTACACCTTTGCGGTCTCGGTCGGCGCGGCGCGCGGCCGCCCGCACCTCACGCCCGCCGCGCGGCAGGGGATCTTCGCGACCGTCGCCCTCGTCGCGGGCGCGGTCTTCCTGCTCGCGTACGCGTTCCAGTCGCACGACTTCCGCATCCGCTACATCGCGCGCTACAGCGACCGCTCGATGAGCCCGCTCTACCTCTGGACGGCGCTCTGGGGCGGCCAAGACGGCTCGCTGCTCTGGTGGGGCTTTCTCCTCTCGGGCTACACGCTCGCGTTCACGACCTGGGTCAAGGATCGCTACCGCGAGCTGCAGCCCTACGTGTACGCGACCCTCTCGAGCATCTTCGCGTTCTTCGCGATCCTCATGCTCTTCGCGGCCAATCCCTTCTCGACGAGCTTCGCGACCGCCGCCCCGCCCGACGGCGAAGGGCTCAACCCGCTCCTCCAGAATTACTGGATGGCGATCCACCCGCCGGCCCTCTACATGGGCCTGACCGGCTGGGCGATCCCGTTCGCCATCTGCGTCGCGGCGCTCTTCACCGGCCGCCTCGGCGACGAGTGGATCCTCGCGGCGCGCCGCTGGACGCTGCTCGCGTGGTCGTTTCTCTCGCTCGGCAACCTGCTCGGGATGTTCTGGAGCTACGAGGAGCTCGGCTGGGGCGGCTACTGGGCCTGGGACCCGGTGGAGAACGCCTCGTTCATGCCTTGGCTCACGGGCACCGCGTACCTGCACTCCGTGATGATCCAGGAGCGGCGCGGGACGCTGAAGGTCTGGAACGTCTCGCTCATGTGCGCGACGTTCTTCATGACGATCTTCGGCACCTTCCTCACGCGCTCGGGGCTCATCGCGAGCGTGCACAGCTTCGCGCGCTCCGACATCGGCATCTACTTCGTGTGGTACATGGTGTTTCTGGGGGTCTCGCTCGTCCTCCTCATCAGCTGGAGGCTGCCGGACCTGCGCGGCAAGCTGCTCGACGCCGAAGACCTCCTCGACGGCTCCATGCCGCGGATCCTCCGCATCCCGCTGCTCCCGCTCATGGGGATCGCCAAGCTCGTGGAGCTCGTCCGGATGCGGGTGGATCCGTACACGCCGCCGCGCGTGCGCCCGGCGGGGATCGAGTCCCCGCTGTCGCGCGAGTTCGCCTTCCTCCTCAACAACTGGATCCTCCTCGGGATGCTCGTCTTCATCCTCGTCTCGACGACGTTCCCGCTGCTCAGCGAGGCGCTGCGCGACCAGACCGTGACAGTCGGCCCGGCCTTCTACAACCGGTGGATGATCCCGCTCGCGCTCGTGCTCCTCTTTCTCATGGGCGTCGGTCCGCTCATCGCGTGGCGCAAGGCGAGCGGCAAGAACCTCCGCGAGGCCTTCGTCGGGCCATCGGTCTCGGCGGCCGTGGTGCTCGTGCTCCACGCGACCCTCGGCGAGCGGCTCGGCCTGGCCCCGACGATGGAGGCGAGCGACATCTACGGGACGGGCACGGGCGCGGTGCTCTCCTTCCTCGGAAAGTTCTCGCCCATCGCGTGCACGACGATCTCGGCCTTCGCGTTCGGGACGATCATTCAGGAGATGTGGCGTGGCACGCGCGTCCGCATGAGGAACTCGGGCGAGGGCTTCTTCGTCGCGTACGTGTCGATGTTCGCCCGCGCGCGCCGCCGGTATGGCGGCTACGTCGTGCACCTCGGCATCCTCTTTCTCTACCTCGGCTTTCTCGGCGCGGCCTACGACGTCGAGCGCGAGGGCCAGCTCGAGGTCGGCGAGAGCCTCGAGGTCGGCGGAGTGACGGTCCGCTACGATGGCTTCCGGGAGGAGGCCGACATCAACCGCGAGATGCTCTTCGCCGACATGACGCTCGAGCAGGGCGGCGGTGCCGCCGGGCGCGTCTCCCCGGCCAAGTTCGTCTACCGGACGCATCCCGACATGCCCACCACGGAGGTCGCGATCCGCTCGAGCCCGCTCGCCGACCTCTACGTGATCCTCTCGACGATCGATCCGCAGAGCTCGAGCGGCACCTTCCGCGTGCTCTACCGACCGCTCGTGTTCTGGATCTGGTTCGGGGGTCTCGTGGTCCTCTTCGGGACCTTCCTCGCGGCGTTCCCGTCCGTCCGCGAGATCCTCGGCGACAGCGACGAAGCGCGCGCACCGAGCCGCGGTCTGCTCGCCTCCGCCGCGACGCTGCTCTTGCTCGTGGTGGTCGCTGCCGGTATGGGGATGGCGGCGCTGCTCGGCCTCTTCGGGCCCGCGACGGCGCATGCCCAATCCGACAGCTCGAGCACCCTGCACGCCGGCACGGTGGAGATCCACGATCCCGCCGAGCGGCAGATCTTCGAGCGTCTCCTCTGCCAGTGCGGCGACTGCCAGCGGCTGCCTCTCTCCACGTGCGGCTGCGGCTGGGCCGAGAGCATGCGCGCGGAGGTGCGCGAGCAGATCGCGCGCGGCCTGGACGTCGTGGCGATCCAGAACGACTACCGCGATCGCTTCGGCCCGGCGGCCATCTCGGTGCCCTCCGACAGCGGCCTCGATCGCGCGCTCTGGGCCGTGCCCGTCGCGTTGATCTCCATCGCGCTGCCGGCGCTGTTCTTCGCCGTGCGCCGCTTCGGCAAGGCCAGCCCGGCCCGCGGTCCCGCGCCCGAGGGGCCCGTGGGCGACGCCCGCCCGGAGCTCGACGCGCGGCTCGACGAGGAGCTCCGCCAGCTCGACGAGTGAGGCTTGGCGTCGACCAGGGCGCGCGGCCCGGTCTCGGGCTTGGAGCGGCTCGGCGGCGCCCCGAACTTCCGGGTGTACTCCCGGCTGAACTGGCTCGCGCTCTCGTAGCCTACGTCCAGCGCGGCCGCGGTGACGGACGCACCACCGGCCCGGAGCAGCCGCCGCGCCTCGAGCAGGCGGAGCTCCTTCTGGTACTGCAGCGGGGTGGTCGAGGTCACGGCCCGGAAATGCTGGTGGAACGCCGACACGCTCATGCCGACCCGCCGCGCGAGCTCGGGGATCTCGACGCGCGCGCGGATGTCGCTCCGGATGTGGCCGATGGCGCGGGCGATCGCGCTCGCGTGGCTGTCGTGGCGGATCAGGTTGCGGAGCATCCCGCCGAACGGCGCCGTCAGGAGCCGGTAGTGCAGCTCTCTCGCGACGAGCGGGCCGAGCACCGCCGCGTCTGCCGGTGTGTCGGCGAGGCGCAGGTATCGGAGCAGGGCGTCGAGCAGCTCCGGCGCCGCCCGGTGCGTCTCGACGGCCCTGGCGCGCTCGGTGTCGAGCGCCGAGCCCGCGACCTCGTCGTAGAGCTTTCGCAGCGCGGTGAGCTCGACCGAGAACACGAGCGCCAGGCAGGGCGCCCGCGTGATCCGGGAGCGCACGGCGAGGTCGTGGCTCACGAGGAGACACTCTCCAGGCCCGAATGACCAGCTCTCGGGGCCGAGCGTCACTTGTTTGCGCCCTTGGAGGATCAGGCACACGACCGGATCGTAGATCGAGGCCTCGATCGCGGTCGGCGTCTCGTGCCACAGGAGCTCGAGCCCGGGCATCGGGCGTGTGATCGAGGTTCCCTCATCGAGCTTCGAGCGATGCCGAGACGCATGCGTGACCAGCTCGTCCAGGTGCTCCATGCGGACTCCTCCAGCCCGAGGCGCGGGCTCACGCTGAGCAGATCCCTATTCAGTCTCATAGGATCAGGCAAGAGCAGTGCACACACGGGCAGGCGGCTCCGGACCGCACCGGGTACAAAGGCCGTCAGGCTCGGTACCGGAGCGAAGCGGTCGCTCGGAGGAGACACGGACATGACGAACCGTTCGAACACCCCGCAGAGGCTCGGGCAGAGCGCCCTTCAGCTCGGTCGCATCGGCCTCGGGTGCATGGGGATGTCGGAGTTCTACGCCGGCACGCGTGACGAGGCGGTGCACATCGAAACGCTGCACGCTGCGCTCGAGCTCGGCATCCAGCACTTCGACAGCGCGGACATGTATGGGGTGGGGCACAACGAGTCGCTGCTCGGTCGGGCCTTCGCGGACCGCTGGGACCGGGTGACCGTGGCGACCAAGTTCGGGATGCGCCGCGGACCCAACGGTGAGTGGCTCGGCTTGAGCGGCCGCCCCGAGTACGTGATCGAGGCGTGCGAGGCGAGCCTCGAGCGCCTCCGGCGCGAGACGATCGATCTCTACTACCAGCACCGACCGGACCCGAACGTCCCGGTGACGGAGACGATCGGCGCGATGAAGCGTCTGGTCGAGCAGGGGAAGGTTCGCTACCTCGGCGTGAGCGAGTTCTCCGTCGAGCAGCTCCGCGCGGCCCACGCGGTCCATCCGATCACGGCGCTCCAGAGCGAGAACTCGCTCTGGAGCCGCGACGTGGAGACCGACGGCATCCTCGCGACGTGCCGCGAGCTGGGCATCGCGTTCGTGGCGTACTCACCGCTCGGGCGCGGCTTCCTCACGGGCGCGATCCCCGACCGAGAAGCGCTCGACGAGAAGGATTGGCGACGCAGCAACCCGCGCTTCAGCGCCGAGGCGCTGGCGGAGAACGCGCGCTTCGTGACGCTGATCCGCGACCTCGCGGCCCGCAAGGGCGCGACACCGGCCCAGGTCGCGCTCGCGTGGGTGCTCTCGCAGGGAGAGGACGTCTTCGCGATCCCCGGCATGCGGCAGGTCGAGCGCCTGAAGGAGAACCTGGGCGCGTGGAACGTGGAGCTGAGCGCGACCGAGCTCGCCGAGATCCGCAGCCGGCTGCCAGCGGAGACCTCTGGCGCGCGCTACTGAGAGCACGTGGCACTCGGATGGATCGATGCGGGTGCCACGGGCTCGCATCGGCGGGAGGGAGGCTCTCGCCGATTCACTCGGCGAGAGGGAGGTGCTGCGGCCAGACCCTCCGGCCAGAAACATCAGCCGGCATGAGTCGACTTCGACCCCCGACTTCGACTTCGACTTCGACCTCGCCATCGACTTCGCTTGCGCGATCGACCTCGCCTTCGGCCTCGCCAACGACTGCGACTTCGGCCTCGCCATCGCCATCGCCTTCGCCCTCGGTCTGCGTGGACCCTCAGGCCGATGGGGCAGAATCGCAGCCGATTCTGTTCAGATGTGCGCCGCAGCCCGGCGCAGGGCTTCGTAGCCGGCGGCGTCGAGCATCGTTCGCGCGGCGAGATCGCGCTCGACGTCTCCCGCCCACGAGGCGGCGGCCGCGCCCTCCTGCGCGCGCAGCACGAGGAGCTCGGCGCCGAAGCCGCTGCCGTAGGAGAACGCCGTGAGGGTCTCGCCGACCGCGCGGCCCGCGAGGGCTCGCGCGACCGCGATCCAGAGGGCCGCGGTGTAGGCGTTTCCGCTCGCGAGGTTCCAGACCATCGTCGGCTCGACCTTGCTCCGCCAGAGCGCCTCGGTGCGCTCGGCAGACACGCCCTGGTGCTCGCAGAGGTGAGCGAAGGCCTTGCGCACCATCTTCGGGAACGGCACGTGGAATGCGAGCGCGGCGTGCGCCTCCAGGACTCGCTCGAGCGGCGCGCCGTTCGCGAGCTGCGCGAAGCAGCGCTCGGTGGCGCGCTTGTAGCAGTCGAGGCTGAGCGGCCCATCGACGCTCGGGAACGCCTGCCCGACGGGTCGCCAGAAATCGAAGGCGGGCTCGCTGTACGCGTGGCTCGCGGGCTCGATCACGGCGATGCGCGCGTGATCATCGACGATCATCGCCACCGCGCCAGCGCCCTGCGTGGGCTCTCCCGGATCGCCCTCGGCGTAGAGAGCCACGTCCGCCGCCACCACGAGCGCGGCCTTGCCCGGCGCGGCCCCGCTGAGCTTCCACTCGAGCGCCTGCCGCAGCGCGAGCGTGCCCCCGTAGCACGCGTGCTTGACCTCGTAGCTGCGCACCGCGCCTCGCAGGCCGAGGCCCTCGGCCACCCACGCCGAGAGCGGGCGGCTCATTTCGAGCGCGGTCTCGGTCCCCACGGCGAGGAGGGCGATCTGCGAGAGATCACCGTCCCAGCGCGAGAGCGCCCGGCGGGCCGCCTCGGTCGCGAGCGTGGCGGCGCTCTCGCCGGGCGCGCAGAGGGCCATCTCGCGACAGCCGAGGCCGACGGTGAGCTTGGCTGGATCGACGCCGCGGAGGCCCGCGAGCTCCTCGACCCGCATGCCGCGCGAGGGGAGGTGCAGACCGATGGAGGAGATTCCTGCGCGAGAGATCATGCGCGGGAAGTTGGAGGGTTCCGCGGCGCGGCGACCGGGATCTCCCGCGAGCGGTGTCCTCGACCCGGCTGACGGGCTCCGGGCCGTGGTGAGCCGTGAACCGTTGCGGGCGCACGAAATACGCCGGCGGGACACATCGACGCTCTCGGAAGTCGAGGTCGAGGTCGAGGCGTCGAAGTCGAGGCCGACGTCGAAGTCGAGGTCGAGGCGTCGAAGTCGAAGTCGAAGTCGAAGTCGAAGTCGAAGTCGAAGGGCGAGGTCGAAGGGCGAGGTCGAAGTCGAAGTCGAAGTCGAAGGCTCCAGTCGACGTCCACGTCGAGACGGCTGCGCGACGCGCGAGCCCCCATGGCTCAGGGCGCGGGCGCCGGCGCGACTACACCGGCTGCAGGCGCGCTTCCGCCGGGCGCGGGAGCCTCGCTGCCGAGCGAGAAAGGAGCTTCCACGACCGCGCAGTCTCCGCCGCGAGGCGGGGGGAACTCCCAGAGCAGCGCCTGGCGTCCGACGCAGTCGATCAGCTCCTGGTCCTCGACGCCGCCGACGTGCGCCGCGGTTGGCTGGCCGTGCGGATCGACACGCAGACGCACGAGGAGCGTGCCGGTCGAGGGATGACCCGCAGCCGCGCGGTCGGCGGCACACTGGAGCGCGGCGCGCCCGTGTCGGCCGATCGATCGCAGCACTTGCTCCTCGGGGACCACGCCGGTGCACGCCCAGCGCGGCGACTCACCACGCACGACGATCGGCCCCTCGACCCTCTCCTCGACGCCGGCGTCTGCGCTCTCCTGCACGAGGCGCGACTCGATGGAGGCGACCCGCGCGCGCAGGTCGAGCAGCACTGCGCCAGCGACGACGAGCCCGCCGAGGATCGCGAGGGAAAGCGCATGACGCCATGGATCGTTGGTCACGGCGCCGGAGGCTCTCGCGCCCGCGTCGGACCGTCAATCCGCTTGCGCCCGCGTCGTCCTACGCGCGAGTCCCATGCAGGCCGTTGGGCCCGCGAATCAGGCGCGCTCGAGCCGGCCGACGGTGAGCGTTCGCGGAGCCTCGTTGGCGCCGAGCTGGTGTGGGCAGAGGTGGCCGAGCGACGAGGAATGCCGGGAATCCTTCGAGGACAACGGGCAGCTCTGGAGGGGATGCCCCTCTCAACTCTCGCAGACGTCGCCCGTGCGGCAGCGCCAGCGCAGTGTGTCGTCGTCGCCCCGCGTGCAGGTGCAGTGGAGGTCGCGGTCGCCCTCGTCCGCGCATGGGTAAGGGCAGGCTCGCCCTTCCTGCGTGCATGACGCGCCGTCTCGCGGCGTCCGACGCGGACAATTGCGCGCACGCGGCGCGTCCTGTGCGAACGAGGCGGGGACCACCCCGACGCCGAGACACAGCGCGAAGATCGCGCCTCGTCCCGCGCTCGTTGCCGTCCAGCGACTCATTCGAGCGCCGTCCTCTGGATGCAGCGTCCGCGCAGGGCGTCATCGTCGCCGCGCGCGCACGTGCATTCGACCGAGCGAACTCTCTCTCGTCTTTCTCCGCAGTGGGACGCCCGAGCTTCTCGGCTGCACGGATCGCTCTCGGCGGGGCGGGCCCGGGGCGACGAACGGCCCGTCCGATCGGTGATCTGAACGTCCGCATCGCTCGGCATCACACCGCTCATGCTCTCGGAGGCCTCGACGCGGGTCAAGCGGGCCGTCGCGGGGCTCGAGCGAGCCGTCCTCCTCGCGGACAGGCCCGCCGATCTGCGTCACGCCTGCTCGGCGCTCGTCGCACGTGGGGGAACGAAGGGCGCGGTCGTCCCTCGTGAAGCTCGACCCCGACCTTCGGGCTGGCATCCTCGGCGACCGACGACCACTCCACGCTCGGTTGGACAAGCGCAGGCCTCGGGACGACCCAGGGCATGTGCGCCACGGTTTCGTTCAGGCCACTCCACCTCCTCGTGCGAGCCTCGAGAGCCTCTCTGGGGCTCGTGGGGCTCCCCGCCTGCCTCGCGCTCGTCGGCTGCGCCGCCGGCGAGCAGGGTGAACCGTGCGTCCCGGAGAGTGTCCCGGTCGAGGGCTTCACCGCCAGCTCGAGCTGGGTCGAGTCGAGCAGCACGCAGTGCCGCAGCCGCGTCTGTCTCGCGTACCGCCTTCAGGGGCATCCCGGGCGGATCCTGGGCGAGCCCTCGTGCGAGGCCGCCCTCGAGAGCAGCTGCATCACCCAGACCGAGCTGGATCGGCGCGTCTTCTGCAGTTGCCGCTGCCGCGCCAGCGACGGCCCCTCGGACATGCCTCTCTGCGCGTGCAACGAGGGCTTCCACTGCGTGGACCTCGCCAACGTGGGGCCAGCGAGCTACCGGGGCGGCTACTGCATTCCCGAAGGTTTCTGCGAAGAGACCGCAGATTGCGCTCCATCCGAGCGCTGCGTGCTCCACACCTGCGTCGCGCCCGGGTGAAGCTCGGATCGGGTGCGGATCCGCTGCACCGCGGTCTCGCTCCACGTCTTCGCGGGCTCGGGCGCGCACGCCCGCGAGATCGGCCTCCGGATCGTGAGCGACGACCGGGGCGCCTTCCACGCGCACCTGCGTGCGGAGGTCGAGGTGCAACGGAGGACCGTCCGGTCTTGGACCGTCCGGGCGCCTCGCGTCGACGGGAGCGAGACGGCGGGCCGCAGGAGCAGCCCGCCGTCGTCGTGGCGGGCTCATCCCGCCGAGACCGCGGCCTGCTTCGCACCGTAGCGCGCGCGGGCCCACGCCGCGGTCGCGCGCACCTGGGCCTCGAAGGGCGTCGCCTCGACCCCGAACGCGGCGCGGAAGCGCGTGTCCTCGACGAGGTAGGGCGCCTCCCACTGGTAGCGCATCTCCTTCAGCTCCCGCATCTCCGGCGCGAAGAGCCCGAGGAGCGAGAGCCCCCAGCTCGGGACCTCGCGCGCGCGGATCGTCAGGCCGAGCTCGCGCCCGAGGGCGGCGGTCCACGCGTCCACCGGGCGCGCGGGCAGCGTCGGCAGGTGCCAGACGTGGCCGAGCGCGCGCTCCTCTCGGCCCAGCGTCACGAGGCCGCGCACGACGTCCGGACCGTACGTGAACGCGTGCGGGATCGACGGCGGGCCGAGGCACTCGCCGGCCTTGCCCGCGAACACGCGCTGGAAGAAGCGCTCGCCGAAGTGGGCCTGCACGATGCCGGGGCCCACGAAGTCGCTCGCGCGTCCGATCGCGACCCGGAGCTCGCCGCGCGCGTGCGCCGCGAGGGTGCGCTCTCCCATCGCCTTGCGGAGGGCGCCCTTCTTCGAGCACGGGCTCTGCGCCGAGCCCTCGTGCATCGGCTGCCCGTTCATGCGGCCGTGCGCGTAGAGGTTGTCGTGCACGCCGAGGCGCGCGCCGGAGGTCGGCGCGGCGTGGAGGGCGCCGGCGGTGA
>JBKDQC010000168.1:0-1898 GCA_046342295.1 Deltaproteobacteria bacterium | reverse complement strand
GGTCAGGGTCAGGGTGAGGGCCAGGGTGAGGGCCAGGGTGAGGGCCAGGGGCAGGGTGAGGGCCAGGGCCAGGGCCAGGGGCTCGGTCAGGGTCAGGGCCAGGGTGAGGGCCAGGGCCAGGGTCAGAGTGGAGGCACGGGCCAAGGCCAAGGGGTCGGGAGCACGGGTCTCGGCGAGCAGGGTGCGAGCACGCCCGGGGGGCCCGGTCAGGGTGCTTCCGGCCAGGGCGGCGACGGTTCGGGACTGCAGGCTGATCCCTCTCGGGGCTGGGGCTCGGGCGCGGCCGGCACCTTCGGCGACGGAACGGGGGCGGTCGCGAGCGCGGGCGATGCGCAGGTCGATCCGGGCACCGACCCCACGCAATCCGCGGAGCTCGGTGGCGACGTCGATCCGATGGGGCTCCTCCAGGGCGCGCGTCGTCCGGGCACGGGACCGCGGATGGACGGGAGCTCGGGCGCCGCCGGTGCCGCGGGCTCCGGCAGCGTGGGCGGAACCGTCGAGGACTCAGGACGCGTCTCGGGCGGCAGCCGCGTGCCCGGATCGCTCCGCGCGTACGTCCGCCGCTATCTCAGCGCCGTCGGCGATGGCGGCAGCGCTGGAAGCGGAGCCGCAGGCAGCGCGGTTCCAGGTGGTGAGGGCTCCGGCCGCTCGGGAGCCCGGTGAATCGATCTGGCGGTCGGAACGACCAGCGAGGATGATGATGGCTGAAGCAGCGCAAAAGGTGCATGTCCTGAACCCGTTCGATCACGTTCGTTCGCTCTGTCAGCGCATCGCGACCAAGGTCGGCGAGCGCGTCGTCGGGCAGGAAGAAACGGTGCAGTGCATCACCGCTGGGCTCTTGCTCGGTGGCCACGTCCTCATGGAGGGCGTGCCTGGGGTCGGCAAGACGCTCGTCGCACGCACGCTCGCGGACGCGGTCCACCTCAGGTTCGCCCGCGTCCAGTTCACGCCCGACCTCATGCCCTCCGACATCCTGGGCACCTACGTCGTACAGACCGGCCCCCAAGGGCAACCGATCTTGTCGCTCCAGCAGGGCCCGCTCTTCGCGAACATCGTGCTGGCCGACGAGATCAACCGCGCCTCGCCCAAGACGCAGTCGGCGCTGCTCGAGGCGATGCAGGAGAAGCAGGTCTCGCTCGGCAACCAGACTTACGCGCTACCGCAGCCCTTCTTCGTCGTCGCGACGCAGAACCCCATCGACAACGAGGGCACGTATCCTCTGCCCGAGGCGCAGCTCGACCGCTTCCTCATGAAGGTGCTCGTCCGGTTCCCGACCGAGGACGAGATGATCCACATCGTCGCGCGGACCGCGGGCGCGGTGGAGCAGGAGATCTCGAAGATCGCGGACGGTGACCAGGTGATCGCCGCGGGCAAGGCGATCCGCCAGATGCCCGTGGCCGAGCACGTCGCGCGCTACGCCGTCCGCCTCGTGTTCGCGACACACCCGGACCATCCGACGGCGCCGGCGTGCAACCGCCGCTACGTCAAGGCCGGCGCGAGCCCCCGCGCCGCGCAGGCCGTGCTCGCCGTCGCGAAATTCTTCGCGCTGCTCGACGGTCGCCTCAACGTCGCGATCGAGGACGTCCAGAAGGCCGCTTACCCCTGTCTCCGACACCGGATCCTCCTCAACTTCGATGCGCTCGCGGACGACGCGACGACCGACACCCTGATCCGGCAGACGCTCATGGAGCTCGACCGCAAGGACGACCCGAGCCCGTCCAAGCCCGCCAAGAAGAAGTGAGGAGGATCCGATGCGGGTCCTCGATGCGACGGCGCGGCGAATCCTCGATCGCCTCAAGCTGACGGTGCGCCCGGGCTCGACGGCGACGCGGCAGGGCGGCCACCGCTCTCCCGTGCTCGCGAGCGGCGTCGAATTCGCCGACCACCGTCCCTACGTC
>JBKDQC010000167.1:0-6279 GCA_046342295.1 Deltaproteobacteria bacterium | reverse complement strand
GCGTACGAGTCGCCGTGCGCGTCGAGAAAGCCGAGCGCTCCGTGCACCCCGCTCGTCTCGTAGCCATGCACCCCGCCCGTGACCAAGAGCACCGGGAGGCTCGCATCCCAGCGCCGCGAGCGCACCGCATGGAGCGCGAAGACCCCGTCGGCCCCGCAGTCGAGCCGCCCGTACTCGCTCACGTCGAAGCGCGACCGCAACCGGTCGAGCGGACGGACCACATCGTCCTCGTAGCTGCGATGCTTGCGTTGACGCGCACGCCAAGCGGCACGCTCCGTCTCTCCCCAAGGCACGCCGGGAACACCGATCGGGTAGGTCATCGCCCGAGCCTGCGTCGTCGTCGCGGGCGCGGCCAGCCACTCCTGCCCCGCCATCCCGAGGGGCGACCTCACTCACGAAGACGCCGCCCTCGGTTGCCCGGGGGCGGCGTTGTCATTGCGGGGGCAGGATTTGAACCTACGACCTTCGGGTTATGAGCCCGACGAGCTACCAGACTGCTCCACCCCGCGTCGTTTGGGGAGCCGGTTTGTAGAGGACCGCAGGCCGCTTGTCAACGTTCGTCGTGTACTCACTCGTCGATTGCGAGCGGACCCTTTCGCTTCGGCGCGGCTGTGTCGCGCGCCCTGCGGTACGGCGTGAGGTAGTTCTTCTTGAGCTTCTCGAGCTCGTCATCGGTGAGCTCTCGCAGCTGGCCAGGGCGCAGGCCGTCCGTCGTGATCCCCGCGAAGCTGAGGCGCGCGAGGCGCAGGACGGGGTGACCGACCGCCTCTCCCATGCGGTGGATCTGACGGTTGCGGCCCTCGTAGAGGGTGATCTGCAGCCAGGTGTTGCGATCCTCCTCGCGGAGCACGAATACGTCGGCGGGCTTGGTCTTCTCGCCGTCGTCGAGCACGACGCCGTTGCGGAGCGCCTCGAGCGACTCGATCGCGACCATGCCGCGCACTTTCGCGACATAGGTCTTGGGTACGTCGCGCCTCGGATGCAGGAGCGCGTCGGTGAGCTCCCCATCGTTCGTGAGGAGGAGCGCGCCGCTGGTATGGAAGTCCAGGCGGCCGACCGGATAGACGCGCGCGGTGACGTTCTTCACGATGTCGGCGAGGCTCGGCCGCCCCTCGGGATCCCGGAGCGTGCTCACGACCGCGCGCGGCTTGTGGAGCATCAGGTAGATCGGCTTCTCGAGGACGATGCGCTTGCCGTCGACTTCGATCCGGTCGCGGCGCGGGTCTGCGCTCGCGCCGAGCTCGTCGACGATCTTGCCGTTGACGCGGACCTTGCCGGCTGTGATGAGCCCCTCGGCGGCGCGGCGCGACGCGATACCGGCGTGCGCGAGGATCTTCTGCAGACGTTCTTTCATGGTCTCCTGCTCGTCTCGACGACGATCGTTCTCGGCCGAGGCGGACCCGGGCCGGGTCGCCGCGGCATGTGCTGCGCTCGGTCAGCCTCGCGCCCGGTGGGCCCTGTTCAGCCGTCGGCTGGCGCAGCGCCCTCGGCCTCGCCCTCGACGCCATCGAGCGCGCTCGGGCCTTCGCCGGGCGCGGGAGCGCGATCGTGGTCGCGGTCCCAGCGGTCGACCCGGCCGTCACCGTCGATGTCCGTACCCATCCGCACCATGCGGCCTCGCTCGAAGTACTCCCAGCGATCGGGGTGCCACTGTGTCGGTGTGCTGCGGCCCGCGAGGTCGCGCTCGGCGCGAAGGGGCTGCCCGTTGTCGTCGAAGAAGACCTTCATGTCGACGCGACCATCGGCGTTCTCGTCGACCTCTTGCCGGACGATGCGACCGTCCTGAAAGAAGGTGATCGTGTCGATCTGGCCGTCGAAGTTGCGGTCGGCTTCCTCGCGGATCGGACGCCCCTCGTCGTTGTAGTGTCGGACCACGTCCTTGGTGCCGTCGCCGTTGAGGTCGGCCTCCCGACACGTGAGCACGAGCCGGATGAGCGGAGGGTCACCCGCGCGTCGAAACACCCGGCGCACGTCGGGGATCTCGTCGCCGGAGGTGTCGTACTCCGAGACCTCGCGGTCGGTCCCCTCGGTCTCGCATCGGCCGCGGTCGTCGACGCGCTCGCCTGGTGTGGTCGGTGGCGCGGCGCGACGGCGCGCGGTGCTGCGCCGCTGGTTGTTGCCGCCGCAAGCGGAGACGGGAGCGAGGCAGAGCATCGCGAGCGCCGTGATGGCGAGGAGCGGGGAGCGTCTCACTGCGTGTCTCCGGTCGTCGGGAGCGTGCCGTCCGCCGCGCCAGCCGGGATCGTGCCGTCGGCCGCGTCGCCCGGTGGTGGGACGGTTCCGTCGGCGCTGCCCGAGGGAACGGTTCCGTCGGCGCCGCTCGGTGGAACGGTTCCGTCGGAAGTCGCACCGGTCGGGCTCGCGCCGGCCCGAGCGGCGGGTGTCGAGCCGTCACAGGTCAGCACCGCCTGCGTTCCTCCCGCGGCGTCGGACGGGATGTCCTCGACCAGGGGATCGCCGCCGTTGGGATTCTCGCGTCGTACCTGCGAGAGGCGCCCCGCGTTGAAGACCTCCCATCGGTCCGGCTCGCCGTCGTTGTTCTCGTCGTACCGGGCCTCGGTGATCAGACCCGCCTCGAAGAACTCCCACGTGTCCGGACGACCGTTGTGGCGCCTGTCCCGCTCGCTCCGCTCGAGGAGGTTGGACTGGCACCACAGCCACGTGTCGATCCGGTTGTCGAAGTTCGTGTCGAGCTCACTGCGGACGATCTCGCCGTTCTCGAAGTACGAGATCTGATCGAGGCGACCGTCGAAGTCGAAGTCGTGCTCCTCGCGCACGACGGTCTGGCCGTCGTCCGCGAGGAAGCGTGTGATGTCGACCGTCCCGTCGAAGTTCATGTCGAACTGAACGCACCGGTCGATGCCGCCGCGCGCGACGTGCCGGATGTCGGGCGAGCCGTCGTTGTTCACGTCGACCGAGCGCCCCTGCCCCTCACACTGCTCGCGCACGGCGGTCTCGCCGCGGCTGCCCTGGGGCACCTCCGTGCGCGGCATCTCGTCGCTGCTGCCGCCACACGCGGCGAGAGCCACGAGGCACGCCGCGCTCTGCCACCGGCCCGCACGCGAGCGCGTGGGCCTTCGTCCCGTCGGGTGTCCCTGCATGAGAGCGGCAGCATACGGGACGCGCCGCGACCGGAGCAACCCGCCGCCCCTCGGGCGAAAGTCCCGGGAAAATCGAGGCTCTGCGCGTTTGACATTACGTGCGGTGGCATGTAACTTCATGTCACGTCAGCGGCGACGGTCGTCGCGTGCGTGAAGACCACGGATGTGGTCTCGCGAGGTGGTCGAGATGGCGAGGAAGAAAGTCTCCACCACCATCTACATCACGCCCGAGCAGGCCGAACGGCTGAAGCTCCTGCACGAGCGCACCAAGGTGCCCACCGCCGTGTACATCCGCGAGGGCATCGACATGGTGCTCGACAAACACCAGCACGAGCTGCCGGGGCAGCTCACGCTCGACGCTCGCCCACCCGCGAAGAAGTGAGCTCGACCGACCCGCGCGAGCGCGGGGTGCGTGAACGCGGTTGCTCCCGCGGGCAGGCGTGCGACACCTCGCGCCCGCCATGAGCTTTCCCGTCGAGCGCATCCGCAACTTCTCGATCATCGCGCACATCGACCACGGCAAGAGCACGTTGGCCGACCGTCTGCTCGAGTTCACCGGAGCGCTGTCCGACCGCGAGAAGCAGGCGCAGTTCCTCGACAACATGGAGCTCGAGCGCGAGCGGGGGATCACGATCAAGGCCCAGGCCGTTCGTCTCCGCTACACCGCGAGCGACGGCGTCGAGTACGAGCTGCACCTCATCGACACCCCGGGTCACGTCGACTTCAACTACGAGGTGAGCCGCTCGCTCGCGGCCTGCGAGGGCGCGATCCTCGTCGTCGACGCCTCGCAGGGCGTGGAGGCCCAGACGCTCGCGAACGTCTACCTCGCCCTCGAGAACAACCTCGAGATCATCCCGGTCTTCAACAAGATCGACCTCCCGGGCGCCGACATCGATCGCGTCAAGCGCGAGGTCGAAGAGGTCGTCGGGCTCGACTGCTCCGAGGCGATCCCATGCAGCGCCAAGGAAGGCATCGGCATCAAGGACATCCTCGAGGCGATCTGCAAGCGCGTGCCGCCGCCGAAGACGGCCGGCCCCAAGGAGCCCCTGCGCGGATTGCTCGTGGACTCCTGGTACGACGCCTACCGCGGCGCGATGGCGCTCGTGCGCGTGGTCGATGGCACGCTGGCCAAGGGTCAGAAGATCAAGATGATGGCCACCAAGGCCGAGTACGAGGTCACCGAGCTCGGCGCGTTCGCGCCCTTCGCGCGGGCGGTCGACGAGCTCGGGCCCGGCGAGGTCGGCTTCTTCGCGGCGAGCATCAAGTCGGTCAAGGACTGCAAGGTCGGCGACACCGTCACCGAGATGCGACGTCAGGCGACCACGGCGCTCGCGGGCTTCAAGGAAGTGAAGCCGATGGTCTTCTGCGGGATCTTCCCGACGGAGGCCAACCAATATCCGCAGCTGCGCGACGCGCTCGAGAAGCTCCAGCTCAACGACAGCGCGATCTCGTGGGAGCCCGAGACGAGCGAGGCGCTCGGCTTCGGCTTCCGGTGCGGCTTCTTGGGCCTCCTCCACATGGACATCGTGCAGGAGCGCCTCGAGCGCGAGTACGACCTCGACCTCATCACCACCGCGCCGAGCGTCGTGTTCAAGGTCTACACGACCGATGGTGAGATGCAGCTCGTGGAGAACCCGTCACGCCTGCCCGACCCGGTGAAGATCGACCACATCGACGAGCCCTTCTTCAAGGTCTCGATCCACGTGCCGAGCGACTACGTCGGCGCCGTGCTCAAGCTCTGTGAGGAGCGCCGCGGCGAACAGAAGGCCATCCAGTACGCGTCGCAGAACCGCGTGATCATCATCTACGAGCTGCCCCTGTCGGAGGTGCTCTTCGACTTCTTCGACCGCCTCAAGAGCGCGACGAAGGGCTACGCCTCGATGGACTACGAGCTCGCGGGCTACCGCACGAACCCGCTCGTGAAGGTCGACATGATGATCAACGGAGACAGGGTCGATGCCCTGTCGATCATCGTGCACAAGGAGAAGGCCTACCACGTAGGCCGCGGTCTCGCGGAGAAGCTCCGCGGCATCGTGCCGAGGCAACAGTACGAGGTCGCGATCCAGGCGGCGATCGGCGGGAAGATCATCGCCCGCGAGACCGTGAAGGCGATGCGCAAGGACGTCACGGCGAAGTGCTACGGCGGCGACATCAGCCGCAAGCGCAAGCTCCTCGAGAAGCAGAAGGAAGGAAAGAAGCGGATGAAGGCGGTCGGCTCGATCGACATCCCGCAGGAAGCCTTCCACGCGATCCTCAAGGTGGAGTGAGCGCCGCGCGCGGAGGTCCGTTCACAGCGCGAGGAACCGAACGAGCTCGAAGGGCTCGGGGTCGCGTCCGAGGGCGAAGCTCAGCGCCTGGCCGTTGAGGAGGTAGGGAACGCCATCGGCGACGATCACGTCGGTCATGCCCGCGGCCACGTCGACGCTGCTCGTGCGGGCCGCGCGCCAATCGGCGGTGGTCGCGACGACGGTCGTCACCTGGCTCGTGAAGGCGACCAGCAAGCGTCCGTCGGGAAGGAACGCGAGGCCATCCGAGCCGCTCAGCGCCGGCGTCAGGTCGCTGAAGCTGCCGTCGATCTCGACGTCGCTCACCGCGCGCGAGGCGAGGTCGATGCGCACGAGGCGCGAACGGAGAAAGACGGCGGCGAGCAGCGCCTGCTCGTCGGGCGTGGGGGTGATGGCGTTGAGCCCCACGACACCACCGGAGAGCAGGTCGTCGCTCGCGAACAACTCCACGACGCCGTCGCGGATCCGGTAGACGTTCGGGTGCTCTCGGTCGGTCACGTAGACGGTGCCGTCACGGGTGCCCGTCACGTCGGTGCAGGTCGCCCTCGCCTGCGCGTCGGACAGGTCGTGAACGGCCGCACGGGCGCCCGTGGAGAGGTCGAATTCCCAGACGTAGCCGAGGTAAGGTGGGTCCTCCTCGGTCACCTCTCGCTGGTCGTCCATCGCGCAGACTAAGAGCCGCCGGCGCGCCGCATCGACGTGCATCCCTAGCGTCCACCACGAGCCCGGCTCGCGCTCCTCGAACAGCACCGTCTCGACGCCTGTCGCGCGATCGCCGCGATGCACGCTGCCGTCGGCGAGGCGGCCGCCGGAGAAGGCGCCCTCGCCGGGGTCGAAGGCCCCGCCGTCCGGGCCCCGCGCCTCGAGCGGATCGCGCTCGCGCCCCGGGATCG
>JBKDQC010000166.1:0-3873 GCA_046342295.1 Deltaproteobacteria bacterium | reverse complement strand
CCTCGCCCTCGCCCTGGCCCTTCTTGCGCCCGCCTGCGCCCCCATCTCCGGTCGCGGCGAAGAAGGAAGCGACGGCGAGCTGGCCCACACGGAGCTCGACGATGGCCTCGCGATCACCGAGGGCACCGTCGAGGACGCGATGCGCACGCGCTGCACGACTGCCTCGGTGCGTGGGTTGTCGCTCCAGCTCGTCGCGGAGCTCAACGCGATGCGCCCGGGGCGGATGGAGCGCATCGACGACATCGCCAATGCCTCGCTCGGCTCCGCCGTCCTCCCGTATCTTCAGGCGCCCGCGGCGCGGGCCGTGCGGAGGGCCGCGGCGCGCCGCCCGGGCAGCACGCTCGTGATCAACTCCGCGCTCCGCACGGTGCCGCAGCAGTTCCTGCTTCACCAGTGGTACCTGCGCGGCCGCTGCGGCATCGCGCTCGCCGCGCGGCCGGGGGCGTCGAACCACGAGACAGGCACGGCGATCGACATCGACTCGGAGTCGTCCTGGCGGTCGGCGATGCAGGCCGAGAGCATGCGCTGGCTCGGCAGCTCGGACCCTGTGCACTTCGACTTCGTCGGCGGTGGCACGGAGGACCTCAGCGCGCTCTCGGTGCTGGCATTTCAGCGCCTCTGGAATCGAAACAACCCCCGCGACCGCATCGCCGAGGACGGCTCGTACGGCCCCGCGACCGAAGCCCGCCTTCGCCGCGCGCCGGCCAACGGCTTCGCCAACGGGCCGACGGTCGAGGAGCCCCCCGTCGGCGGACCGACGACCGGTGTGATCGCCGCGGTCTGGAGCCGGGGCGCCGATGGCACCTACACGTTCACCGCGGACGCTCCCGCGAGCGTGATCCGCGTCGAGTATTGGGTGGACGGCCGCAACCGGATCGCGACGGCGCAGCGCTCGGCGGGCCCGACGTTCTCCGCGGTGTACACGTTCACGAGCGCGCTCACGGGCCGCTCCCTCGAGGTCCGCGGCTTCGATGCGTCCGGCGCGCAAGTGGCGCGTGGTGTGGGGCTGATCGACACGGTGGAGGCCCCGGGCGTCTTCATCCGCCAGGTCGCCGACGCGGAGTACGAGATCGGCGTCGAGCGCGCCCCGAGCGGCGTCGCTGCGATCGAGGTCGACGCGGACGCCTTCGCGCTCACGGACGCGACGAGCGGCCTCGTCCGCTCGCGCAGGCTCTCCGTACGAAGCTCCTTCATGCTGCTCGGCGAGCGGCAGTTCACGGTGCGCACGTACAACGCCGACGGCTCCCTTCGGGGCACCCTGCGGCGGACGTTCACGCTCCGTTGAGACACGTCGCGGGGCGCGACCGCGCCCTCATCAGCGACGGCGCTTCGCGGCGAGCGCGAGCGTGAGGAGCAGGAGCGCCAGGCCGCCCGGAGCGCTGCGCACCGAGCCCGCCCGGCAGCCACCTCCAGGCATCGCGCCGGCGGGAGGCGCGCTCGGGGGCACGCAGTAGGCGCCGCCTTCGAGACGAGCGCACGCGAGCCCCGGCGCGCAAGGGGAGCGCGGGTCGCAGGCGACGGCGCAGCTCCCTGCGACACAGGCCCCGCTGGCGCACGCATCGTCGTCGGTGCACGCGGCGCCTGCGGGCGCGAGCGAGACCACGCAGCGCGGCGGGGACGAGGCTGTGTCGCAGCGCGCGAGCAGACCGCAGTCCGCGTCGCCGTCGCAGTTCACCGTGCAGTAGCGCGCGCCCTCCGCGCCGACGCAGGTCGCCGAGCGGCTGCAGTCGCTCTCCCCCGTGCACGGGTCGAGGAGCCCGCCGCGGGGTCCGGGCGTGCACGCGCCCGACTCGCAACGGAAGCTCGTGGCAGGACAGCCGCCATCGTTGTCGCAGGCCTGCGTGCAGAGATTCACGCCGCCGGGCCCGATCGGGCGACAGTCGCCGGAGCCACACTGGCCTGCGTCTTCGCAGACCTCGCCCAGGGCGCGGCCCGTCGCGAACGAGGCCGCCGAGGCGCAGAAGCCGCACGCCGCCTGTCCGGTGGTTCCCGTCGCCGCGGAGCAAACCTCGCCGACGGGACACGCGCCCGCGCCCGCGAGGCACGGGGTCGTGCAGAGGCTCGACGCGCCGACCGCCGTGCAGCGGAGCGAGCCGCAGTCGGTGTCCCGCGCGCACGGCTCGCCGTTGCTGCCGCTGCCCGGTGCGCCCGGGGCGCAGAAGCCGTCACAACCGGCGACCGAGCGGCAATAGAGCCCTTCGACCGGAAGCGGTCTCTGGCCGAGCGGCCGGGGCACGAGGGCGCAGCCTTCGGCCGTCGTCGCGTCGCATGGGATCGAACAGCGGCGCTCTCCGCCGCCGAGATCGATGCAGCGGACGGGCTCGGGATCCGTGGAGACCGAGGCGCCCGCGGGCATCGGCGCGTACGCGCACTCGTCGTCGGCGGAGCAACTCTCTCCGAGCGCGAGGCAGCCCTCGTCGATCTCGCCGTCGCAGTCGTCGTCGAGAGAGTTGCATGCCTCCTCGCGCGGCCCCTCCGAGGGAGGGCACTCCCCTGCGCGCAGAAGCGCGAGATCGAGCAGCGGCAACTGCACATCGACGCGGTTCCAGTAGTCGCGGTCCGAAGGACAGCTCCCGACGGCGCCGATCGCACCGTACACACCGAACGACGCGACGCCGGCGACCTCGCGGGCTCCGTCGTTCTCGATCAGCAGCGGGCCCCCCGAGTCGCCCTGGCAGATCGTCTCGATCGCCTCGAGAAGGAAGGGCGTCAGCGCAGTCACGGTCGTGTCCTGACGGTTCTTCGCGCCGCTCGTGCCGGCGCGCGTGTTCCCGAACCCGCTCGCGACCGCGCGCGAGCCTGTGAGCCCCTCCGCGCTCGCGCGACGCACGGGAATGGGGGGCACGTCCTCGACGCGCTCGCGCAGGACGAGCAGCGCGATGTCGGTCCCCGTCGCGGACGAGACGGGGTCGCGTCCGGAGGAAATGCGCAGTGGCCCGGGCGTCGTCACGATCTCGCGCACCGCGAGGCCGCGGGTGGAGCCGAACACGCGGTCGCCGATTCCGACCGTGACGAGCGAAGGCGCGATGGGGCCCTCCGCTCGCTCGGGCACCACGCAGTGCTTGGCGGTCAGCACGATCCGTGGCGAGACCAGCGTGCCCGTGCAGACACCCGTGACGCCCATCAGGGCCACGACCGCGGGCTCGCCCGTCTCGCGCATGCCGTCGACGATCGGGGCCTCGACGACGGCCTCGTCCGGCCAGGAGTCGAGGGGCCCGCAGGCGCCGAGGGCCAGCGCTCCGAGCGCGACAGCGGTGGTGTGCGAGGACGAGGACCGGGCGTTCATGCGGCGAGACTGTACACGCAGCCCGACCGGCCCGCCCCGCGCGGCCTCGCGCGTGCGGTCCCGGGGCACGCCGGCCCGCGCAGCCTCACGGACGTGGTCTACCATCGCGACCGATGCAGAGGCTCGTCGCGGTCGCGTTCGTTTGCATGTTCGGCTGGAGCGCGGTCAACCGCGTGCACGCGCAGAGCGCGCCCGAGGCCATCGAGCTGCCCCAGGGTGGCGGGCTGCCCCAGGGTGGCGAGCTGCCCGAGGCCATCGAGCTGCCCCAGGGTGGCGCGGTGGGCGAGGGTCCGCGCACCCCCGCGACGACCGAGCTTCGCGAGACGGCACGCGAGCAGCTCCGCGCGTCGCGCGTCGGGGAGCTCACGGCCCGCACCCGCGCGGCGAACCAGCTCGCGCGACCTCTTCTCCGGGCCTCGGGTGAGGTCACGCGGATCGAGCGCGCCCTGCCTCGCACCGAGAGCGAGATCCGGCGCCTGTCTCACCCCATCCGCCTCGCGCGCATCCCGCATCTCTCGCAGCGCGAGCTCTCGGACCTGCGTCAGGATTGGCGCCGTCATGCCCACCGTCTCGAGTCGTGGCAGGCG
>JBKDQC010000165.1:0-1385 GCA_046342295.1 Deltaproteobacteria bacterium | reverse complement strand
GGGGTGAGCGAGTCGGGGGCACCGTGGCTGGCGATGGAGTGGGTCGAGGGGGAAGACCTGCGCAGTCGCCTGCGGCGCGGCCCCCTGGCCGTGGAGGAGGCCATCGGGCTGGCCATCGAGCTGTGCGAGGCTCTCTCGGCGCTGCACGCGACGGGAGTGGTCCATCGGGACCTCAAGCCCGGCAACGTGCGCCTGGTCGAAGGGGACACGCGCCGCTCGAAGCTCCTGGACTTCGGTCTGGTGCGGGGCCTCGAAGACTCGAGCTCGGACGAGCTGCACACGTCCGCGGGGCTCGTGCTGGGGACCCCTGGCTACTCGTCGCCGGAACAAGCACGCGGGGAGCGCGTCGACGAGCGTTCGGATCTGTTCTCGCTCGGGGCGTTGCTGTACGCATGCGTGTCGGGCGTGCCGCCGTTTCGGGGCACGACGGCGGTCGCGACGCTGGCGAAGGTGGTGCTCGAAGACCCTCCACCTCTGCGGGCCCGACGCGTCGAGTGCCCGCGCGCACTCGAGCGGCTCGTCGCGCGCCTGCTCGAGAAGGACCCGATGAGGCGGCCTGCGGGCGCGGAGGAGGTCGCGCGCGCCTTGGAGGCGCTCGCGGGCGAGCCCGTCTCGGAGCCCGACAGCAGCTGGGGGGTGCTTCGAGCGCGCGAGCAGCGCTTCGCGTGCGTGCTGATGACCCGGACCGCCGCCACTCGGACCCTCCTCGCGCAGGGCGATCGCGAGGAGACCTTGCATGTCGAGCAGGGCACGCGAGCGGACTCGGTCGCACCCTGGGTATCCATCGCCCGGGCAAGCGGCGCGCAGCTCGAGGTGCTCCGGACCGGGGCGGTGGTGTTCGTGTGGAGTGGTGAGGGGACCGCGTCCGACATCGCGCGTCGCGCGGCGGGCGCGGCGCTCGAGCTCGCGCCGTTCTTCGGCGACGGCGCGAAGGCGCTGGCCTCGGGGCGCGCCTCGGTCGACGAGGCGCTGCCGGTCGGTGAGGCCGTGGACCGCGCCGCGACGTTGCTCGCCGCGGCGCGTGGGCGAGGCTCGTCGGTCATGGGGCCAAGTGCGTCGAGCCCGGTCTTCGTCGACGAGAACGTGGCGCGCCTCGTGGAGGACCGCTTCGAGGTGCGGAGCGAGGGGGGCCGCCGCTGGCTGGTGGGCGAGCGCACGGGGCCCGCGGGCGCCCGGACGCTGCTCGGCCGCGCGACGCCCTGCGTGGGGCGCGAGATCGAGCTGTCGGTGTTGGATCTGACGCTCTCGGCGGTGCTCGACGAGGGCACCGCGGCGGCGGTGGTGCTGACGGGCGAGATGGGCGTGGGCAAGTCGCGGGTGCGTCAGGAGTGGGTGCGCGCGCTCGCGGCGAGCCAGCCCGAGGTGCTCGTGTGTCAGGCGCACGC
>JBKDQC010000164.1:0-3818 GCA_046342295.1 Deltaproteobacteria bacterium | reverse complement strand
CCTCCTACGCCGCGGGCACCGGACTCACCCTCACGGGCAGCACCTTCTCCGTCGACACCAGCGCCATCCAGGCCCGCGTCAGCGGCACCTGCCCCAGCGGCCAGGCCATCCGCGGCGTCAACGCCGATGGCACCGTCGTGTGCGAGTCGAGCGCGGGCGCGAGCGGCGTGACGTTCGTCCGCTGGGGCCGCAGCGACTGCCCCACCGGCACCTCGCTGGTCTACTCGGGCTTCGCGGCGGGCGGAAACTACCAGCACGGCGGCGGCGTGAACGCGCTCTGCCTCACCGACACGCCGACGTGGGACAACTTCAGCGACGGCAACCAGAACGGCAACCTGATCTACGGCACGGAGTACGAGGCGACGGGCTACGGCCTCGCGTCGGTCTCGCCATTCAACTCGCTCAACGACCGCGACGCGCCATGCGCCGTCTGCCTCGACGCCGCCGCCAGCACCCAGTTCATGCTGCCGGGCTCGCAGACCTGTCCCTCCGGCTGGAGCACGCGCGTCCAGGGTTACCTGATGGCCCAGTTCTACACCCAGGGAGCGGACGAGACCGTCTGCGTCGATCGCAACGCGACGGCGCTGCCGGCTGGCACGGCCAACGACAACGGCTCGCTGTGGTATCCGACCGAGGCGGAATGCGGCTCGCTCCGGTGCGGCGCCGGGCAGTACGTGCAAGACCGCGAGCTGACCTGCTCGGTCTGCACACGCTGAGGCCCGCGTGAGAACACGTGAGCGGAGTGAGGCCGCGTCCACGGCGCGCGAACGCGATCGCATCCGCAGGCACGGGACGAGGCGTACCAAGGGCACGCCGCTCGTCGGCAGGCTCCTCGCCTCTGCGTTGGCCTGTGCGCTCGCCATGTTGTCGGGGCTCTCGCATGTGTGCGCGCAGTCGTACGCGACCGACGCCCAGCACCTGCACCCCTCGGCCATGCCGGACTCCGGCTTCGCCACCGAAGGCGGTCCCGGCCTGCCCGAGTGGACGTTCAGCGGCGCCGCGAGCGTTCACTACGGCAGCGCGCTCATCCGCGCGACGACGGGCGGGGTGACGCAGGTCGTGCTGCTGCGAGACCAGCTCGTGCTCGAGCCGACGCTCGCGCTCGGCTTGCCGCTCGGCTTCTCGGTCCAGGTCTCTCTGCCGTTCGGTCTCCTCGCCACGGGCGGCGACGCGGACACGCTCTCGCGTTTCGCGCTGCCGGCGTTGAGGGGCCAGGGGATCGGCGACCCGCGCCTCGGGCTCGCGCTCCGGCACTTCCTCATCCCGCGTGATCTCATGCTGCTCGTGTCGGCGGCGGTGAGCATCCCCACCGTCACGGGCAACGACACCAACCATGGGCCCAACGCGGACCTCCTGAGCGAGCCCAACGCGAGCATCGTGGGCAACGTCGGGCTCGAGGGCCGCGCGGCGATCCTCGTGCTCCGCGCGAACGTGGGGCTCCGCGGCCGCACCGGCGACGCGTGGATCGGCGACACGCCGCCGTTCGCGCCCGGGACCTTCCACGTCGGAGCCGAGCTGACCTTCGGCGGCGCCGTCGAGGTCGTCCCGCTCGACTGGCTCCACGGTGTCGTGGAAGTCCACGGCTCGACCGCGTTCAATCGGCTCACCACGGACGGCACGCCCGTCGAGCTGATCCTCGGCGCGCGCGTGCATCCGGTGACCGACTTCGAGATCAACCCCTTCGCCGGCATCGGGCTGACCGAGGGGTACGGTACGCCGGCTTGGAGGGTCGGCGGCCTGCTCCGCTTCTACATGCATCTGCACGACGCCGACGGGGACGGCGTCGGCGACGACGCCGATCGTTGTCCAGGGCAGGACGAGGACCGCGACGGCTTCGAAGACGACGACGGATGCCTCGACGCCGACAACGACGGCGACGGTGTGCTCGACCGCGACGACGCCTGCCCGACCGTGGCAGGCCTCGGACACCTCGCCGGCTGCCCGGACGCCGACGCCGATCACGACGGCGTGGGCGAGGGGGATCGGTGCCCCGACCGCGTCGAGGACGCCGACGGCTTCGAGGACGGCGACGGATGCCCGGAGGCCGACAACGACGGCGATGGACTCGAAGACGCCCGGGACCGCTGCCCGAACGACGCCGAAGACCGCGATGGCTTCGAGGACGACGACGGATGCCCGGAGCCGGACAACGACCGCGATGGCAGCCCCGACGCGACCGACCGCTGCCCGCGCGAGGCCGAGGACCGCGATGGCTTCGAGGACGACGACGGCTGCGTCGAGCCCGACAACGACGGCGACGGCGTGGCCGACGGCGAGGACGGTCCGCCGGATCCGGGGGGCATCTTCGGAGTTTGCCGCAACCTCCCCGAGACCGCGGGCGGGCGGGACGCTCGCGACCCGGACGGCTGCCCCGACAGCGCCGTGCGAGTCGACGTGGCCGCACGTCGGATCCGCGTGCCGCCCGTGTTCTTCGACACCGACGCCGACGTGATCCAGCCGCGCAGCTTCCCGGATCTCCAGTACGTGGCCGAGATCCTCGAGGCCAACGCCTGGATCCGCCGCATCACCGTCGAAGGCCACACGGACGACACCGGCGGCGAGGACCACAACCAGGACCTGAGCGAACGGCGCGCCGCGAGCGTGGTGCGCTTCCTCGTCGAGCACGGGGTCGAGCCCGCGCGCCTCGCGCCCGTCGGCTTCGGGCGGTCTCGTCCTCCGACCGCAGACGACGACCCGGCCTGCGCGAACACGCGCTCAGCGGCTTGCCGCCAGGCCGCGCGCCGCGTCGTGTTCGTGATCGCCGAGGTCGCGACCGACGACGAGGCGCCACCCTCGACGGCGCACTCGTCCGACCGCTGAGGGGGGCGCCGCCCCCTCCGGAGCGCTCACGGCAGCAGCTCCGACGGCGAGCGACCGAAGCGCATCTGGAACGCGTGGGCGAAGGCGCTGGCGTTCTCGTATCCCACGCGCGTCGCGACTTCGGAGACCGTGAGGCGGCCTGACTCGAGCAGCACGACGGACTCGTCGAGACGCATCATCCTCCAGTACGCGCCCGGCGCGCACCCGAGCTCTCGCTTGAAGGCCCGGAGCAACGTGCTCTCGCTCGCGCCCGCCATGCGCGCGAGGCCGTGGATGTCGGGTGTCTCGAAGAGGTGCGCCTCGATGTGCGCGAGGGCGCGTTGAACCGTGCCCGAGTGCTCCTGAACGAGCGACGCGCGGTCGGCGCCGTCGTCGCGATCACGGAGGAGGAAGTACGCCTCCTTCACGATCTCCACCTCGAGGAAGCGCGTGGCGTCGTTGTCGAAGCCCCCGCACACCTGACGCTCGAAGAGGTAGCGCTGGAGGATCTCGTCGACCCACACGGTCCGCGGCAGCGCCTGGGGCACTCCGAGCCACTTCGTGAGCCGCGCGCCGTCGAGCTTCACCTTCGCGTAGGCCTCGACCGTCTTGTCGAGGACCGGGGGGCGCGCCGTGAGGAGGAGGACACGCGCGCCCGGGGTCTGCCCGCGGAGGCGCACGACGCGCGTGGCGGGCGCCAGCCCCCAGTGCGTGCGATCGAGCAGGAGGCGGGTGCCACCGACCTCGGCCGTCACGCGGCCCGCCCGAAGCGCGCAGAGGAAGGTCGGCCCGGCGGTGCGTACGGTGAGCGCGCGGTCGGCGTCCGCGGGCTCGACGCGGAGGTCCATGGGTCCGCCAGGCAGATCGACGCGCGCCACCGGAGGGGCAGGGGCGCGGCGCGGGGGTCGGTCCGAGCTCTCCATGGGGAGAGTGTCGTGCGATCCAGACGCGCCCACCAGGGTCTCGGAGCGGGACAGAGGCGCGAGGCGACGTCCGAGAGGCTCAGAGCATGAGTCACT
>JBKDQC010000163.1:0-4594 GCA_046342295.1 Deltaproteobacteria bacterium | reverse complement strand
GGTGATCAGAACCGCGAGAAGATCGAGGTGAACATCGGCGCGACGACGGAGTCGAACTTCTTCGTCGGCTTCTCCACCGAGATCTCCGAAGGCGGCGTCTTCGCGGCCACCTACAACATCCAGCCGCGCGGCACACCGATGATCGTGCACATCACGCTCCCCGGTGGCTTCGACCAGATCGTCCACGGCGTCGTGAGATTCGTCCGCGACCCCATGGACATGAGCGCGGAGGACACCGTTCCTGGCATGGGCATCCAGTTCGAGGGGCTCGATCCGCAAGCCCGTGAGCTGATCTTGCGCTTCATCCGGAAGCGTCCTCCGATGTTCTACGACGAGTGATCGTGGAGCGCCGACTCGAGCTCCGAAACGCGGGTGTGCTCGCTGCGCGCGAAGCCCGACAGCGGCTCGCCCAGGCCATCGCGCTCCTCGACGAGCCTGGGGCCGATCACGCGGCGGCGATGCTGGCTGCCCAGATCTCCCACGCGGTCGGCGCGCTCTTCGGCTGCGAGATCGGGGACGCGGTCGCGGTGCTCGAGAAGCTACGCGCCGCGAGCGCCGTGCTCTCCGGCGTGCTGACCCGTATGCACGGGCCGGCGGTCGGGACGCGCGCGGACGAGGCTGGGGCTCTCGTGGCAGCGAGCCTCGCCGTGCTCTACCCGGTGCGCGCCGGCTTCGAGCGCGAGCTCGACGAGAGCCGGCCGAAGCCGTCTCGCCCGGCGCGCCGCTCCTTCACGGTGAAGGGCTCGACCATCGTCCGGGAGACCGTCGACGAGGTGCTGCCACCCGAGGAACGCGCCGCGCTCGAGGAGATTCGGTCGCGCGCTTCCGCGACCGTGATCGACCCGGCGCCGCCGGTGTCGCTCGCGCGCGAGGGGCCCCAGGCGCCTCCCGACCAGACCTTGTTCGACCCGGCGCCGCCGGTGCACATCGAGGCACGCGAAGACGCGCCGCGGCCCGCGCGTCCCGTTCGCGCCGAGCCCGCAGCCGAGCCTCCGCCGAGCCCAGCGCTCGCGGCCGCCACCTCGCTGTTCCCGGAGATGTCGGAGGATGCCTTGCCGCCGCTCCTGCTCACCGAGCGGCGCAGCGCTCGTCCGCGTCGGGTCGCAGTCGAGCTCGTGCCCGATGGCTCCGGAGAGCTCGTCGGCGCCGGAGCCCATCGCGTGTCGGAGCCTGCGCGCGAGCGGCGCGTGCAAGAGCGCGTCGAGATGGAGGTCGACATCGGGCTGCACAGCGCGACGCAGTTCTACGCGGGCCTCTCGAACGACATCTCGGAGGGCGGGCTGTTCGTCTCCACGGTTCGCCCGCTGCCTGTCGGGAGCCAGCTCTCGCTCTCGTTCGTGCTGCCGGGTGGGCACGCGGTGACGACCGAGGGACGCGTCGCGTGGCTCGCGGCGCCTCGAGACGACGACAGCCGCGCCGGCATGGGGATCCGGTTTCTTCGGCTCGAGCCTGCGCATCGCGCCGCGATCGAGCGCTTTCTCCAGCACCGACCGCCGATGCTGCACGAGCTCTGATCCACGGTCTCGGCGCTCCCTCTCAGAGCATGAGTCACTTGGATTGACTCATGCTCTGACGTTTCTTGCCGGAGGGTCTGGCCGCAGCCCCTCCCTCTCGCCGAGTGAATCTGCGAGAGCCTCCCTCCCGCCGATTCGAGCCCGTGGCACCCGCATCGATCCATCCGAGTGCCACGTGCTCTCAGGCCGTCTTGAGCGGCGGCATTCCGCGAAAAACGGAGCTGCGGGTCGCGCGTGGCCCGATCCTGGGTAGAGTCGCCGCGTGCTCTTCCTTCGAAAGGCTGCGCTCCGACCCGTTCCGCGCTGGGCTGTCATCGACGAGGACGTCGTGACGGCCGTCGAGGCGCAGCTCGAGGACGACGGCGACGCGCTCCAGCGCACTCTCGACAGCGCCTACCGGGAGATGGACCGCAAGCAGCCCGATCTCGCGCAGTGGCTCGCCCAGCAGGTCTCCGATCGCAACGACGATCTCGCACAGTCGCTCGGGTACTTCCTCGTCGTCACCGTCTACCTCGCGTTCCGAGAAGCGTTCCCGACGCGCTTGGGCGCGATCGACGAGACCCAGCTCACGCTGGCGATCGAGACCTTCGACGCCGACGAGGCGCTGCGCCGCGAAGACCCATCCGAGGTGATGGAGACCGACGACGTGGTCGCGATGACGCAGCATGCGCTCGTTCACTTCTTTAAGCACCAAATCGAGGAGGCCATCGAGCAGGCGGGAGAGAGCCCCGACCTCGAGGCCTTCGATCACGTGTACCGCACCGTGCTCGTCGAGGTCGTCGCGCTCTCGCACGCCGTCGTGCCGCCCGAGGGCCTGGTCACCAGCGGTCCTGCGCTGGCCTGAGAGCACGTGGCACTCGGATGGATCGATGCGGGTGCCACGGGCTCGGATCGGCGAAAGGAAGGCTCTCGCCGATTCACTCCGCGAGAGGGAGGGTCTGTGGCCAGACCCTCCGGCAAGAAACGTCAGAGCACGGGTCATTCGCCGAGCAGCCGTGTCCCGCCCGAGGGTCCGCTGCCTACGGGCCGGTGCAGCACGACTTCACGGCCCGCCTGACGTCCGAGCGCGTGCCCCTCGCTGACGCGCTGGTAGCGCGTCGTCTCACGGATGCGCGGGTGTCTGGCGCGATAGAAGCGCTCGAGCGCCGCGTCGCCGACCCACACCAGCCCCGTGCCGCGCAGGAGCTCGCGCTCGGACGCGAGCTTCTCGCCGAAGCCGCGCACGACGCCCGATTGGAAGGGGACCCGCTCGCCTCCCGGCAGGCCTCTCTTCGTTCGCGCCTCCTGCCAGAGCCGCTCTGCGGTCGCTGCCAGGAAGGCAAAGACGTGCTCCGCGAGGGCGACGTTGGCCCGCGTGCCGCAGATCTCGAACACGACCCCGTCGCGTCCGGTGGCGACCACGTAGCTACGGATCTCGATCGCCTCGACGAAGAAGTAGCGTGTGAGGATGCCGACGATGTCGCGCTCCATCGAGGAGCGCCTGCGGGTCGGATCTCCGAGGTGCCTCACTTCGTAGCCGGCGTCTGCGCCGTGCGCCGACGAGAGGTTGTGCCGGAGCATCAGCTCGTGAGCCTTGCGCATCGCGGCCTCCGCCTCGTGCCGCTCGCTCGAACCGGCGAGCGCGAGGAGCTTCTGCACGCGATCGAGCACACGGCTCGTCTCGTCCGAGCCGGCCGAGGCGTCGATGAGCCCTGCGGCCCGGGCGTCGATGCCCCGCTCGCGACAAACGCGCGCGAAGGTCGGCCCGTGCGCGCTCTCGTCGCGCACACCCAGCACCTCGTGGACGAACTGGTGCGCCATTTCGTGCTTGAGGACCTCGACGATCTCGGCCCATGGCCGGCTCACCACGAGCTGCCTCGAGATCTCGAGCCGCCGGCTCGCGTGGTGCCAAGCGCCCAGGCGCGTCGCGGCGTCCGACAGCGCGATGAGCGGTGCCCGCAGCCTCGAACCGAAATGGAGGTCGTTCCGCCACGCGAACTCGTGCGCCAAGCGGCGGACGAGCTCGGCCTCGAGCACGGGGGAGAGTGGGGGGAGGTTGGTCATGGGCAGCCCGAACCATCCCGCGTCGAGCCGAGGTAGGCCAGCCGCGGCGCGAGCCACCGACCCCGGACGCGTGCACGTCCGCTCGCGCGATCAGTTCCGGACGCAGGCGTTGCCGTAGATCGTGCGCGCGCTGGTGCTCGCGATCTGCCGGCAGCTCCAGCCGTCGGGGCAGCCGCTCGTGTCCGTGCAGGCGGCGGAGCAGTAGCGCGGCGTGCGGCTCGAGTTGCGGATGCAGAGGTTGCCGAGGTCACCGCAGTCGGTGTTCGCGGCGCACGCCTGGCCCAACATCTCCCGGGCGGCGTACGGGTGCAGGCGAGTGTTGTCGTCGATGCCGTGCATCCCGTACATCGTGTGGAAGCCGTAGCCGCCGTTGTCGTCGGCGTCGCGGAGGAAGGTGCGGACGGTCTGCGGACGGTGGCGGCCGCGGCTGTCGCGCTCGAGCAGGCGGCCGATGAAGTCCTGCAGCGTCGTGGGCGCCGACGCGTCCGAGAACGAGGTGGTCGTCACGACGTCCAGACCCCGGAGGTTCGGGTGCGCAGGGTTGCGCCCGAACGCGCTGCCGAGCTGGTAGGTGTCGCAGCCGTCCGCGACGACGATCTGGTAGCGGTCGCTCGGCATCGTGACGGTCGCGAGCTCGCTGTCGTCGAGGTCGCCTTCCTCGGTCATGCGCCAGTTCGCGAGCGCGAACCCGTAGAACGGCCCGGAGTGACCGCCGTAGACGATGACGTCCCGGCGCGCGAGCGAATCGCGCATGTCGGCCTCGAGCAGTCGGCCTCCCGCCGCCGTGTCCGGGTCGGTGGAGCCGCCGTCGTGGCCCCAGAAGAGACGGACCTCCACCCGCACTGTCCGGCCGTTGGCCGTGATCGTGCGCGTGAAGGGGCCGCTGTCGCGATCGAGCGCGGCGAAGCTCGACACCGGCGCGGTGAAGTCTCGCGCGCGCAGCCAGGTCCACATCGCCTGCGCATGCATCTGGTGGTAGCTCGCGTGGTAGTCCCAACCGAGGTGCACGTCGATGTCGAGGAGGC
This sequence comes from Deltaproteobacteria bacterium, assembly GCA_046342295.1. GTDB lineage: Bacteria > Myxococcota_A > Polyangia > Polyangiales > Sandaracinaceae > JAFLCL01. The sequence goes on along the minus strand of JBKDQC010000163.1, from coordinate 12 downwards.
CGTCCTCGAAGA
>JBKDQC010000162.1:0-9955 GCA_046342295.1 Deltaproteobacteria bacterium | reverse complement strand
CACCTGTCGAGGACTCATGCCGAATCGGTTCTTCATCGTCCGTGCGACCCTGCTTGCCGGTCTCGCCGTCTCGTGGCTCGTCCTCGCCGGCTGTCCCGGTCCGTCACCCGACGCGCGCCAATGGTCCGTCGTGTCGGAGCGGCGGCCCGAGGCGCTGCTCTCGATCGGGGGGCGTTCGTCGAGTGATGTCTGGGCCGTGGGCGCCGACAAGGGACGCGGCCCGATCGTGCTCCACTACGACGGCTCGCGCTGGGAGCGGCGCGAGACGGGGCACCATGGACACCTCTGGTGGGTGCACGTGTTCGAGGATGGGACCGCGATGATGGGCGGGGCGAGCGGGGCGATTCTTCGCTGGGACGGCTCCGCCTTCACGCGGATGCAGACACCGGGCCTCGGGAGGCACACCGTGTTCGGCCTGTGGGGCGCGAGCCCGACGGACGTCTATGCGGTCGGCGGGAGCGCGAACCGGCAGGGCTTCGTCTGGCACTACGACGGCGCCGTCTGGAGCGAGGAGCCTCTGCCGCGCGACATCCCGCTGCTCACCTTCGACGTGGTGGGCGACGACGACCCGACGGACCTCCCCGGCCTCTTCAAGGTGTGGGGAGACGCGCGCGGAAACGTCTGGGTGGTGGGCGCCGCGAGCACGATTCTCCGCCGGCAAGGGACTGGGCCTTTCGAGGTCGTGGGCTCGGGGCTCGCCAGCCCGACCACGCTGTTCACCGTGTCCGGCGACGAACAGCTCGTCTGCGCGGTGGGCGGAGGAGGCAGCGGCGCGCTCGTCGAGGGCATCGGCGGCACCTTCGCGGATCGCTCGCCGCCGCTCTCGGGGCTCATCCAGGGAATCTCAGTCCGCAACGGCGACGCGTGGGCGAGCGGCGCGCGCGCGACGATGTACCACCGAGAGAACGGCGCGTGGGTCGACGTCGATCACGGCCTCTTCTTCGAGACGATGATCCAGTCGCTGCACGCCACGTGGATCGACCCTTCGGGTGGGGTGTGGGCCGTCGGTGGCAGCGTGCTCTCGACGGACCTCGACAACGGGGTGATGATCCACTTCGGCGGCGAGGTCGCGCGCTACGGCGGAACGAGCCCCGGGGTGGACGCCGGCCCGGTCGACGGTGGCAGCGACGCCGGACCGCCTCCGCCGATGTGCCCCGAGGCGATGGTCGACCCGAGGCCCGAGGCCTCCATCGCACGGCGGTGGAACGAACAGATCCTCAACGCGATCCGCCGCGACATCCCCAAGCCGGGCGTGCACGCGCGCAATCTCTTCGGCCTCTCGGCTGCGATGTGGGACGCCTGGGCGGCGTACGACACGACCGCGGATGGCGTCTATTACACCACGAGACACACCGCGTCTGACGTCGAGGCCGCGCGCGAAGAAGCGCTCTCCTACGCTGCGCTCCGGGTGCTCTCGCACCGCTACTCGCCCGCGCTCTCGGCAGGTGGCCCGGTCTCGAACGCGTGCTTCCGCGCGTTCATGAGCACGCTCGGATACGACCCCGACATGACCGACACGGTGGGCGACTCGCCTGCCGCCGTGGGCAATCGGATTGGTCAGGCGGTCCTCGGGGCGACGCTCGACGACGGCGCGAACGAGGCGATGAACTACGCCGACACCACCGGCTACATGGCGATGAACCCCGAGCTCGTGCTCGACATCCCCGGGAGCACCGTCCCCTTCCCGAGCGTGTGGCAGCGACTGAACCTCTCCGAGGCGGCGACCCAGAACGGCATCGTGCTCCCGAGCGGCATCCAGCCGTACATCGGGCCGAATTGGGGCCGCGTCGCCCCCTTCGCGCTCGAGCGTACCGGTCTCCAGCTCCTGGAGGACCTGGGCGCGCGGGCGCCGCGCTTCGAGGGCGCGACGGCCGGTACGGTCGACGAGGCGACGCGGGCCGCGGTGATCGAGGTCGTGCGGCGCGAGGCGCAGCTCCTCGTCGATCCGTCGGTGACCATCGACACTTCGCCGGGGGCGTACGGCAACAACCCGCTCGGCACGAACGACGGCACGGGCTACCCGACCAATCCGGTCACCGGCGAGTCGTACTCACCGCAGCGCGTGCCGCTCGGCGACTTCGGCCGCGTGCTCGCGGAGTTCTGGGCGGACGGACCACGCTCGGAGACTCCGCCGGGTCACTGGAACACGCTGGCGAACTACGTCGCGGATCATCCCATGCACCGCCGTTGCCTCGGGGGCAGCGCCGACTTCGACACGTGCGTCGCAGGAACCACGCCCGAGCTCGATCCGCTCGAGTGGGACGTGAAGGTGTACCTCGCCGTGAATGGCGCCGTGCACGACGCCGCGATCGTGGCCTGGGGCATCAAGCGCGAATTCCTCTGCAGCCGACCGATCACGATGATTCGCCACATGTCGGCGCGTGGGCAATCGAGCGATCCGAGGCTCCCGAGCTACCACGTGGAGGGTATGCCGCTCGAGGACGGCCTCATCGAGCTCATCACGGAGGAGACGACGCAGCCCGGGCAGCGCCACGCACACCTCGCACCGTTCGTCGGCGAGATCGCGGTGCTCGGGTGGCGCGGTGAGCCGGGGAGCCGAGACACCCAGCTCGGCGGCATCACCTGGATCCGCGGGCGCGATTGGATCACCTACCAGCGCCGCAACTTCGTGACGCCCGCCTTCCCGGGCTTCGTGTCCGGTCACTCGACGTTCAGCCGCGCGGCAGCCGAGGTCCTCACCGATCTCAATGGATCGCCCTACTTCCCGGGTGGGCTCGGCGAGTACGTCGCGGTGCGCAACACGTACCTCACGTTCGAGGAGGGCCCGAGCATGGATGTCCACCTGCAGTGGGCGACCTACTACGACGCGGCCGACCAGGCGGGTCAGTCGCGCATCTGGGGCGGCATCCACGTCTCGCCCGATGACTTCATCGGGCGGCGCGCAGGAAGCCGCGTCGGCACGTGGGCCGTCGCGCACGCGCGGACCTACTTCGACGGAACCGCGGTGCCCTGAGAGCACGTGGCACTCGGATGGATCGATGCGGGTGCCACGGGCTCGAATCAGCGGGAGGGAGGCTCTCGCCGATTCACTCGGCGAGAGGGAGGGGCTGCGGCCAGACCCTCCGGCAAGAAACGTCAGAGCATGAGTCAATCCAAGTGACTCATGCCCTGAGAGCATGGGCGGCCCGAACGAAGACCCGCCCATGAGCGCCCCGTTGGGGCTTCACTCCGTTCGACGTTTCAGCGTGCGGAGAAAAGCTCCAGCACCAGCTCCGCGTGTCGCACGCGGGCCTCGGGGTCGGCGTACCGCGACCCGAGCGGCCCGTCGATCAGCAGCGTCGCCAGGCCGTGCGCGAGCGACCAGTGCATCGACACCAGGGCATCTCGTTCCGTCGGCTCGGTGCCCGAGCCTGCTTTCTCCTCGACGAGCCGCTGCAGCAGCCCGAACGACCGCGCGCCCGCCGTCTCGACGGCGGGGAACCGCTTGAGCTCGATGAGCTCAGGACGAAACATGAGCCGGAAGTAGACGGGCTCGTCGAGGGCGAAGGCGACGTACGCGCGACCCACCCGCTCGAGACTGCGCGTCGGAGCGCCCTCCCCCAGAGCGGCCTCCATGCGCTCGGCCAGCCGCGTGAAGCCCCGCTCGACGAGCGCGGCAACGATGGCCGCTTTGTCCTCGAAGTAGTGGTACGGGGCCTGGTGGCTCACGCCCGCACGACGCGCGACCTCGCGCATCGAGAGCCCCGCGAGCCCTTGCTCCGCGAGGAGCTACACGCTCGCCTCGAGCACCCGCGCCTTCAGGTCGTCGGCCATCTCGACCCGGTAGTCCTCGTGATTGACACCGTCAAGCCGGCCGGCGCCGCGACCGAGAAGCCGTCCTCTCTCGGTCTCACGGGATGGGCACCCAACACAGCTCGAGGCGCTCGATTCTCAGGTCGGCTCTGCGCGCCCCCACGCGCTTGTCGGAAATCTCCAGGCTCTCCGGTCTCCAGCTCGCGCGGATCTCCTCGAGCGCCGCCTTCACTCGCGCCTCGAGGCGCGCGAGCTCCTCTCGGCACGAGCGCACCTCGGCCTCGGCAGCCTCCTTGTTCGCACGCCGGCGCGCCACGCTCCGGGCGCTCCGCGCTGCACGGGCCACACCCGCGCCGACGGAACGGCGACGGCCCCCGAACATGGCACCAAGCACGGTCGCGCCGATCTCGACACCGCTCGTGAGCATCGTGACGGCGCCATCGGTGCTCGCCTCGGCGAGCACTCGCTCGGCGCGCTCTAGATTCGCTCGTGCCCTGTCGATCTTCGGTTGCCACTTCTGCGCGAGCGCCTCGAGCTCGTGGTCGCGTCCCTCGTGGAGGGCGTGCGCGGCGCGGGCGACGAAGGCTTCTCGGGCCTCGCCGATCTTGGCCACGAGGCCGAGCTGGGGGGCGGCGGCCAGGACCAGAGGCCGATCCCGCAGGATGTGCGTGACGGCGGATTTCTCCCACGCCTTGTAGGCGGCCGGGCGAGCGGCGGCGGACGGCAGCGGGCCGAAGCGCGCGCCCTCGAGCGGCACCTCCGCGAGCGGCACCTCACCCCCGAGGAACCATGCGTCGAACCACGCGGGGCCATCCTCCGAGAGCGGCGCGAGCAGCGAGGGCGTGAGCCACGCATCGAGACCCGATCGGGCCTCGACGTAGCGGACGCCTGCGGTGCAGAGCAAGCCAGCCCGGTACTCGCGCGGTTGCGGCAGATCCGCGCGCACGAAGAAGCGCTCGCGAACTCCGGTCCCGAGCACGGGGCGAGAGGTCGCGAGCGGCGCCGCGCTCCATGCGGCAGCGGCCGACACGCCCACGGCCGATGCCCCCACGGCCGCGCCGGGAACCTGCGACGCCGCGGACGCGCTGACCCCGGCAGCCGAGGATGCACCGCCCTGCCCGGAGGTCAGCCGCCGCATCTCGTCGCGAGACAGCGGACCGCGGAGGTACGAGAGCGCCCAGCGGGACTCCACCACGCGCGGCCCGCGCTCGTGCACCGAGTGGTAGAGGAACTGCCGCGGCGCGAGGCCCGAGAGCAGCGTGTCCATCGCCGCGCGATCGAGGCCTCGCCCAGCCGCGCCGGCCGCGCTCTCGAGGCCGTCGAGGACCCGCAGCTTGTCGCGCTCGGTCTGCAGCCGGCCGAGCATCCACGTACCCGCGTTCGAGAGCCCCTTGTAGTCGAGGTCCACGGGGTTCTGCGTGGCGAGCACGACCCCGAGACCGAACGCGCGCGCCTGCTTGAGCAAGGTCAGCATCGCGGTCTTGCTCGGGGGATTCGCGACCGGCGGGAGATAACCGAAGACTTCGTCCATGTAGAGGAGCGCGCGGAGCGAGCTGGTGCCGCTCTGCGCCCGCATCCACGCGAGCACTTCGCCGAGGAGCACCGTGACGAAGAACATGCGGTCCGCGTCCGAGAGGTGCGCGAGGCTGAGGATCGAGAGCTTCGGGCGCCCCTCGGCGGTGTGGAGCAAGCGCGCGACGTCGAGCGGCTCGCCGCTCAGGAAGCCGGCCATCGCAGGGGACGCGAACGCGTTGTTGAGCCGTGCTGCGAGGGCCCCGCGCGCGAGCGAGGGCACGGCCGATTCGAGGTCCATCGCGCCGAGCGCGGTGAAGGGCGGAACCTGGATGGTGCGCAGGAGCCCTGCGAGGTCGAGCCCACCGCCCGCCATCCAGGTCACGAGGAGGATGGTCGCGAGGAGCGCATGCTCGGGGCTCTGCGCGGGATCCGGATCCATGCCGACGAGCGTGAGGAGCCCCGAGGCCGTGGCGAGCGCGCGCTCGCGGAGGACCTCGGGGTCGGTTCCGGGCGCAGGCTGACCGAGTGGTGGCAAGAGAGAGAGCGGACGCCCCGAAGCGTTCCCCGGCGTGTAGAGCACGCGCTCGACCGAGCCGGCGAAGCGGGCGACGCGCGCGCCATCCTGGCCCCACCGCGCGAGGCCCTCGGCATGCCGCGCGGCCACCACGGCAGCCTCCTCGCCCTCCCCGAGCCACGGCGCGAACGCGCTCGGCTCTAGCGACGGGAACGTCAACAGCAAGTTGCCGAGGTCGCCCTTGGGGTCGATCACGATCGCAGGGACACCGTCGATCGCGAGCTCCTCGAGCAGCACGGCTCCGAGGCCGGTCTTGCCCGATCCCGTCATCCCGACGATCACCGCGTGCGTGACGAGGCTCCGCGAAAGCACGAGCCATGGGGAGGACGGCGTGTCCAGCGGGCGCCCGAGGTAGAGGGCGCCAGGCTGCTCGTAGACTTCGCGTTGCATGTCACTCAGGTACCATGGCGGCCCTGGCTGGAGTCCAGGCGGTGCGCAGGCCGCTCGACCGCAACCGACCGGAGGGAACGTTCCGCGAACGGCCGCCGTAGATGGTGCGTGGTGAGCTGGCCCCTCGCCCGCACGGAATGCAGGAGAGCACATGAGCAAGCCCAAGGCGTGGCGGTTGGGAGCCCCAGGAGAGCCGGCGTACCCGGAGGACTTCGAGATCGCGCAGCGGGCCGTGCTGCAGTGGACCGACATCGCGTCGAACCACAACAAGTACTACGCGATCGAGCTGCATCGATGCGCGGCGTCCGCGAGCCCGGGCGGGCCGGTGCACCGGGTCTTCACGCACTACGGCCGCACCGACGACCTCGAGAGCAACCCCCACGCGGGCGCCAAGGAGTCGCGCTACTTCGACGACGCGGCGCTGGCCTCGGGCTGCTACGCACAGATCAAGCGCGAGAAGACGGCCAAGGGCTACCAGGAAGTCTCCCTTGCCTCGAGCAAGATCGGCTCGCACAAGGCGCGCGGGCAGAGCTCGGGCGACGTGGACACGAAGACCCTCGAGCGCATCGAGGGAGCCAAGGAAAAGCGCGCCGAGCGGCCGCCGTCGGCGCTGTCGGCGGAGGTCCAGCGGCTGATCCGATACCTCTACGACGAGGCGACCAACGCGCTGACGACGACCGTCGCCGCGAAGATCACGGCCCACGGCATCGAGACACCGCTCGGTGTCCTCACCATCTCGCAGATCGAAAAGGGCGAGGCGATCCTCCAGGACCTCTACCGGCTCTTCACCGAGTCCGGAAAGAAGACGACCAAGGGCGCACATGCCCAGATGGCGCAGCTCTCGAGCGACTTCTACTCGACGATCCCTCACCGCATCGGCCGTTCGCGCGACGCCGTCGCGGCGGCGACGATCGCCTCGCTCGCGGACTTCGAAGCCAAGCAAGAGACCCTTCAGCTCATGAAGGACATGCTCCAGGTCAACGGTGACGCGGGCGACGTGCTCTTCACCGACGAGGTCGACGCGAAGTACAAGGCGCTCGCGTGTGAGCTCCAGACCCTCACGCCGGCGCAAGCCGACCCGATCCGGAAGCTCGTCGAGGGCTCCCAGATCAAGACGAAGTCGATCCGCGTGAAGAACGTCTTCGCGCTCAGGCGCCCGAGCGAGCACGAGATCTTCGAGGCCTCGATGTCGAACCAGCGCCTGCTCTTCCACGGCTCGCGCATCAAGAACTGGGTGGGGATCCTCTCGCGCGGCATCTTGCTCCCCAAGATCGTCGTGAGCCTCGGCGTGAACCGAACGGACGCGGGCTGGCTCGGCAACGGCCTCTACTTCGGCGACGCCTCGTGCACGAGCTCGTTCTACACGACCCCGGGGCGCGAGAAGACGCGCTTCATGGCCGTCGCGAACGTCGCTCTCGGCAAGCAGGCGCCGTTCACGAAGATCACCTATGGCCTCAACGCAGCTCCGGAGGGCTTCGACTCTGCGTGGGGCGTCCGCAACAAGCCCGGCGCGCCGTCGCAGTTCGCCGACGACGAGTACGTGGTCTACCGGACGTCGCAGCAGCGCCTCGACTACCTCGTCGAGTTCACCGCCTGAACCGCGCATCCCAGCCGCAAGGAGCTCCCCGTGCTCGTCAAGGTCGTCCTGGTCGACATCAACCCCAAGATCATCTCCGCGTGGCGCTCGAGCTTCGAGGAGAGCCCCGAGGTCGAGATCCTGCACGGCTCGATGCTCGATCAGACCGTGAGCGCCTGGGTCTCGCCGACGAACTCGGCGGGGCGCATGGACGGCGGTCTGGATCTCGTGATCAAGAACTTCCTCGGCGCAGGCATCGAGAAGAAGGTGCAGGCGCAGATCAAGTCGCGTCACGCGGGCGCGATGCCGGTGGGTCACGCCGTGTGCGTCCCGACCGAGCGCGTGCAGCCGCGCTTCCTCGTCTCGACGCCCACGATGGTGAGCTCGAGCGAGGACGTGAGCGCGACCATGAACGTCGCGCTCGCGTGCGCGGCGGCGTTCCAGGCGGTGCACATGCAGAACAGCGTCGAGCCCGGCTCGATCCGCTCGGTCGCGCTGCCGGGCCTGGGCGCGGCGACCGGCCGGGTGCCCGCCGAGATCTGCGCGGACCTCATGTGGACGGCCTACGACCTCTTCCGGGAGCACGCCTTCGAGGACTTCGCCCACGTCCGCAAGGCCCTCGAGGGCATGCTCGGCGACCTCGGCCCGACCTCGACACAGTACAAGCAGAAGGCCGCGGCGGGCCTCGGCGCGATGGGCATCACTCCGAACAAGCCGACGCTCGGCGGCATCCACGAGGTCGACGACGAGGACTTCGAGGACGAGGATTTCGACGACTGACCGCGAGCGCCCTCTCGTCCGTCCGGACCGACCCGACTCTCCGCCGAGCCCACCATGCTCCCTCCCCTTCGACTGACCCGCGCCTCCGGAGCCGATCGCCACGCGATCGTGTCCGTCGAGCCGTCGTCCGTCGGACCGGAACTCTGGCTCGTGCGGTTGGCGCGGGGGGCGAAGCTCGGCGCGCTCTCTCTCGGATCGGTCTACGGGCCCTACCCGACCGCGGTCGTTGCCTCGCGCGTCGAGGACGTCGTCTCGGCGCTCGCGGCCGAGGGCTTCACGCGCGCCTCGCACCCCGATCTCGTCGAGGCCCTCACCAGCCCGAACCGCGCCCAGCGGGCGCGCGCCGCCGTGGCGCTCGGATGGCGACGCGACCGCGCGGCAGGGACCGCCCTCCTTCACGCCGCGCACGACGCCAAGCACGAGGTGCCCCTGATCCTCGAAGCGCTGGGCCAGGTCGGAGAGACGAGCGCGATCCCGCTCCTGCGCGAGTACGCGGGGCGCAAGCTCCTCTCGCGGCGTCGCTCTGCGACGGAGGCGCTGCGCATGCTCGGCGACCTCGAGGGGCTCGCCCTCGCGCGACAGGCCGCGACGGCGCGCTTGCCCGAGGGCGTGCGGGCCGCGCTCGCGCCGATCGACGAGAACGACCTCCGAAGATCGAACGTCGCGCCCGTGCTCGCGGCGATCGATGCCCTCCCCCCCGAGCCGCGGGGCGCGGCGCTCGATGCGCTCTACGACCTCGACACGCCGGCGACCCTCGCGATCGCGCGCCACGTGCTCAAGTCGCTGCCCGTCGCGTCGCCGAGCACCTGGCGCTACGTCAAGAGCGTGTGGAAGCGAGCCATGCTCCGCGGCGACGAGCTCACGTTCGCGCTCACGGTCCACGCGATGGACCGCGCGCGACGCAAGACCAAGGGCAGCACCGCGTCCGTGAAGTCCGGGCTCGACGGCGCGACGCGCACGACACGTATCTTCGGGCTCAAGACCCAGCGCTGGGTGATCCGCGCGTCGCTCCGATACCTGCGCAAGCTCGCGAAGTGGCGCCCCGCATCGTACGCGCGCACCGCGGCGACGTTGCTCTCTCGCTACACCCAAGAAGACCTCGCTGCCTGGAGCGAGAGCGTGGTGCTCCACGCGATCCTCCACTGGCGGAGCGAGCGGATCGGCTTCACCCGCGGGCTCAAGGTGAAATGGAAGAGCGCCGCGGCGAGCAAGCTCGCGCCGGCGCCGCGCGAAGAGGCGCACCCTGCGCTGTGGGACGCGACGCCCGAGGCCTACCTCGTGGCGCTCGAGGCTCGCGCGCGCGTGGTGCTCGACTTCGCGCTCGCAGGCATCGCACGGCACCCGAGCCTGCCCTCGCGCCTCGGGGC
>JBKDQC010000161.1:0-5469 GCA_046342295.1 Deltaproteobacteria bacterium | reverse complement strand
GGCTCGGCGGTGGCTGGCTCGGCGGTGGCTGGCTCGGCGGTGGCTGGCTCGGCGGTGGCTGGCTCGGCAGCGCGCTCCGTGCTGGACGCCGTGGGTGCTGCGCTGCCTGAGGGAGCGCTCTCGCTGCCCGAGGCGTCCTGGCTGCCGGTGGGAGCGCTCTCGGCCGAGACGACGCTCTCCTGAGCCGAGCCCGGCGACGACCACGCGAGGATGCCGTGAACGAGCACGACGGCGAGGAGGCTCGGGGCCCGCGGGCGCATCGGGACTACTTAGCACCGGGCTCCACGCTCGCGCCTGCCCACTCGTTCGGGCCCACTCGTTCGGGCCGGCGCGACGCGCCGCGCGCCTGTTGCCACGCGATTCTTCCTCGCGTTCCCGCCTGGCTGGTAGCCTGCCCACGTGCGAGCGCGCGATGTCGGTCGAGCCGTGGCCACCTATGCCTGGACGGGCGCCGCCTCGGCGCTCGCGCTCGGCGGGCAGGCGGCAGGGCAGGGCGCCGAGGGCCTCGAGCGACACACGCTGCGCTGGGCGAGGGTGCTCTCGCGCCTCTGGAGGCTCGAGCTGAGCGTCGAGGGGCTCTCGCACTACCGCGAAAACACCCCCACGGTGCTCGTCGCGAACCACCAGAGCTACGTCGATGTCGTCGCGCTCTTCCTCACGATCCCCGAAATGCCCGTGTTTCTCGCCAAGCGCGAGCTCGCGCAGGTGCCCCTCTTCAGCCGCGTGATGAGGACGCGGGGCGACGTCTTCATCGATCGCGGGCGACACGACGCAGCCACGAGCACCATCGAGGACACGGCCCGTCTCCTCAAGCCTGGCGCCCCGTTGCTCGTCTTCCCGGAGGGCACGCGCGCGCACCGCGCGGAGGTCGGCGCGTTCAAGAAGGGCGCGTTTCATCTCGCGAAGCAGGCGCGCGCCGCGATCCAGCCGGTGGGCATCCACGGCTCGCTCGAGGCGTGGCCGCGCGAGTCGCCCGCACCGCGCGGCGGCCCCGTCCGCATCCGCTTCGGGCCCTCGGTCCCTGCGGAGCAAGTGCAGGCGAGCCCGATCGACGAGCTCGTTCTGCGCCTGCGCGCAGAGGTCGCGCGCCTGGCCGATCTCCCCCTCTTCGCCGGGTGATCCGGTGGTGCACTGGCCTGGCCGGCCGTCCGCTCGTCGCTTCCTTCGCGTCCCGATTCCTTGACGCGCCGTGCCCATTTGCTAGACGCGCCCCCCGTCGAGCCGTTAGCTCAGCCGGTAGAGCAGCGGGCTTTTAACCCGTCGGTCGAGGGTTCGATCCCCTCACGGCTCAGCGCCTCGGCTCTCCGTTTCCGATCCATCGAGTCCCCATCGTCTAGAGGCCCAGGACTCCACCCTTTCACGGTGGCTACGAGGGTTCGAATCCCTCTGGGGACGCTACCAGTAGTGAACATTCCGCGGCCTGGCTCGCCATCCACGGCGAACAGGGCACCGCCCATCGTGAGACCGCCGCGAATCTCGTAGCGGCGCTTCGCGGTGGCGGTGAAGCGGAGCGGGCCTTCCAGGATCGCCTGGAGGGCTCGACGACCTTCGACCGGTGAGGTGCGGAGCATCCGCCGGAAGTCGCCGAGCCTGCGACGGGCCTCCTCCTGCATCCGCCGGACCTCCAGGTCGAGCACGGCGGGGGCGGTCTTCGCCACGGCGATCTGCGCCTTCACGTGGCCGAGCTGCTCCTCGCGCTCCGCGATCGTGCGCACGATCGACGCCGGCTTCGCGTCCGTGGCCAGCAGCGCGTTGGTGAACGTCTCGATCTCCGCTTCGAGACGGCGAACCTCCTTCGCCAGCCTGGGCATCTCGTCGTTCGAGCGCGAGCGCTCCGCGACACGGCGCCGGACCTCGGCGAGCACGTCGAGGATCAAGTCCTCGCGCAGGACGTTCTCGTGGACCCAGGCGATCAAGGCTTCGTCCACCCCCGCCACCGGACGGCGGAGGGTGTTGGCGCAGACCGAGTCCCCTCGGTCGCGGTGCCAACCGCAGCCGTAGACCTTGATGGGCTTCGTTCCGTCCTTGCCGCCGCTGACCTTCATCGGCCCGCCGCAGCAGCCGCACCGAGCTAGGCCGCTCAGCAGGTACTTCGGCTCGCGACCCACGCGCCCGCGGGCACCCTTGAACTTCGCCTTCTGCGCCCGCCGCGCGTCGAGCCGTGCGCAGAGGTCCTCGTCGAAGATCCGCAGGTCGGGCCGGGACACCCTGATCCACTCCGTCTCCGGGCGCTCCGTGCGGACCTTGGTCCCTTTCCGGTAGCCCTTCTCGAACCGGTTCCAGACGAACTCGCCCCGATACTTCGGGTTCTCGATGATGGTCTTGATGGCGGCCTGCGACCACGTCCCGGTGCCGCGCTTGCCCACGCGCGGCGAGCGGATGCCTCGCGCGTTGAGAAGCTTCGCGATGGTTCGGTAGCCCGCTCCCGCCGCGTACATTCCCGCCATCTCCACGACCAGAGCCGCTTGTTCCGGGTGGATCGCGTACTCAGTGCGCACACGCTTGGGCTTGCCATCGCGGTCGAGCACGGTTTCCCCGTTCGGGCCGGTCGCGAAGATGACCACGTTGTCGAACCCGAACACGCGGCCACCCGCGTTGTACCCGGCTCCGGCCTTGAGCCGAAGGTTCTCGTACGTGCGCGCGGACACCTTCTCGCGCTCCAGCTCGGAGGCGAAGTTCCTGGCGGCCACGAGGAACTTATCGACCGCGGTTTCGAGCGCGACCTCCTCGTCGGAGTAGTAGTAGAGGCGAACCCCAGCGTCGTGGATGTCCTGCATCACGATGCCGGTGCGGTGCATGTCGCCCCCAAGGCGCGTCTCGTCGCGTACGACGACAACGTCCACCTCGCGCCGTTCGACGGCGTTGAGCATCGCGATCAGGCCCGGCCGCTTCTTGAACTCCGCGCGCGAGATGGCGTCGTCCGTGTAGATGTGGCGCGGGTCGAGGCGAAACCCCTTCACCGCAACGTATCGCGTGGCGTTCGTCTCCTGCGTCTTCAACGACTCCTCTTGGTGCTCGTCGGTGGAGCGTCGGAGGTAGAGCGCTGCGCGGGGTGCCATCACATTCATCGACGCTCCAGGGGCGCTCGCTCTGACGCGGGAAGCCCAGCTCCAGCGTACTCCTCGCGATCAGCGTTCGCGGCGGGGGAAGAGACCGGGGGGTGACGCAGAAGGTCGGCGAGCACCAGCTCGGCGAGCGACCTCACGACCACGCGCCGAGCGTCCGCCCGACGACGGTCGTCGTCGGGGGAGTCGGTACCGTCCAGGGGTGGGACGCTTTCGAGCGACACCTCTGACGTGTCGCCCGGACCTCAGTCATCGCGCCCCCGCAGCGCCCACGCTGTCGGTGCAGGCCCTCAGCCATCCTGCGTCGCGGGGTCGCGCCTCGCCGCCCCGATCTCCACCCGACACGTTCCCGCATCGAGGATGCCCACTACCTGACGCACGCGGTCCTCGGGGTAGCCGAACACATCTCGCAGCAAGAACACGAGCGGGGCGGCACCCCGTCCCGCAGCCATGAGCAGACCGGGCGCGTGACCCAGCCCCGCCGCCTTCGCTCGCGCGAGCGCCTGCTGCCCTCGACGAGCCGCCCCAAGGACGCCGTCGGGAAGCGCACCGCTGCCGGTGAGGATGTCGAGCAAGCGGTCGGCCGCGTGAGAGTGACCTCGCGAGCCCTCCACGAGCCACGCGAGCACGTCAGCTTCCGTTTCGGTCTCGCCGCCCGCCGTTCCTAAGTCTTTTTCGCGCGCGACCAGGAGGAGCCGATCGATCTCCTCCGCATCGAGCGTCGGGCTGACGGCGCGAAGGACATCCGCGATGCGCTCCATCTTCGTGTCGGGGTCGTCCTCGGGCTCCGACATGGCCTCCGCGAGCGCCGAGCACAGTGCCGCCCGAAGAACATGGCCGCGCTTGAACGCCGCGCTTGAACGCCCGCTGCTCTCCATCCGCCCCGACCTCCCGCGCCATCGCGCCCGCGCGCCGCTCGTTGAGGGTCTTATCGATCGCCTCAAGCGCGTCATCGTCGTCATCGTGAGCAGAAGGACGCGGCGACATCTCCGCGCCGATCGCGTGTACCGCCGCGAGCCTGATGGTCTCGACGACGACGCCGTTCCGCCGGCTCCTTGAGAGGGTCATGCTGCAAGGTCGCCAAGTGCAGCAAGGACTGCAAGCTCATCGACCACCGCGTGTGAGAGATCGGCCTTGCATCGCGCACGTCATGGGTCGCGTCCGTCAGGCGCGTGATCCAGGCGGATCCGCGCAGTCGCACGCTACTCTGGCGTCATGGTCCGGCCGCTCCGCGTCTACCTCGACCAGCTTCACCTCGGGCCGCAGGCGGACGCGGCGGTCGCGTGCATGGTCGAGTTGGCTGAGCGGGGAGAGTTGCGGGTGCCAATCTCGCTGACGCACTTCTTGGAGACCTCAAAGGACAAGCCGTCGCGTCGCGATCTCGTTCGCGAGCGTCTCGTGTCCCTCTCGGCCGGCGAGGTTCTCGCGGGCGAGTTGGCCGTCCTCCGCCTTGAGGCAGAAGCGGCGCGGCACGCTCGACCACATGACTGGGTCCGGGAGCGCGTAGTGAGCGCCAACGTGTGGGACTGGGTCGTCGCGCCGATCTCCCCGCTCTGGCTGCGCGCAGCACGACGGGCGCTTCCGATCGCGCCGCCGCGTCTCTTCCGGTGGATGGCGGCGATCCCCGACGACCGACGCCTCGGTGTCGTGGCGGGGCAGGCGCTCGCGCGGGGCGCAGACGACGCGAACGCTCTTCGCGGGCGTCTTCCCGAATGGGCGGAGGCCCTGCGGGGACTTGAACTCGACGACCTCGTCGTCGGGCTCGACGAGCGGGCGCTCGGCACTCGCTTCCGAGCGATGGGTGCGCGCCGAGCACTCCAGGAGGAGATCCTACGTGCACGCGCCGCCGGGCTCGAACCGAACGACCTCACAGACCTCGCGTTCCTCAGCGTGGCCCTCCCGTACCTGGACGCCGTGTGCGTCGACCGCCGGATGAACGCGCGCATCGAGGCGGCGCGGAAGACGGCCTCGGTACCGTGGGCGCGGGCGTTCCGGAAGATCGACGATCTGCTCGCTTGGCTTGCGACACCGCCGCCCGATGGGCAACACGACGTTTGACGCCACCCCGGCCGGGTCGGAGATTTCTCGCATGCGCTCCTGGGGTTCCCGCCGCAATGTTCTGGACTCCGTTGAGGAGGCGGTCGCGCTGCGATCCGGCATCTTACTTACCGACCACGATGTCTTCTCGCTGTTAGGCGGAACGGCGATGGAAGGATGGGCGACCGCGCTCGCGGGCAACCCGGATCAAACCGTGGGAGTGCGCCCCCATCTGATCACGGACGTTCCCCCACCCCACCGTCGGCGGGCACACGTCCGCCACCGCTCGTGGAGCGCGCGGGGCCGCGTGTGGCGAGCCCGGCGCTACGCGACCATCCGGTGTTCGGTGATGGGCCGGCCCATGATG
>JBKDQC010000160.1:0-3350 GCA_046342295.1 Deltaproteobacteria bacterium | reverse complement strand
CCCCCATCACCGTGCACACGTGACCGGCGGCGAGGAGACCGTCGACCCGCGTCCGCGGGTCGGAGAAGAGCAGCTCGAGCACGGGCGGGACGCGAACGTGCGCGGCCAGCACCGAGAAGGACGCGAGGCCGAGCGCATCGGCGAGCTCGATGGCGACCGCGGTGGCAGGCGCCGTGGTCTCGAAGCCGACGGCGAAGAAGACATGGCGCCGGGCAGGCTCGAGGCGCGCCGCGTCCACCGCTTCGAGGGGCGAGAGCACGACGCGCACCTCGCCTCCGCGGCTGCGCGCGGCGAGCAGATCGCCCTGCGAAGCGGGGACCCGCAGCATGTCCCCGTACGTGTGGAGGACGACGCCCGGCGTGCACGCGAGCGCGCTCGCGCGGTCGACCATCGCAGCCGGCGTGACGCAGACCGGGCAGCCCGGCCCGTGCACGATCGACAAGCCCTCGGGCAAGAGGGCCTCGAGGCCGTAGCGCGCGAGCGTGTGCGTCTGACCGCCGCAGACCTCCATGATCGACCAAGGTCGCGTCATCCTCGCGCGGATCCGGGCGACGAGCGCGCCTGCGAGGGCCGGATCGCGCAGCTCCTCGAGGTACCTCACGCGCGGTCCCGGCCTCGACCCTCGGCCGCGTCCTCGGTCACGTCACCGGCGTCGGCCAGGGTGGAGGGAGCGCGTACAAGCGCGAGCGTTCGCTCGGCCTCAGCGCGGTCGAGGTGCTGGATGGCGAAGCCGACGTGCACGATCACGTAGTCACCGACCTGCGCCTCGGGCACGAAGGACAAACACACCTCCTGCGTGATCGCCCCGAAGCGCACGCGCGCGAAGGGCAGGCCGTGCGGCCCCTGCATGCGCTCGTCGATCCGGCCGGGCAGCGCCAGGCACATGGTCGTTCCTTTTCTCCTCTCGGTCCCGGTGAGCGCGCTCCCGTGTCGCGCCACGTGCTCTCAGAGCATGAGTCACTTGCATCGAATCATGCTCTGACGTTTCCTGTCGGAGGGGCTGCCCGCAGCCCCTCCCTCTCGCCGGGTGAGTCGGCGAGAGCCTCCCTCCCGCCGATTCGAGCCCGCGTCACTCGCATCGATCCATCCGAGTGCCACGCGCGCTCAGGCGGCGCGCCGCCCGGTCCTTCCCTTGACGAGGTGGGTCACGGCCTCGCCGAGGCCGTGCACCGTCAGCGGGTACATGTCGAAGACGTTCTTGATGGCCTCGATGGTGTTGCCCGCCCAGTACTTCTCGGGCTCGGGGTTGAGCCAGCAGCTCTTCTCGAAGTGACGCTGCAACGTCATCAGCCAGACGATGCCCTCGAGGCGGTTGTCGTCTCCGAGGTCGAGCGAGCCGCCAGCGCTCATGAGCTCGTAGGGCGCCATCAGCGCGTCGCCGACCACGATGAGCTTGTAGTGCGGGCCACATTCGTTCAGCAGGTCGCGCACGCGGACGGCGTCCTCGAAGCGTTCGTCCTTGTAGACGTGGCCATAGACGCAGTTGTGGAAGTAGTAGGTGCGAAGCTCCTTGAAGTGCGTCGCCTTGCTCGTGGCCGAGAAGAGCCGCGACACGAGGTGGGCGTAGGGGTCCATCGAGCCGCCCACGTCCATCAGGAGGATCACGCGCACGTTGGGTCGGCGCGGCGGGCGCAGGACCACGTCGAGCTCGCCGGCGTTCTTCGCCGTGGCGTCGATGGTGCCCTCGAGGTCGAGCTCCTCTTCGGCGCCCTCGCGAACGAAGGCCCGGAGCTTCCTGAGCGCGACCTCCATCTGGCGCACGTCGAGCGTGAGGTCGTCGCGGTAGCCCTGCCACGCGCGCTGCTGCGCGACCTGGATCGCGCTGCGGCCGCCGCCCTTGCCGCCGACGCGGATGCCGGGCTGCGCGACCTTGCCCGAGTGACCGAAGGGCGAGGTGCCGCCCGTGCCGATCCACTTGTTGCCGCCGTCGTGGCGCTCCTTCTGCTCGCGGAGGCGCTCCTCGAACATCTGACGGAGGGTCTCCGGATCGTACTGCCGCAGGAGGGCCTTTTCCTCCTCGGAGAGCTCGTGGGGTCGCTCGACAGCCTCCTCGAGCCACTCGAAGAGCTCCTGCTTCAGCGCGAGCCCCTGCGCCTCGGCGCCGCGAAAGTGAACGGCGAAGGCGTCGTCGAAGGCGTCGAGGTGCGCCTCCGAGTGCACGAGGAGCGCGCGCGCCACGTGGTAGAAGCCATCGAGAGAGCTCTCGTGCAGATCCGCCTCGAGCGCGGCAGCGAGGTGAATCGCCTCCTGGGCCCCGACGGGGACTTTGCGCTTCCGCAACTCGTAGAGGAACGGGATGAACACCCGGCAGAGCATGCCCCTTCGGAGACGGAGGCGCGAGCCGCGACACGGCACACCCGCGGCCTCGGCGACTGCGGTGGTGAGAAGCGCCAACGGGTGTTCATTCTCGCCATCGAGGAAGGCGCGCGTGAGCGCTCCGAGCGACCGGATCGACACGCATCGACGGAACGCGCTGCGGATCGCGGCAGGCCGACCGCGTGGCATCGGACCTGCACAACGCTTGGGACTCGGGGCACCGCATCACCCGAGGCCCGAGCACCCATGCCACACATTGCACCACGCAGTTCCTCACGAGGACGGACCCGCCACGTGTCCGGCCTCGCTCTTCTCACCTCCGCCTGGCTCGGCTGTGAAGAGGCGCCGCTTCCGCCCGAGCCCACGCGGCGCGACGCGGGGCCCCGGGCCACGGAGGACGCCTCGGAGTCGAGCCTTCCGGACGCCCGGGCTCTCGTCGAGCCGCGCTTTCCCGACGCTTGGTCGAGCGACGATGCCCACGTCGAGGCGTGCGTGGGCCTGGTGTCGCGGCCGACCGTCGAGACGGTGCCGAACACGGTCGTCGACGTGATCGTGGTGGTCGACAACTCGGGCTCGATGATGGAGGAGGCCGCCCAGGTGCGGGCGGGGATCAACCGCTTGGCCGCGACCCTCGCGACGAGCGGCCTCGACTACCGGGTCGTGATGATCAGCCAGCTCGGCGAGGCGGGAACCGCGGTGTGCGTGCCGCCTCCGCTCGGAGCAGGCGCACCGACGTGCGGGACGGGGCCGGAAGGGCGGCTGCGCCACGTGAACCAGATCGTGGGCTCGAACGACGCGCTCGGCGTCTTTCGGGCCACCTATCCCGCGTTCCAGGACTTCCTCCGCCCCGGCTCGCTGCGCGCGTTCCTGTGGATCACGGACGACGAGGCCCTCGATTTCGCCCTCCCGCCTCCCTACGCGAGCTCTCCCGACGCCTTCCGCGCAAGCCTCGACGGCCTCGACCCGGACGGCGTGTTCGGCCCCACGGTGCACCACGCCATCGAGGAAGGCGCGCGTGAGCGCTCCGAGCGACC
>JBKDQC010000159.1:0-3840 GCA_046342295.1 Deltaproteobacteria bacterium | reverse complement strand
CATCTGCTCGATCCCGCCAGCGGGAGCGCGTTCGTCGAGGAGCACGACGCCGGCGCGCCGCCCGGTTCCATCGGGCCGATGCCTCGCACGCTCGAGGTCGGGCTCGCGGAGGTGATCGAGGACCCGGGCCAGCCTTCGCTGCGCGTCCTTCAGTACACGACGAGCCCGATCGTCCCGAGCGAGCTCTACGCGCGCCTCTTCGAGCTCGCTTGCCGCGACGTCTCGGCAGCGCTCGACCACGTGGACCGGCTCGTGCGCGCGAGCCCTGCCTTCGCGGAGCCGCTGGTGCTCTTTGCGCCTGACCGCTGGGATTCGGTGCGCGCGCTCGATGCGGCCGGGCGCGAGCTTCCGCTCTCTGCCTACGAAGACCCGGCGGCGAGTCTTCGCCTGGGCGAGGTCCTGGCCGAGCGTGAGCCTGCGTTGGTCGTGGTGCGCGCGGCGCCGCTGCACGGCGTGCATGCGTTCGTTCCGCTCTCGTGCGTCCTCGCCGAGCCGACTGGGGGCTGGCGCTTCGTGCGCCTACGCGGCTGAGCCTCGAGCTCGCTCCGCCCGCGACGGCGGCACCTCCGCTCTCGGCGAATCGGAAGGCTCTCGGTCGTCCGTCTCCCGCGGTTCGCGCTCGGACATGGAAGGGCTCCGAACGAACCAGACGAGCGCCGTCGCCGCGCCCGCCGCGAGCGTCGCGCCGAGCTCGGCCCAGGGGTCGCGCACCTCCGCCGCGGCCATCGCGAGATCGAGCGCTCCGAGGAGGCTCGTGCCCGCGAGGAGCACGCGGGTGAGCCTCACGCGCAGCGCGCGCAGCTCCGTCGCGCTCCGGAAGCGCGCGGAGATCTCTCTCGCGAGTGACCACCCCGTGGCGGTCCCGGCGGCGGTCGCGCCCACGGCCACGAGCGCGAGGGAGAGCGCGATCGCCCGCTCCGAGGTCGCTCCCAGCGCCTGCGCGGCGAGGTTCACCGCGGCTGTGATCGCCGCGGCGCTCGTGAGGCTCGCGAACACTCCGCCCGCGATGGCGAGCGCGCGCTCTCGGGGCACGGCCCTCGACCGAGCCTCCGGGCGCGAACGGCGAGTCGTGCGCTGCGCGTCGGAGCGCAGCGCCTCGAGCGCGACCGCGAGATCGCTCGCGGTCGCGAACCGCTCGTCTGGGCGCCGCGCCATCGCGCGCTCGACCACGGCTTCGACTTGCTCGCGCACCGGCGTGCGCCTCGCCAGCCGCTCGGGGCCACCGGCGAGCAATCGCGTGAGCACCTCGGAGGCGTCCTCGCCCTCGTAGGGACCGACGCCCGCCAGCATCCGGTAGAGCACCGCGCCGACCGCGTAGAGGTCGGCCCGGGCATCGACACGCGCGCTGTGGCTTGCTTGCTCGGGCGCAATGTACGCGGGCGTCCCGAGCACGACGCCCGTCCGCGTCATGTCGTCGTCGGAGAGCTTGGCCACGCCGAAGTCGAGCAGCTTCACGAGTGCGCCCGCGCCGGGGGCTGCGCCCAGGCGCTCGGCCGAGAGGAAGACGTTCGAGGGCTTGAGGTCGCGGTGCACGATGCCGCCCGCGTGTGCGGCAGCCAGGCCACGGCACATCTCGATCGCGATGCGCAGCGCTTCGTCCTCGTGCAGGCGGCCCTCGCGGTCGAGCCGCGCCTGCAAGCTCTCGCCCTCGAGCAGCGGCGTGACGATCGCGCCGCGACCATCGGGCGTACGCAGGAAGTCGAGCACTCCGAGGACGTTCGGGTGCTCGAGGCGGCAGAGCGCGCTCGCTTCCCGCTCGAAGCGACGCACAGCTTCCTTCCTCTGGGCGTGGGGCTCGTGCAGCACCTTCACCGCGACCTAGCGCGGCAACCGCGTGTGCACGGCCTGGTAGAGGCGCCCCATGCCGCCACGCGCGAGCGCGCGCTCGATGCGGTAGCTCCCCCCGATCACGGCGCCGATCAGCGGGTCGGTCTCGTTCGCGGCCACGCCGAGCGGCGCGCCATCGCGAGGGCAGACGAGGTAGTCCGCGGGGAAGCTGCGTCCGCAGCTCGGGCAAGCGCGCGGCGCTTCCGACACGGTCCCCTCGTCGCTTTCGGAGGGTAGGGCGCGCTGTGGAAAGCGAGGCACCCCGCCACGTTAGGAAGGCTCCGCGCGGCGGTCAGCTTTTCGGCAGTTCGCGCGCTCGCCTGACCTCCGCGGACGCCTGGCCGCCGAGCTAGCCGGCCGCTGCAGCTTCATCGAGAACTCTGTTCGCCTGGGAATGCTGCGGCGGTTCGGGGACTCGGCGGCTCCCGGGCCTTCCGAAGCGACCAGCGGTCCCTGGCCTGAGTCGTGCTCGGGGTGGCGAGGCCGGCGGCGTCTCGTCGACGGAGCTGCGTCGCCGGGAGGCGCGCCGAGCGAGGAGTCCCCGATGGCGTCTCGAGTCCTGCGAAAGCTACTGCCGAGCGCCTCCGTGGCGCTCCTCCTCTCGGGCGCGGCCGCGTGCGCGCCCGAGCCCCTCGACGACGCCGACGCGCTCGGGACGGCGCGCGAGCGGCTCGCGTACGACGAGGCCGAGATCAACGCGCAGCTTCCGGTACCGCTGCCACCGGGCCGCGACGCGAGCCGCTTCGACTTCTGTCCGATGGACCGGGACCTCAACCTCGCCAACGCGCGCTGGCTCGCGTGGATGAGCGCCAATGCCTACGGCGAGGACTTCGGCACCTGGCCTGGGCACTCGGTGCGCGGCGTCCCGCAGGTCCGGTACCCGGGCGCCCTCTTCTCGGCCTTCTCGGCTCTGGGCTTCGGCAATCCGGGCGAGGATCTGCTCTGGGTCCGCGACGGCGCCGGGATCGCGGACGCGCTCCGACGCGCGCCCCGCCGCACTCCAGCGCTCGCCACCGAGCTCTTCGGCCGTTTCGATCCGAGCCGCGGCATGGGCAAGCTCTCCGAGTCGGACCCGGAGAGCGATGGCGATGCGAGCTTCCGTCTCACGATCGCGGGCACGCAGGTCTACCTGATCCACCACCGTCGGCTGCGCACCGTCGTCGTGACGTTCCGAGGGACACGCCCGAGTGAGGGAAGCAGCGCGGACGTTCTCTCGACCCTGGACTTCGAGCTCGTCCGGTGGTCCGACGGCCGCAACGAACGGGACGCCGAGAACGGAGTTCAGGTTCACCGCGGCCTGCGCACGACGCTCCACGGCAGCACCCCGCGGACGCCGAGCGTGGCGACGCGCCTCCTCGAGCGCCTGGGCTCGGTGCCGCCTGGCACGCAGCTGTGGGTCACGGGCCACGGCCGCGGCGGCGCGCTCGCGAACCTCTTCGCGCTCCACGCGCTCGAAGCGCAGCAGAGCCCGCGAGGAACGCGCTTCGAGCTCGCAGGGCTCGTCACCTTCGGCGCCCCGGCGGTCGGCAACCGCGCGTTCGGCTCCGAGCTCCGCCGCAGGCTGATGAGCGCCGGGGCGCTCCACCAGCGCTTCGTGTACGGGCGCGACCCCGTCGTGCACGCCGTCGGGCTCGGGCGTGGCCTGCCGGATCTCGGCGCCTTCCAGCACGCGACACGCATCGAGGACGCGCGCACCGGGAGCTTCGGTCGCGAGCGCGGCGGCGGATGGGAAGGCGCGCAATACGGCTCGCTCGAGGTGCAGCTCCCGTGTCTCGAGACCCGGACGCGGTCGGGCGAGCGGCCGTACGCGTCGCCGGTGCCGGCCTCGCACGCCCGGTGCACCGACGCGAGCTTCGGCGACGACACCGACCATGCCGCCGACCACTACTTCGAGGCGCTCGTGCGGGCGGAGGGTGCCGTACCTGCGTCCGACACCGACCGCAGCTGCGAGGAGACCGATGGCTGGCGGGCCGCCTGCGAGACGCTGACGCGTTGCCTGTCGAGCCTCGGCGG
>JBKDQC010000158.1:0-2633 GCA_046342295.1 Deltaproteobacteria bacterium | reverse complement strand
CCGCGGCGCACGCACCGCCGCCGCTGCCGTGACCGCCGCCCGCGCGCTGGGCACCGACTGGGAGGGCGAGCCATCCGGGGAGCGGCGCGCGCGCTTGCCCGACCTTCGCCTGACGGTGACGCCGGACGGCGCGGCGGCGTGTTGGACCGCGCTCTTCTGACCGGCGCGACCATCGCGGCATGTGGGCGCTGGGTCGCGAGCTGCGTGCGAACGACAGCGAGCGCGTCAGAGCCCGGAGCTCTTGAGCGAGGCGTTGGCCTCCGGAGTGCGGGGCAGGTGAATGCCGCACTCTCTCTTGGCGCCCAGCTGTCGACCGTCGCGCTCGTCCTGTTCGAGGGTGGTCGGCGTGGTGGAGTGCCAGTCGCCGATCGAGCGGTACCCGTAGTGGTAGAGAGGGTGGTAGGGCAAATCGTGCGTCGTCATGTAGCGGCGCACGTCCTCCTTGGTCCAGCCGAGGATCGGGTGGACCTTCACGACACCGTCCTGCGGCTCGAGCACCCGCAGCCCCTTGCGAAAGTCGGTCTGCGAGGCTCGGAGTCCGGCGATCCACGCCTTGGCACCGAGCTCGACGAGCGCCCGGTCCATCGGCTCGACTTTGTTCATCTGGTTGTACCGCTGGATGTCCTCGTCCGAGCCCTCCCAGAGGCGACCGTGGAGGGCCTCCTGCCGCGCGGCGGTCATGCGCGGCGTGTAGACCCGCAGGTCGAGCTCGAAGCGCTGGGCCAGCTCCTCGGCGAACGTGTAGGTCTCCGGGAACAGATACCCGGTGTCGAGGAACACGACGGGGATCCCAGGCGCGAGGCGAGAGACGAGGTGCAGCATCACGGCGCTCTCGGCGCCGAAGCTGGAGCTCATCACGAGCCCGCGTCCGAAGGTGTCACGCGCCCAGCGCACGATGTGGTCCGCCGGGGCGCTCTTGAGGTCCGCGTTCAACGCGTCGATGTCGAGCGCGCCACCGTCGGGGGCCTCCGGCTCGGGAACCACCAACCGAAGCGCTTCTCGCATCTCCTGAAGGAAGCATTCCTGCGTACGAGTGTCAAGTATCTCCCCCTCACATCCATCGACTCACCGAATAGGACAATCCGTATTGCCCATGCCTTCACCGTAGAATGTGCGACGGCTCTGCGTCCTGCCGCACCACGATGTCGAGCCGAGCTCGGGCCTCGATCACCGCACCGCGGGTCGGGACCCGGTTGTCGAGCACCGCGCGCTCGAGGGAGTCGAGAAGCGCGCGAAGGCTCGGGTGCGAGCGCAGGGTTCGGACGAGCCCGTGCTCGAGGTCGCTCCACATCGCCCGCCGCCGCTGCTCGCGCCGGCGAGCCTCGAGGTCTCCGGTCGACTCGAGCATCGCGCGGTGCCGCCGCACCTCGTCCCAGAGCGCGTCGAGGCCCCGACCTTCGCTGGCGCTCGTGAGCAGCACCGGTGTCTGCCAGTCTCGGTGCGTGCGAGGCAGGTAGTGGAACGCGCTCGAGAGCTCATGCCGCGCGCGCTCGGCGGCGGTCGCCCGATCCCCGTCGGCCTTGTTGACCACCACGAGCTCCGCGAGCTCGAGCACGCCGCGCTTGATCCCCTGGAGCTCGTCGCCGGCGTTGGGGATCGTCAGCCAGACGAAGGTGTCCACCATGCCGTGCACGGCAGTCTCCGACTGACCGACGCCGACGGTCTCGACGAGGACCACGTCGAAGCCCGCGGCCTCGAGGACGAGCATCGTGTCGCGCGTGCGGGGCGCGACGCCTCCGAGCTCGCCGCTCGAAGGCGAGGGACGAATGAACGCGCGCACCTCGCGAGCGAGGCGCGACATGCGGGTCTTGTCTCCGAGGATGCTGCCGCCGCTCGTCGACGAGGATGGATCGACCGCGAGCACCGCGACCTTGTGCCCGCGTCCGAGCAGCTTCATCCCGAGCGCGTCGAGCAACGTGCTCTTGCCCGCACCCGGGACGCCCGTGACGCCCACCCGGATGGCGTGGCCCGTGCGGGGGAGGAGACGCGTGAGCAGCTCCTGCGCCAGCCGCTCGTCGGACTCCCGCGTGCTCTCGATCAGGGTGATCGCGCGACCGATCGCCGAGCGGTCCCCGGCGACGATGCCCGCTTCGAGCGCGTCGTTCGAGGGGCGCACCACGAGCTCAGGTTCCCGAGCTCGCGTCGGCTTCGAGCAGCGCGAGCAGCTCGCCCGCGGCCTCCGCGATGACCGTGCCGGGCCCGAAGCTCGCGGAGGCGCCCGCCGCACGGAGCGCGTCGTGATCGCCTGGAGGCACGACGCCACCGACGACGATCCGGATGTCGGCGCGGCCGAGCCCGGCGAGCGCGTCCCTCAGCTCGGGGACGAGCGTGAGGTGCCCGGCCGCGAGCGAGCTCAGGCCGACCACATGGACGTCGGTCTCCACCGCCTGGCGCGCGGACTCCTCCGGGGTCTGGAAGAGCGGGCCGACATCGACGTCGAAGCCCAGATCAGCGAAGGCCGTCGCGATGACCTTCTGTCCGCGGTCGTGGCCGTCCTGGCCCATCTTCGCGACGAGGATGCGCGGCCGACGACCGTTGCTCTCGGCGAAGGCAGCGGTCCTGGCCCGCACGCGGTCGATCGCCTCCTGCCCCTCGCTGCCGCTCATGGCCTCGCTCCGGTAGACGCCCTGGAC
>JBKDQC010000157.1:0-19998 GCA_046342295.1 Deltaproteobacteria bacterium | reverse complement strand
CAAGAGGCTCGTCCTCGGCGCGAGCGTCATCACGGAGAACTTCGACGTCGTCGTGCTCGAGGAGGTGATGAGCCCGGGAGCGCTCGATCCGCTGATGGCGCTCTTGCCGGGCTGGTCCGCGACGCTCTCGGAGCGCGCCGTCGGGGAGAACGGCTACTTCGAGTACTACGCCACCCTCACCCGCGCCGGAGAGCGCGGCGCCACCGTGACCCGCTCCTACCTCGTCGAGGACCCGCTCAACCAGTGGGTACGTGAGCCGATGGTCACCTGTCTCCGAGCGCGCAACGCCGACTTCTGCCTGGTCGCGACGCACGTGGTGTTCGGCGACACCGTGGGCCCGAGAGATGCGGAGATCTCGGCGCTCGCGGGCCTGGTCCAGACGCTCCGCCGGAGCACCCCCGAGGAGAGCGACTACATCGTCCTCGGCGATTTCAACCGCTCCGGGTCGGCGCGCAGCTTCACCAGCTTCAGCGCGGCGGGCTTCGGCTTCACCGACGACGGCCTCACGCGCACGACGGTGAGCGGGTCCTCCGGCTACGTGAACCCGTTCGACCACATCCTCTTCGACCGTCTCTTCGCCGCGGAGTTCTCCGGGTCCGCCTCGCGCGTCGACATCGTCGCGCGAGCGTGCGGCGGAAACGCGGCGTTCTGTGCGGCGAACGTGTCGGACCACGCGCCGCTGTCAGTGACCCTCAACACGGCCGGCGCGGACGACGACGGCGGCGGCATCTGAGAGCACGTGGCACTCGGATGGATCGTTGCGGGTGCCACGGGCTCGAATCGGCGGGAGGAAGGCTCTCGCCGATTCACCCGGCGCGAGGGAGGGTCTGCGGCCAGACCCTCCGGCAAGAAACGTCAGAGCATGAGTCAATCCAAGTGACTCATGCTCTGAACCGCAAGAAGCACGGAGAGGGCGGGTACTCCGCTCTCTCCGTGCTTCTTGGCCCCATGGAGGTGGCGGGAGTCGAACCCGCGTCCGAAGGCGCTCCGCGCCGACTTCTACGTGTGTAGCCCGTGTGTTGAATCGCGGGAGGGAGCGCCCACGGGCAAACTCTCCCTCTCGCTATCGACCAAAATCTCGCTCTACCTGCGGTCGCTCAGGCAGCGCCAGCCAGTTCGATGACGCCTCCGCGGGAGCACTGGCAGGCTCTCCACTTCGACGGCTGTTTTGGTCCTATTCAGGCCGCAACAGCGTAGGTGCTGTCGTTCGCACTTACAGTTCCCGACTGTTTTTGACGCCGTCGTCGGGTCCAGCGACACGCGATCTTTGCCTCACTGCCCCCGTCGAAACCGTGACACCCCCGAAGAATCTCGAGCCGCACGCGATGGAGCGGAGGGAACGTAGCAGGCGCGCGGCCCCGCGCCCGCACACACTCGCCGACCGGATGGCTCGGGGAGTCGAATGCGGGCGTCAGGGCGCGAGCGCGATGCGGTCTTTGCCGCTGCGCTTGGCGCCGAGGAGCGCGTCGTCGGCGCGCTGCACGAGGAGGGTCGGCGAGCCACCCCGGGCCGCCGCGACCCCGATGGAGGCCGTGACGCGTACGGGGCCGCTCGGGAGGAGCACGTCCTCCTCGCGGATGCGGAGGCGGAGGGACTGCGCGAGGGCCTCCGCGTCGGGCAGGCCGAAGCCGTCGCACACGACGGCCAGCTCTTCGCCGCCGTAGCGGTAGCCGCGCGTCCGCGCGGGGAGGGTGCTCCGCACGCGCTCGCCGATCGCGCGCAACACCGTGTCCCCGGCCGGGTGCCCGAGCGAGTCGTTGCTGCGCTTGAAGTCGTCGAGGTCGAGCAGGACGAGCGAGACCGGGCGGCCATCGAGAAGCGCGGCGTCGCACGTCTCCCGCAGGATCGCTTCCCCCATCCGGCGCGAGGCCAGGCCGGTGAGCGCGTCGGTCGTGGCCTCCTCGGCGACCCGCTCGAACCGGGCGGCCGAGGCGAGCGCCGGGCCCGCGAGGCTCGCGACGAGACCGAAGAGCAGGCGCGTCTCGTCGTCCGGCGCCCGGCCGGTGAAGGCGTTGTCGGCGACGAGCCAGCCCTCTGGCGCCTTGTCGGTGCCGAGCGGCGCAGCGAGCGCCGTCGGCACGTCGAGCTCGAAGCGTGCCCCGACGCGGGTCGTCAGCGAGAGCGGCGACGCGGCCGCCGCGCGCGCTCCGGCGAGCGCGCGATCGAGCGCCGAGCCCGAAGCCAGCGTGCGCGAGCCGACTTCGTAGAGGGTCTCGAGGTCTGGCGCGTCGCGTTCGATCGCACGCCACACGCGATCCGCCTCGGCGCGATCGATCGGCCCGATCGCAGCGAGTACCTCGAGCGCGCCGGGCTCGCCGCGAGGCACGAGGACCATCGCGCGGTTCATCCCGAGCCCGACGCCCGCGGTGATGCCGGTGAGCACCGCGCACGCCGTGGCGCGGCGATCGTCGCCCGAGCGCGCGAGGCCCGCGATCCGGGCGAGCTGGGAGAGCCCGCGCGCGAGCTGTGCGTTGCGCGCCGTGAGCGCCCGGTTGGCCTCGAGCACGATCGCCAAGTCGGCAGTGAGGGTCTCGCGGAGGTCGCGCGCCATCGCTGCCGAAGCGTACCAAGGACGGCGGTACGTCGCCCGCGACCAACGACGGCAATTCCGGGGGACGAGCGACTCGTTCGCGTCACGCGTCCTCGGCGGAGTACCCGAGCCGCATGTCGGATGCGGCCGAGCCGCGCCGCTCTCGAAGCGAGGTGGGCGCGCGGCTCTTCGTCGTGGACTGACCGGATCGGACCGCAGCGGGCCGGGTGGTGCTCAAGGCCTGCGGGTGACGACGAAGGTCGTCCAGAGGCTGGTGCCCGGCAGGGCCGAGAGCGGGCCGAAGCGCAGCGTCACCTGCTCGCCGTCGGACTCGTAGTCGAAGCTCGCAGAGCCGGTCTCGGGGCAGCGCTGCGCGACCGTCGCGGGCGAGGTCCCCGGCGTCCAGGTGCCGGAGATCGAGCGCGCGAAGGGGTTGTCGATCGCGGCGCCGGAGGTCGACTCGAGGTGCGCGAGGTTGGCGAGCATGCGCATCACGAGCTCGACGCAGGCGAGCGAGCGCGGCCCGCGATCCGCGAGATCGCCCAGAAACAAGGCTCTGCGTGAGGCGTGCCGGAAGACGCCGTCGGAGTTCGTGTAGCCCAAGCGCGTGAGCAGCTCGACGAGCTCGTCGAAGCAGCCGTGCACGTCGCCGATCACGTCGAAGGGACCGCGAAGGTCGGCAGAGACGGTGGCTCGGAGCACGCTCGGTCGTAGCACGCGGGGTGATCTCGCCATCAGTTGCCGGAGCGGACTCCCTCTCCCGCCTCGACGCGGAGTTGGGGCTCGGCCCCCTCTCCCGCTCGCGGGAGAGGGCTGGGGGTGAGGGTCGAGACGGGGGGAAGGTCGAAGGTCGAAGTCGCGGTCGAAGTCCGAAGGTCGAAGTTCACGACCAACGTCGAAGCTCACGTTCACAGGTGTCGACGTCCAGCGCTCCCGGCGAGCGCTCACGTCGGGCCCAGCGCGCCGCTCTGTTCTTTCACCCTCCGCAGCTCGCGCTGCGTCATCGGGCCTCGCAGGTAGGACATCGCCCAGCGGGGGTTGAGCAACGTGGGCTTCGCACCACGGGCGTCGCGCACCACGAACCACCGCGGCCCGAGCTTCTTCACGAGCGCGCCGAGCTGACCTTTCTTCCTGTCCTCGCCCAGGCCCTCCATCACGCGGGCGCGGTCGGCGTCGGTCTGGAGGCGACCGAGCATCCACGTGCCGGCGTTCGAGAGCGCGCGGTAGTCGAGATCCATCGGGTTCTGGGTCGCGAGGACGCAGCCGACACCGTAGGCGCGGGCCTGCTTCATGAGCGCGACGAGCGGACGCTTCGTCGGCGGGTTCGCAGGGTGCGGCGGGATGAACCCGTAGACCTCGTCGAAGACCACGAGCGCTCGGAGGCGGCTGCTGCCGGGGAGGCTGCGCACCCAGGTGAGCACTTCCTCCAGCACGACGCCGAGCACGAGCTCCCGCTCACCGTCGTCGAGGTGCGCCACGCTCACGATCGTTGCAGGCGTCTTGCCGTCGACGCTCTGCATCCAGCGGCCGACGTCCAGGTCCTGTCCGCGCCGCCAGGAGGCGAACGAGGGCGATGCGATGAGAGTGTTGAGGTCCGCCGCGAGCTCGCCGCGAAGGCGTGGCGTCACGAACGCATCCACGGGCAGCGCCCCGACCTCGGCCACGGGAGGCTCGAGGATCTCGGGCAGTAGCTCGGCGAGTGACGCCGTCTTGCCGCGGCGCAGGCGCTCCTCCGCGAGCACCGAGAGCAGCGCGTGCTCGCGGCTCCTTCCAGGGTCGCCGTCGCGTCCGGTGAGCCGGAGGACCAGCGACACGGCCGCACTCAGGGTCGCACGCGCAGCCTCCATATCCGTGCTCCACCGCGGCGAGGGTCGCTCCAGCGCAGAGAGGAGGTGCAGCGGCTCGCCGGCATCGGAGCCGGGAGTGACCACGCGGACGAAGGAGTGCGACGCGTAGCGAGCCAGGTCGGCCTCGCTGATGGACCACGCGGTCAGGCCCTCCCTTCGCGCGTCGGCCGCGGCGACGACGACGGGCTCGTCCGCGATTCCGTCCTCGTCCCCTTGGGCAGGCTCGACCCAGGGCGCCATCGCGGTGGGATCGAACGAGGGGAACGCGAGCGCGAGGTTCGGGAGATCGCCCTTCACGTCGATCATGAGCACGGGGACCTCGGCGCGCAGAGCCTCCTCGACCATCACGGTGAGGAGACCTGTCTTGCCGCTGCCGGTCATGCCGACGATCACGGCGTGCGTGAGGAGATCGTGCGCGGGGAGCTCGAAGCGACCGAGATCGCGAGCGCCGTCGGTGGACCGGTGGGCGCCGAGGTGGAGGAGGGAAGGCATCGGAGGCTCGTGGGGTGGAGGTGAGGTGCGGGAGCGAACCCCCTCTCCCGCGTGCGGGAGAGGGCTGGGGGTGAGGGTCGCGAGGCGCGCGAAGGCTGGAGTCCCGGAGTGGCGTTCAGTTCCGGGAGCGGACTCCCGCTCCCGCGTGCGGGAGAGGGCTGGGGGTGAGGGGCGAGGCAGACGCGAATGGTCGAGGCCGAAGGTCGAGAGTCGAAGGTCGAAGTCGAAGGTCGAAGTCGAAGGTCGAAGTCGAAGTCGAAGGTCGAAGCTGACGTCGACGTCGAAGCCCGAAGTCCAACGCCGTGCTCGGGCTGGTCGCTGGCGCCGCTTCGGGGCGAGGTGGGGGGCCGTTCCGGGCTTCCTCACGGTGGGCTCGTGCTCGCGGGCGTCCAGGGCGGCCTTCGGCCGTGCGTGCTCCCCAAGCGCGCCCTGCTCGCGCCCCAGCGCGCTGTGCGCGGCTGGGCGTGGGTCCGCGCGGATGTCGCTGCGCTCCACCCCGGACCCCCGCTGCGCGCGAGCCGGTTGGGGGCTGGTGCCCGGAACGGCTCGGGTGGCGGCGTGGTGCAGCTGCCTGCGTGGGTCGGGCGCGATGGAAAGGTGGGTTCTATGACTCTTCGGATCTACAGCGTGGCCCTCGAGATGTGCGTCGACATGCGTCCGATCGTGCGGGCGATCGCGCGGCAGGACAGGGATCTCGCCAAGCAGCTCACGCGCGCGGCCTGCTCCGTGGTGCTCAATCTCGAAGAGGGGGCGCACTCCGAGGCAGGGCATCAGCGGGAGCGATTCCGCAGCGCTCGCGGATCCGCAGCCGAGGTCCGCGCTGCCGTCGACGCGGCAGTGGCCTTCGGCATGGTGGCGCCTCTCGAGGCGGGCGCGCGTGGGCGGCTCGACATGCTGATCGGCGCGCTCACCAAGCTCGCCAGGTGAGGACCCCGGAGCGCGGCGGGGAGCTCTCCGCCGCGCGTCCCGCTTGGTGGCGCTCACCCCGGATCGCTCAGTGCTCGCCGGCTCAAGCCGCGAACGGCCCCCCTCCGTTCACCGGGCTCGGCGTCCCCGTCGTCACGACCGGCTCGCTCGGCTCGCCGTCCTCGTCCACCACCGGCGGCGTCACCGGCTCGACGACCTCCTTCCGGTTCTTCCCGCGCCGCCCCGACCAGAGCGACGGCGCGATCTGGTCCGCGTCGTCGTTCCACCAGCGGACGTACGTGAGCATCCGGCGCACCTCGCCGTACTGGCGGATCAGCATGCTGACCGCGCGCGAGCGCAGGTCCGCCGCTGCCAGCCGCGTGGAGCCCTGCTCTCGCTCGTTGAGGAGCGCGAGCATGCGCTTGGCCTTCCGCTCGGCGCGGTCGAGATCAGCCTCGCGCAGCGGCGTCTTGCCGGCGACCACTGCCCAGTGCTCACGGAACAGCGAGACCAGGACGAGGGTGCTGGTGATGCTCGGGCGGTAGCCGAGGATGGGCCGGCCCGCGTCGAGCCGGTTGCGCTCGATGAGCTTGCGGTTCGCGAGCGCGGTCGCGTCGCCCAGGAGGAGCGCGTGCTCCTCGAGGAGGTCGGCGTGCATCGCAGAGAGATCGCTGATCGCGTCCGCGCTCGCGACCTCGACGTTGGCCTGCTCGGTCGCGTAGGCGACGTCTGCGAGCCCGTCGATGATGGCCGTCCCTTCGGCGCCGAAGCGCTCGACGATGGCCTCACGATGCTTGGCGATGCGCGGCAGGCTGCCCATCACGATGCCGGCAGCCTGGGAGGCATCGAGCCCGGGGGCGGGATCGATGTCGGCCGGGCTCATCGCGGCGAGGGCCTCGCGAAGGGCGTCGAGGGAGGACTTCATGGTGGGCTCGGTGGAACGGGTGCTGGGAACGATGGGGCTGGGCATTGGGGAACTCCTGTGTTTCCTCGCGGTTCATCCGCGAGTGGCCGGGTTGTCGGTGCCCCCTCCCGGGTGTTGCGTGCCGGGACGAAAAAAAGATCGCCAGCGGCCCTCCGGGCCGTCCCCGGACCGCGTCCCCCGCCGCTGGCGGCGCTTCCGGCGGTTCCGAAGCGCCCCGGCCGTGGCTGGCGCTCGCGCGCCCCGGTGCGAACCGCCCGCATAGCGCCGGCCCCCGTCCGGGCCCCGTCCGAAGCGGCGACACGGCGCGCGGCGCCGACCGAGGTGGTCTCGACCCCTCTCGGGTCGCCCTGCGCCTCGAGCGCGGCGTCTGGAGCAGGCGTCAGCTCCTCCGGGGCGTCCTCAGTCCCAGAGCGCCGTGCCCTCTGTGGCGAGCGGCAACCCGCAGCGGGGGCAGGGCACGTCCGTCTCGTCGCGGTAGACGGCGAACGCCTTGCGGTGGCGACGGCAACCGCGCTCGACCTCGCGAGCGTCGACGACGCGCAGCGTCTTGCACGAGGGGCAGGAGACGAGGCGGGGGTCGAACTCACTGGGCCGCTCGCCGCCGCCGACAGGCAGCTCCTTCGTCTGGTAGCCGCAGCCGGCGCACTCGTACTTCAGCATGATGCCCAACTGATCGCCCTCCGAGTCCGCACCGAGTCTACCCGAGCTTCGAGCGCCGCCGCCGTCGACGGCGCCGCCGCGACGCTTGATTCAGACGTGGTCGCGCCGTCAGTCGAGTCTCCACCTTGCCGTCCGTCTGGTAGCCTCGCTCGCGGATGGACCGCGTGCGCGAGCGCGCGCCACCCGCACCACTCATCGAGACGCCCATGAATCGTCAGGAGTTCGAAGCCATTCGTGACATCCCCGGCAAGGTGATCCGCGGCGACATCCGCTTCGTGTCGCGGCAGGCGATGACGCCCGCCGTCGTCGCGGAGAACATCGAGATCATCAACGACCACCAGGTCGAGCTCCGCCTGACGATCCACTGCAACCCGGAGGTCGGCTCCAAGACGTTCAACGTGCACGTGCCGGGCAAGGGCCCGATCTGCCGCCTGGACGTCGATGGGGCCGCACACCGACCGGCGGGCCGTTCGCACAAGCACGCGCTGCAGTCCGAGCGCTGCTCGGACCGGAACCTTCCCGATGGCGTCGCCGACCGGCCGGACCTGAGCGGCAAGACCCTGCCGGAGCTGTTTGGGATCTTCTGCGCGATCGCGAACATCACGCATGAGGGCCAGCTGTTCGCGCCCAAGGAGGACGTGTGATCGATCTCGCGGCAGTCCAGGCGCGGCTAGGCACGACCTCGCTCGTCCGCACGGTGGACAAGCTTCCGCGCGGCCACGTCCGCCTCGAGACGGCGTTCCTCTACCCCGACGGTTCGTCGGTCGACCTGTTCCTCGAGAATCGGGACCCGCTGCTCCCTCCGGAGGTCCTGACCGATCTTGGCCAGACCACGACGTGGCTACTGGACGTCCAGGTGAAGCCATGGCTCTCGAAGAAGCGTCAGCGCTTCGTCGAAGACGCCCTTCGCATCTACGACGTCGCGCAGGCGGGGGGTGCGCTGCAGACGCGCCTCGACGCGGACCTCACGAACCTCCCGGACGCCGTCGTCCGCCTCGGCCAGGCCTGTCTCCGGGTGGCGGACCTCACCTACACGCGGAGGACGAGCGTCCAGACCGGCATCGCCGAGGAGCTCGAGGAGATCATCGCCGACGCGAACCTCGACTACGAAGCGGGCGCGGAGCTTCCCGGCCGCTGGGGCAAGGTCGTCCCCATCGACTTCCTGGTCCGCGGCCGTCGTACACGCTCGGCCGTGCTCACGTGGGCCGCCGGGAACAGCTCGACCGCGCACAACCTCGCCATCGAGGTCTTCCGCCGCTGGTACGACCTCTCGATCCCTGAGCGCTCCGAGCAGCGCGTCACGGTGTTTGACGATCGCTTCGACAGCTACCGCGACGACGACGTCAAGCGCCTGCGCGAGGTCTCGGACGTGCTGCCGCTGTCGGATAGTGGGGCGCTGACACAGCTGGTGGCGGCGTAGTAGCGTCGCGACTCGTAGAACTGGAAGAACCAGGTCGAGGCCAATATGTGTGCAGCGTCCGCGATCCTTGATGGCGACGAAGTCTTCAAGTTGGAGCGGCTTCTCGAGGAAGCAACGCGTTCCAAGGACGAGGGAGTTCGGCGGTTCGTGGAACCCGCCGATGGAACGCTGAGCCGCGCCATGGCCCGACAACACCACCTGATCTTCGGGCGCCGAGGTTCGGGCAAGTCCAGCCTTCTGAGGAAGGTGCGGGCAGACCTGACGGTTGACAGGCGTCCGATCGCATTCGTGGACCTCGAGAGCTTCAAGGGGCACGAGTACCCGGACGTTCTGTTAAGCGTATTGATCGAGACGTTTCTCAGATTCGCCGATTGGCTTGAGACGGCCGCGATAGCCCCTGCGACGAAGACCAGCTTCTGGACTCGGCTATTCGGTCGCAAGCCGACTCGGTCGGCGTTCGATCGTAAGCGAGCTGCGGCACTGTCCGGGAGGCTTCGCGAGGAGATACGCTTGCTCAGGGACTTGCTCTTCAGTGAAGACGACTCTTCCGTTCAGGAGGAAGTTCAGGAAACCGCGCGCCACTCACGGGGCGCTAAAGTCGGAGCGCGCGGAGGGACGGATGTGATCGGTGGAACCGTTGCCGGTTCCCACGAGACCAGCGCGGAAGCCGCCAGGAAGCGCACGACAACATACGCGCGGTCGAAGGTGGCATATCTGCAGCGCCACATCCTTGACTATCAAGCGATCTTTCGCGATGTGGCCAGCCTTTCCGGCGGAGACTCCTACCTGATCTTGGATGACCTGTACCACATCCGGAAGCGCGACCAGGCTCAGGTGATCGACTACTTCCATCGGATTGCGAAAGGCAACAATCTCTGGCTGAAGATTGGGACAATCCGCCACCGCACACAGTGGTATGTCCACGGCGATCCCCCCATCGGGATGAAGATCAACGATGACGTTTCCGAGATCAATCTCGATCTGACACTGGAGAAGTACAAGATCACGAGTGACTTCCTCGAGAAGGTGCTTCGTCAGTTTCTGAATGAGGCAGGTGTTACGCGTAGCGCTTTCCTGGTGCGCGAGGCATTTGACAGGCTCGTCTTGGCGAGCGGAGGAGTTGCACGGGACTTCCTCGGCCTCCTTAGGGGCGCGATCCTGTCCGCACGTGCCCGGGGCGACACGGCGCGCGGCGAGAAGGTAGGCGTAGAAGACGTGAATGCGGCCGCGGGGGACTACGACTCGTCAAAGCGGGAAGAGCTAAACTTGGACACGCTGGACGATCGGCAGCGATTGGAAGACGAGTTCGAACGTATCGGGCGGTTCGTGAATGGTGAGTCGAAGGCAAACGTGTTCTTGGTCGACAAGTCGCTAGCCGACACGGAACTGGAGTTGATTGAGGAGTTGGTAGATCTGCGGCTCGTCCACCGCGTCAAAAGCCGAGTAACCGTGGCGGACCGTCCCGGCAAGAACTACGAAGCATTCATGCTTGATGTCAGTCAGTACACGGCTGCTCGGAAGAAGCGCGAATTGCAGATCATCGAGTTTTGGCGCGATGGTGCTGCCGATGCGATCCGCCGAGCCGGACTCGTGTACAAAGAAGTTATCGATGGACGGCTCGTCACCAAGGGTTAGTGTTCAAGCCACCTTCCTGAGCGCCTCCCACAGGCCCGCGTGGTTCAGCAGGATGTCCTCGAGCCCCGCGCGGACGCTCTCCGAGTTGAGGGCCTGGGTGCCCATCGTCGTGTGCGCGTCGAGCGAGGCGATGATGGCGTTCATCAGCTCCGACCGCAGGTCCGGGGAGGTCGCGAACTGGGCCTTCGTGTTGCTCGCGGCCTGCTGCACCAGGACCTGGGACTCGAGGAGCTTCCCGAAGATCACGTCGTTCACGTAGACGAGCTTGTCGTTGTCGGTGAGCTCGCCGTCGAAGAGCGTGTTCACCTTCTCGATGATCTCGCGCAGGCGGGCCTTCTGCTTCTCCTGGATGCCGCCGCTGCCGGCCTCCGTGAGGGGGTCGAGCTTCGGCGCCTGACCGCCTGCGAGGCCCAGGCTGCCCTGGCCGCGGTTGCGGAGGACGTGGTGCGTGAGCTTCACCTGCGAGAGGTCGATCTGCTCTCGCTCGCGGCCGAACTCGAGGAGGGGCTCGAGGCGCTTGAAGAAGATGGCGCGCTTCTCGATCGAGGTGTTCCCGTAGTCGTAGATCTGCGAGAGGAACGTGTAGAGCCTGACGTACGCGCCCAGGTCCGAGCGGAAGAGCAGGAGCGCGTCGAGCGCGTCCTTGGCTCGCGCCGCGGCCGCTTCGTCGCCGCGATCCAGGGCGGCCTTCCGTGACTCCTGCGCGGTGCGGTACGCCCGGATGAGACGGTCGACGACGGGCTCGAGGGCGGCGATGAGGTCGGACTGCTTGGAGCGCGGGTCCAGCTCCGCGCGGACCACGCGGTCGACCTCGGGCTCGTCGTAGTGGCCGCTCGCGTCGAGCTTGGCGCGGAGATCGAAGACCAGGTTCGGGTCCGTCGTGCCCGAGAGCTCCGCCGTCTTGTAGTAGGTGCGGAAGGACTCGAGGACGTCGTTCGGGTCGTTCACGAAGTCGACGACGAAGGTCGTGTCCTTGCCCGGCGTCGCTCGGTTGAGGCGCGAGAGCGTCTGTACGGCCTGGATGCCGGCGAGGCGCTTGTCGACGTACATGCCGCAGAGGAGCGGCTGGTCGAAGCCCGTCTGGAACTTGTTGGCGACGAGGAGCACCTGGTACTCGCCGCCCTCGAAGGCCTTCTTGATGTCCTTCTTGGCCAGCTTGGGGTTGAGCGCGAGGCTGTGCTCCGTGAACGGCTCGGGGCCGGACTCGGGGTCGATGACCTCGCCCGAGAACGCCACGAGGGTGCCGAGCTTGTAGCCCTTGTCGGCGATGTAGCGCTGCATCGCGAGCTGCCAGCGCACGGCCTCCTTGCGGCTCGCGACGACGACCATCGCCTTGGCCCGTCCGCCGAGGAGCGGCTGGACGTTGTCGCGGTAGTGCTCGATGACGATCTGGACCTTCTGCGCGAGGTTGTAGGGGTGGAGCTTCACCCAGCCCATGAGCTTCTTGAGAGCCGCGCTGCGCTCCACCTCGCGCTCGTCGATCTCCTTGGCGCTCCCCGCCTGCGAGAGCTTGAACGCGAGCGAGTAGGGCGTGTAGTTGCGGAGGACGTCGAGGATGAAGCCCTCCTCGATCGCCTGGCGCATCGAGTACACGTGGAACGGGGCCGGCACGTTGTCGGGAGCGGGCTTGCGTGAGGGGTCCGGCCGCGTGCCGAAGAGCTCGAGGGTCTTGTTCTTGGGGGTCGCGGTGAAGGCGACGAAGGTGATCCCGGCATCGTCCGAGCGCGCGCTCATCTGCGCGGCGAGGAGGTCCTCGGTGGAGACCTCTCCGCCGTCGTCGAGCTCCGCCAGCTCCTCGGCGCTGAGCACCGCCTTGAGGCGCGCGGCTGCCTCGCCTGCCTGAGAGCTGTGGGCCTCGTCTGCGATGACCACGAAGCGCTTGCCCTCGGCCGCCGCGAGGCGCCGGACCTCGGCCAGCGCGAACGGGAAGGTCTGGATGGTGCAGACGATGATCTTCTTGCCCTGCGAGAGCGCCGTCGCCAGCTCGCCGCTCTTGCTCGCGCCATCGCCCGCGATGACCTCCACCACGCCGGGGGTGCGCTGGAACTCGAGCAGCTCGTCGCGGAGCTGGCCGTCGATCACGGTCCGGTCCGAGATCACGAGCACGGTGTCGAAGACCTTCTTCTCGCTCGCGTCGTGCAGGTCCGCGAGGAAGTGTGCGGTCCACGCGATCGACTTGGTCTTGCCCGAGCCCGCCGAGTGCTGGATGAGGTAGCGGCGACCGGGCCCGTCCGCGAGGATCTGCGCCTCGAGCCTCCGCGTGACGTCGAGCTGGTGGAAGCGCGGGAAGATGATGGTCTCGGGCACCTTCTTCTCGTCGCGCTTGGGAACGAGGTAGCGCCCCAGGATCTCGAGCCACGACTCGCGCGCCCAGACCTCCTCCCAGAGGTACGCCGTGCGCGGCCCGCCGCTCTCGTTGACGGGGTTGCCGGCGCCCTGATCGTTGCCGCGGTTGAAGGGCAGGAACGTGGTCGCGGGCCCATCGAGGCGCGTGGTGGTCTTGACCTCGTTGTGGCTGACCGCGAAGTGAACGAGCGCCCCGCCGGGGAACGCGCCGGTCGCGGTATGCAGCAGCGGCTCGACCGCTTGGCTCTTGGTGCGCGGGAGCCGATCGAATTTGTACTGGTCGACGGCATCGCGAACGCTCTGCGTGAAGTCGCTCTTCAGCTCCGCGGTGGCGACCGGCAGGCCGTTGAGGAAGAGCACGAGGTCGATGCTGTTCTCGTGGTGCAGCGAGTACCGCACCTGCCGGACGACACGCAGCCGATTGGCCTGGTAGCGCGCAAGGATCTCCGCGTTGAGCCCGAGCGCGGGCTTGAACTCGGCGAGCTTGAGCGACTCGCGCAGGCCCATCACGTCGATCCCACGCCGCAAGACATCGAGCGTCCCCCGCTTGTCGAGATCGGCCCGCACGCGCCCGAGCAGGGTCTCGCCCGCGTTCGCGCCGTGGTTCTTCACGAGGAGATCCCACGCCTTCGGCTGCGTGGCCTGCACCCAAGCGAGGAGGTCCGCCGGGAAGAGCGCGCGAACGCGGTCGTACCCCGCGGCGTCTCCTTCGGCATAGAGCCACCCACGCGCGGCGAGGCTCGCGCAGATCTCGACCTCGAAGTGAATCTCCTTGTGGAGGGTCACGCGCCAGGCCCCGACTGCTTCCCGAGCCGCTGCCGGTCGCGCAGAGCCCGCCAATGTGAGGGACGCAGGTACGAGGCGCCCGCCAAGGGATCATCTGGGAGCAGCCCGTACGGCTCGGTCCCTTCCAGGCTGTCATCGATCACGACGACGGCCTTGCCGCCACTCTTCGCGATGTTGATTAGACCTCGGTCAAAGAGCACATGAAGGTCGGCCCGCAGCAGGAGCGCGGCTCCTGGATCCTGCTTCCGCTCGTGCGCCCAGGGGACGATGTGCGCGGCCTCGAGCGCGCCCTTCACGTCGCAGCCGGTGATCACACAGCGCTCGTCGAAGTGCACCAGCACGTGCTGCCGGAAGCCTCTCTGGCCGGCGCGGCGTTCGACGAGAGCCATCGTGGCCTTGTCGGACTGCACGAACTTCGTGGCGGGCTTGCGCTTCTGCTCGCGCGGGGACTTAGCCTGGTGCTCTGGGAGGCTCCGCCCTAGCGTTCGGAGGTCGGCCACGAGACCTCGAACGATGCGATCAATGCCGTGGCCCGCGTGCCCAGTCCGGGAGAAGCGGCCGAACCAGTAGTAGTCCTCCTTGGCCCAATCATCGATGAACCAAGTCCCGAGCCAGCCGCCGGGGGACTTGAGGACCCAGGACCCGGTGCGATGCGCGTACGAGCGTCGTGGCCGCACAGCGAGCGCCGAGTTCGCGGCGAGATCATCGATTCTTTGTCTGTCCTCGCTGCCGAGCCAGACCGAGAAGAACCGCGAGGTTTCGAGGCCCAGGTAGTGGTCGTACTCGAGCTCCATCCAGAGCGAATCATCGACCTGGGCAACATCGCAGATCCATCCGTGCGTCCCCGTCTCCGCGGTGTACGCGACGCGAGCGCTGCGGATCTTGCGTCCCAAGACCTGCCGCACGCCCGCCGAGACTCGCCGAGCGACTGCTCGAAAGAGAGCCAGATCCTGCCTGTCCTGCGCCTTCGTCATGTCACGTCCTTGTTCCCGAGACCTCGGAGGTCGATCCGTCCGGCGACGAAGGCGGAGACGACCGCGGCGCGTCGCTCCTGGAACGCCGCGACGGCGCCCGGCCTCGCGAATGAGCGGATCGAAGGAGAAGTCCCGCGCAGGCGTGGCCTGTCACGAGCAGGACCCACGGCATCGGCCGCGTCGCGTTCCGGTGTCTCCGGAAGAAAAAGCCCGCGAACGCGGTCGTACCCCGCAGCGTCTGCTTCGACGTGGTGCCACCGGCGCACCGCGAGGTGCGCGCAGAACTCGACCTCGAAGTGGATCTCCTTGTGGAGCGTCATGGTGGGCGTCTCGTGTCGGCTCAGTGATTCTCGAAGTCGTTGTACGGGGTCTGTAGGACGGTCGCGACGCAGATCTCCAGCAGCGCCTGGTTGGTCGGATCATCCTCGCGGACGTAGCGGATGTCGCACGCGGCGGCCCTCGCCTTGGCCCGCACGAACGCGCCTGCGAACGCAGGGTCTTCGAGCAGCGAGCTCCGCGATCCCTCGGCCTTGTACGTGGCCTTCAAGCGGTTCGTCTCCTTACGCGCGAGGCGGAACGCGAACGTTGCCATGTTGTGCGTCGAGCCGGCGCGGCAGTGGTTGGCGAGCCGCGTCTTGATCCCATTGGTCCGGCCGACGTAGAGGTGCTCGTCGCCCTCGGAGAAGAGGTAGATGCCTCGTGCCGGGATCTCCCGCGGGAGCCTGCCGAAGGTGACTGGCGTCATCTCAAGCAGCGCGCGCCGCTTCGGCTCCAGGGATTCGATCAACGCGGCGAACCTGGGATCCATGGTTGGTCCTTCCGTCAGTGGGCCCGGGCTGCGCTTGCGCCGCGCACGTCGATCTGGCCCGTGACGGCCGCGGAGATGAGAGCGGTGCGGCGCTCCTGGAGCAGGACCACTGCCCGCTGGGCGTCATCGACGAGAGTGTCAAGCTGCTGCAGCGGTCCCGCCAGGCTCCGCAGAACGGTCACCTGCTCGGCAATCGGCGGGTAGGCGATCGGCATCTTCGCGAGACGAGAGATGTAGATGTGCTTGATCGTCGTCCCGCCGGCGTCCTCCTGCATCCGACGCTGGTAGACGTCGGCAAGGAGTGCAAGTGCCGCGAAGTCCGGTTCAACTGAGCGACGAAGTCGGAGAAAGGCGACAGATTGGTTGATGCACGCCTCGCGACCGTCGTGCACTGCAACCCGACCCAGCGTCCCGTCCTTCGTTACGAGAATGTCGCCCCGTAGCGGTCTGCTCTTCGCCGTCAAGTCGTTCTCGTACGCAGAGCGCGTAGTCCTGCGGGAGCTCTCGTACCGCACACGGCCGTAGTCGATGTCGTTTGCGGTGAGCATGTGCGGGCCATCGTCGGCGGTGGGCATCGGGTTCGTGAAGCCGTAGGAGAGAGCCTCGCAGAGGTGACCCAGTGGAGCGACGTTCCAGTGGTCTGGGGTCTGCCCGATCCACTCCACGCCCGAGTCCTTCATCGGCACGTCCGGGTTCAGCCCCTTGGTGACCGCATGCGAAATGACGGCCTGGCGCTTCTCCTTCAGCAGCTCGATCAGCCGCTCCTGCTCGGCCTCGAGCGCGTCGATCTTGGCGGTCTCGCGGTCGAGGAAGTCGGCGATGGCTTGCTGCTCGTCGACGGGCGCGGATGGCAATTGGAACCGTCCCAGTTCCTCACCCGATAGCTCCAAGAAGGTGGCTCCG
The DNA here is from genome assembly GCA_046342295.1 of Deltaproteobacteria bacterium. GTDB lineage: Bacteria > Myxococcota_A > Polyangia > Polyangiales > Sandaracinaceae > JAFLCL01. The sequence goes on along the minus strand of JBKDQC010000157.1, from coordinate 3,766 downwards.
CGCCCGCGCACGTTCAGCGCCGCCGTGGCGATCGACAGGAGGTACGCGAAGCAGCGCGCGTCCGAGGTGCCTCGGGGCACCAGGGACTTGCAGCCCTGGTTGGTGCAGAGCGGCACCGAAGCGATCGCGATCGACCCGATCGGCGCACGCGTCGACAGCACGATCGAGCCCCGCGGCACCATTGTGGTGGAGCAAGATGCGAGACCCGCTGACGTGATCGCCCGCAATGTCCGCTCAAGGCGAAGGCGGGGACCGTTCCCAAGATCGGCGGGGGTTGCCCACGGAATCTCGCCGTCCCAGAACGTCGGATCATCCGACGCAGGGGTTGAACCGCCTACGATCTCGAACAACCGCTTCACCGGGGCGGGGTGCCAGTGCGACGGAATCGGCCCGAGCCACTCGACGCCGCTCTCCTTGTAGGCCGGGTAGCGCGGGAAGCTCACGACGTCTCCTTCCAGAGCGGCAGGCTCCGCCAGCCCGTGGGGAAGCCCATCGCGACGGTGTCGGTTGCGTGGCCATGGATCAGGGCGATGACGCGCGCGCGCCATCCGTGGTCCGGCGAGATCACGTCGAGGAAGTACGAGAGAACGGCGAGCGTGTTGTGGAGCCGCTGCTCGTTGCGGCTCCACGACGCCGCGAGCTGGGCAGGGTGCTTCGGCCTCATCGGTCGCACGCGGAACTCGCGGTTCCAGAGCCGCCCGTGGTGGGCGCAGACGTTCCTCACGGTCGTGAGATGATGGAGGACGGATCGGAGCACCCCGTCGTCGAGCCGGAAGACCTGGGCGATCGCGCGGCGGAGGCGGAACGGTCCGAGGTTCGAGTACCACCGCGAGAGCAAGCCGAGCGACATCACCTCGGAGACGGCCCAGATGGGCGGGAGGCGCTCGACGTAGGTGGCGCGGAGGTGCTGGATGAACGTCTCCTCCGATCGGTCGACCTCCTTCTCGAGGGCATCGAGGTTCACAGTCCAGCGCGCCTGGTTGCTCGCCAGGGACAAGTCGAGGTGCGCGTGGGGCCCGTGCGCCATGGCCAGCTCGTGCGCCCACTGCGTGCGAACGGAGACCTCGACGCGCTCGATCGCGTCGAGCACCAAGAGCCGGAGCTCTCGGTCGAAGACGTAGAGACCAAGGACTTGGTCGAAGGAGGTCCCGGGTCGGAACGTGTGCGTCGCGTGATCCGCCTCGAACGGGAGCCAGTACGCCTCGAGGCGGTAGTAGTTGAGGTGCTTGAGAAAGAACTCGGCCTTCGGGCGGTCGGCGATGACCATGCCGCGTCTCTCGAGGAGAGCGACTTGCTGCCCATGGGTCAGCGCCGGCTTCCCGTACGGCCGCGGCGTCACGGCTCACCTACCGTCGCGTGACCCCCGACGGAAGAAAAAGACCCACCAGTTTGAGGATACGCTCGCGCGCATAGCCGTGGTGGGTTCTGTTGAGCCGACGATGTGCCGCGGGCCCTCGGCGCGCAAGGAAATTGTCTGGCGAGACCGAGGTGCGCGCGGGGGGCATCGACGGAAGTGCCAGGATTGCGAGCACTTCCATCTATCCGGAATTCCCGGATGGTTCGCGCGGCAACTTGTAAGTCCCGCTTACACGTTGCCCCGCGGGCCGCCTCGCTGCCGGGGTCGCTCATCGCGAGAGCTCCCCGATCATAGCGACGATCTTGTCCGTCACGACCTTGAGGTCCGCGTCGATCTCGCTCAGCGCGCGCGGCGGCTTGAAGACGTAGAAGTGGCGGTTGAACGGGATCTCGTAGCCCCGCTTGGTCTTCTCGTGATCGATCCACGCGTCCGGCGCGTGGGGGAGGACCTCGCGCTCGAAGTACGCCTGCACGTCCTCCGACAGCGGGACGTTCTCCGTGTCGCGGAGGTCGGGGTCGGGCATCGGCTTGCCCTTGGTCTTGCCCTTGGTCGCGAGCACCACCTTGCCCTTGGCGTCGCGGAGCGGGCGCTCGACGGTGATGGTCTCGTAGCCGAAGTCCTCGTTCTTGAAGATCCGGCTGATCGGCACGCCGTCGCGCGTCACCTCCTCGAACTCGCCGAAGAGGTTCGTCAGCTCCGCGATCTGCGTCGGGCTCAGCTCCTTGCGCTTGCTACCCAGGCTCTTGCGCATCTTCTGGAAGAAGCTCGAGCCGTCGATGAGCTGCACCTTGCCCTTGCGCTCGGCGGGCTTCCGGTTGCTCACGATCCACACGTAGGTGGAGATCCCCGTGTTGTAGAACATGTCGGTGGGCAGGCCGACGATGGCCTCGACGAGGTCGCTCTCGAGGAGGTGCCGGCGGATCTCGCTCTCGCCCGAGCCCGCGCCGCCGGTGAAGAGAGGCGAGCCGTTGAGCACGATCCCGAAGCGGCTCCCGCCGTCCTTGGTGGGGCGCATCTTCGAGACCAGGTGCAGGAGGAAGAGGAGCGAGCCGTCGCTCACCCGCGGAAGGCCCGGGCCGAAGCGGCCGCTGTGGCCCTCCTCGGCCTCCTTGCGGACCTCCTTCTCGATCTTCTTCCACTCCACGCCGAAGGGCGGGTTCGACAGCATGTAGTCGAACTTCTTGCCAGGGAGACCGTCCGCGGAGAGCGTGTTGCCGAAGATGATGTTCCCGATGTCCTGCCCCTTGATGAGCATGTCCGCCTTGCAGATGGCGTAGGACTCCGGGTTCAGCTCCTGGCCGTACATCACGAGGCGCGCGTCCGGGTTCAGCTCCGCGAGGTGCTCGCCCGCGACGCTCAGCATCCCGCCCGTGCCGGCGGTGGGGTCGTAGAGCGAGCGCACCACGCCGGGCTTGCTGAGCGCGTCGTCGTCCTCGATGAAGAGGAGGTTGACCATCAGCCGGATGACCTCGCGCGGCGTGAAGTGCTCACCGGCCGTCTCGTTCGAGAGCTCCGCGAAGCGCCGGATCAGCTCCTCGAAGACGAGGCCCATCTGCGTGTTCGTCACGACCTCCGGGTGGAGGTCCACGTTCGCGAACTTCTCGGTGACCAGGTAGAGCAGGCCTGCCTTGTGCAGCCGATCGATCTGCCCGTGCAGCTCGAAGCGCTCGAAGATGTCGCGCACCGCGGGAGAGAACGCCTGCAGGTAGGCGCGCAGGTTCTCCGCGATGTGGTCCTGGTCTCCGACGAGCTTGCGGAGGTCCAGCGGGGACGTGTTGTAGAAGCTCTGGCCCGCCTTCTTGAGGAGGAAGGGCTCGGGGTTGAGGTTGGCTTTCTCCCGGACGGCCTTCTCCGCGAGGACGGCCTTCTTCGTGGGCTCGAGCACGCAGTCGAGGCGGCGGAGCACCGTGAACGGCAGGATGACCTTGCCGTACTCGGACTGCTTGTAGTCGCCGCGCAGGAGATCCGCGATCGACCAGAGGAAGGCGGACAGGTTCGGTTCGCTCATGGCATCCGGAGCCGGGTCCCCCGGGACGCTCGGCGCCGGAACTCTACCTCAGGACCGTAGTCCGTACGAACTGTACCCCGGATGGTAACGGGAGCCTCTCACGGTCGCGATGCATTCCTGAGGAGGGCTCTCATCGGGCGGTGCGGGGCGTCAACGAGCGCCGTCCGACGGTCTCGTGGGCTCGCAAGAGGGGCGTTCGCCGGGGTCTTGGCGCCCGCGGCCGTGCTCGGGGCGCACGTGTGCCGTGGCGCGGGCTCCTCGCACCGCGGCGGCGGTCACGGGCCGAAGTCGAAATCCTGCTGCGGTGGCCCTCTGGCGGGGCAGATGGGCTCGAGGTGATGCGGCAAGCCCTTGGCACGCAGGAGGCGCGCGAGGCCCTTCTTGTCGAAGATCGTCGCCAC
>JBKDQC010000156.1:0-3945 GCA_046342295.1 Deltaproteobacteria bacterium | reverse complement strand
GCAGGTCCGCCAGCCGCGCGCGCGTCTCGCCCGCGGGGTCGGTGCCGGTGCGCGCGGGCACGTTGTCGCGGATCGACGGGATCGGGCAGGCGGTCGCGCCCGCGCGGAAATGGGCCTCGAGGCCCTCCTGTGTGGGCCGGTTGTAGTAGGGCGTGACGAGCAGGAGGCCATCGACCCCGAGCTGGCGGCACATCCTGGCGAGGTGGATCGTGTGGGAGGTCGAGAACGCGCCGGCGCCCGCCACCACCGGCACCCGCCTGTTCGTCTGCTCGACCACGATGCGCACCACGCGCGCGTGCTCTGCCTCCGAGAGGGTCGGGGTCTCGCCCGTCGTTCCACAGGGGACGAGACCGTCGACGCCGCCCTCGATGCAGCGCTCCACGATCGCGCGCAGGGCGTCTTCGTCCACCTCGCCATTCGAGAACGGCGTGACCAGCGCGGGGAGGGTTCCGACGAAGCTCATCCGAGCTCTCCCTTCTTCGCACGCTCGACCCAGAGCCTCACCTCGTCCTCGATCACCTCCATGGCCTTGCCCTGGAAGATGCGGAAGAGGAACGGGACCTCCATGTCGACGTCCACCTGGCCGTCGTGGACGACGATGCTGCCGCCGAGCGCGACACCCTTGGCCTTGAAGCCGAATTCGCCGCGCGCGTCACTGGTCCAGTCGAAGCGGGGATTGTACTCGGCGAAGCGGGCCTTGTACGCGTCCATCGCCTTGCCGATGGCGACCTTGGAGCGCGCGAGATCGAGCCCGGTCTGGATGGTGTGCTTCACGTGGTCCTCCTCGCGGGCTCAGCTCTCGTCGTCTCGTCGCGGTGCGCCGCCTGAAGGGCCAGGCCCACCTCGTCCGCCCTCGCTGCGTCCGCCACCGCCGCGCCGCCGCTCGCCGCGGCGACCGCCACCGCCAGCGCCGTTGCCGCCGGCGGCCTGCCGCGCCGGGATGATCTGGACCCGTCGACCCAGGCCCTCGCCGTTCGACTTGGTCGAGACGCCGACGAGCTTCGAGAGGGAGAGATGGATCAAGCGGCGATCCCGCGCGGACATCGGCTCGAGGGTCACGATGCGGCCCGTGTCGAGGGCGCGCTTGGCTTCGCGCTTGGCGAGGCTCACGAGGCCTTGCTCGTGCCGCTCTCGGTAGTCCCCCGAGTCGACGATGATGTAGCGGCGTCGCTCGGGGAAGCGGTTCACCACCTTGTTCGCGAGGAATTGCAGGGCATCGAGCGTCATGCCCTTCTTGCCGATCGCACGCCCCGCGTCTTCGCCCGACACGTCGAGCACGACGCGCGCCGCGTCCTCGCGGACCGTCACGCGGGCGTCGAGCCCCATGCGGCGGAGCACGCCCGACAGGAACTCCATCGCCTCCTCGGCGCGTCCGTCTCCTGGATGGCCGGCGTCACCATCGCGTGCGCCGCGCTCGTCACCGCCCTCGTCTTCGTCGTCGAAGAGGAGAGCACCTTCCATCTCGTTCTGCTTGCGGTCGTCACCCACGGGGCGGCCTCCTGGCACTCGTTTTCTGAGGACGCGCGGCCGCCGGCGAGTCGCCGGCGGGCGCGTCGTTCGTCTTGCTCTCGCTGCCCGCCGGCCTGGCGGCTTCCTTCTCGGCCTCCTCGCGCTGCCAGCGCCACTCGTTGAAGCGCTGCTGCGCGATCGAGAGGGTGCTGTTCGTCAGCATGTAGAGGCAGAGGCCCGAGGGCAGAAAGAGCATGAAGACACCCATCATGATGGGCATCATCCACAACATCACGCGCTGCTGGGCCGGGTCCATCTGGGTCGGCGTCAGGCGCTGCTGCACGTGCATCAGCCCGGAGAGGGCGATCGGAAGGCTGAAGTAGGGGTCGGGGCCCGAGAGGTCCTGCCACCAGAGCGCGAAGGGCTGGTGGTAGAGCTCGATGTTCGTCGAGAGCGACGTGTAGAGCGCGAAGAAGACGGGCATCTGCAGGAGGATCGGCAGACACCCGAGCATCTGCGCGGCCGGGTTGATCCCGTGCTTCTTGTATAGCTCCATGATCGCCGCCTGACGCTTCTCCATGTCGTCGGCGAACTTCGCGTTGAGCGCATCCATCTCCGGCTTGAGCTTTCGCATCGGCGCGAAGGCCCGGAACTGCCGCGCCATCACCGGATAGAGCGCGATGCGGACGAGCAGCGTCAGGAGGATGATCGCGAGCCCCCAGTTGCCGACCTGCCCCTCGATGAAGGCGAGCAGGCGCGCGAACTGCCGCGCGATCACCGCGAAGGTCCCCAGGTTCACGACCTCAGGGAGCGAGTGTCCCGCCGTCTCGAGCGCGCTCCAGTCCTTGGGCCCGAAGAACGCGAGCGTGCGGGTCATGTGCTCGCCGCCCGGCGTCACGTCGACGATCGGGTAGCGCAGCTGCGCCTCGAAGAGCGTGCCGTCGACCTCCTCGCCGGCGTAGCGGTCCTGGGCCCAGAGGCCGCAGCGCTCGGCGGCCTCGTCCGAGGGCGCGAGCACCTGGGCGAAGTACTGGTTCTCGAGACCGGCGAAGTCGATGGTCCCGCCGTAGCCGTGCGCGCTCGCGAGATCGCCGCGCGCCTTGCGGGTCACTTCTCCCTCGTGGCGGCAGAGCCCCTGCCCGATGTGGGTCGAGCGCGCGCCGAGGCCGAGGAAGCCTCCGCTCTCGAGCGATCGGGGCACGTAGTGGAAGGCGTGCTCCTGCACCCGGCCGCGGCGCGTCCGCTCTCCCACGTTGCGCACGAGGACGGTCTGCCAGATCTGGTAGGGACCGCTGCCGGCCTCGAGCCGACGGTGGACCTCGACGCCGTTGCCCGACCAACGCAGGGCAACGGATCGCTCGTTCTCCTGCGTGAGCTCCCAGACGACATCGGGTGGGATGTCGACGCCGGGCAGGCTCAGGCGCAGTGGGCGGTAGTCTTCCAACTGCGTGGTGACGAGGTTCTCCTGCTCGCCGGTCGCGCGGTCGCGGAAGCGATCGCCGAGCAGGCGCAGCTCCGAGAGGCCCCCCCCGAGGTTGTCGATCGTCGCCTCGAAGAGCTCGGTGCGGAGCGTCCCGGTCTGCCGCTGGTCGATGCGCGCAGCGCGGCGATCGGCGACCTCACGCTCGCGCTCGACGCGCTGCTCCGGGGTGAGCTCCTCGGTGGCGGCGACGCCCTCCGCAGGGGGCGGCGTGTGCTGGAAGAAGTGGTTGTACCCGTAGTACAACGCCATCATCGCGCCGGTGATGAGGAGGATCGTCGAGAGCGACGAGCGATTCTCCGGAGGGTGTCCCTGCGGCTCGGGCATGCGGTCCTTCGCGAACGATCGAGAGAGCTCCGCGCGGTCCGGCCGGTTCGGCGGGCGGACGGCGGGGGGACTCAGTGGGGCCGGGTCGCGGCGGGCTCGAGATTGGACGAAACGCGCCCTGGATGCACGTCGGCGCTGCTCTTTTCGGGCGGGCCGTGCCCGGGCTCCGGCGGACCGGCGGGCAGACCCGGCAGCGCGAGAGAGCGCGAGCCCCGCGGCGCGCTCTGGCCGGGAGCGAGGGGCGGGGGGTCGTAGCCGCCCGGGTGGAACGGCTGGCACTTGCAGATGCGGACGATGCCGAGCCACGCGCCGCGCAGCGGCCCGAAACGCTCGACGCAGACGGCCGTGTAGCGAGAGCAGCTCGGCTGGAAGCGACACACGCTCCCGATCACCGGGGACAGCGTCCACCAGTATCCGCGGATGAGCGTGATCAGGAGCCTCTTGATCATGGCCGCCGGGGGCTCGGGGGGGCCGGACGCAGGTTCCAGCGCGCGGGCACCTCCGCCAGCACGTCCTCGTAGCGCAGTTCGGGCGCGCCGTCCTTGGCGATGAACACGATGTCGCAGCCCTCGGGGAAGCGGGCGCGCTCTTGGCGGAACACCTCGCGGACGAGTCGCTTGACGCGGTTGCGCGCGACGGCGTTGCCCACTTTCTTCGTCACCGTGATGCCGATCCGCGGAGGGCCTCCG
>JBKDQC010000155.1:0-8179 GCA_046342295.1 Deltaproteobacteria bacterium | reverse complement strand
TGCGCCTGCGCGGCGAGCGCCTCGGAGCGAGAAGCTCTCCTCGATGCCCGCGAAGCACAAGAAGCACTGCACCTGGATGCAGCGCGCGGGCGAGCCGCCGTGTCAGGTCGTCGAGAGCTTCGAGCCCACCGAGTACGGCGCGACCGAGCGGGTTTGGCGCACCTATGTGTACGAGCCCCGGGGCACGACCAAGAAGGCGCCGAAGCGGGCGAGCGAGAAGACACCGAAGCCGGCGACCAAGAAGACACCGACGCGGGCGACCAAGAAGACACCGAAGCCAGCGAGCAAGGAGGCGCCGAAGCGGGCCGGGGGCCGTAGCCAGCATGAACGGTACGGTGGACGGGGACGGTCGACCCGCTTTGACGCTCGTTGTCACCGAGGGCGTGCCCGTCAGCGGCCACCAAAGAGGCGCTCTATCGCTCGTCGATCCTCGTCGATCGAGCCATCGGCGTCCGCGGTGGGCAAGAGGAGCACCGTGCGCGCATCGCCGAGCACCAGCTCGTCTGCGCCGATCGCCCCGTGGCTCAGACCGTGTGCCTCCAGCACGTCGAGCGCTTCGGCCATGTCGGCCAGGCGCAGAGGGTCGATCGGCAGCGCGCGCGGGGGCTCGCCGCTCGGGGCCTCGAGCACCACTTCCCCTGCCTCGCGGTCGACCGCGAGCACGGCCTGGAGGAAGGGCGAGACCGCCTTGGCGAGTCGGGCGTGTCGCTCGAGCACGCGCTCGTCGGCGGAGAGGACGAGGACCCGCCGGCCCAGCACGCTGTCGTGGCAGAGACGCGCTTCGAGGCCGCCTCGGCGCACCAGCTCGATCGGGACGTAGCGTCCCGCCGAGAGCGTACCGTCGGCGGCTCGGGCGTCGGGGGGACGCGAGCTGGCGCGTCCTTTGGGCGGGGTCGAGGGGCGCTCCGGCGCGCGAGCTTCGAGGGCGCCGAAGGCATCCTCGGCGGCCGCGAACGGGAGCGATTCGACGAGCTCGAGCGCATCGCTCGCCGAGCGCGGGCGAGCCGCTTTGTCCTTGGCGAGGAGCGACTCGATCGCGCGATCGAAAGCCGGGTCGAGCCACGGCGCGTTCGCGCTTGCCGCCGGTACGGGATCGCCCAGGTGCTGCGCGACGAAGTCGGGACCGGGGAAGGGAAGGGCGCCCACCAGCATGCGGTAGAGCATCACGCCGAGCGCGTAGAGGTCCGTCGTTGCGTCGGGGTGGCTCGCGCCCGTGATCTGCTCGGGCGCCATGAACGCGAGCGTGCCCATCATCGCGCCAGTGAGGGTGGCCTGCGCATCCACGAGATGCGCGACGCCGAAGTCTCCCACCTTCACCTCCCCCGCGGCTCCGAAGAAGACGTTGGCCGGCTTGAGGTCGCGGTGCACGACGCCACGCCGGTGCACGGTGTCGAGCGCTCGGAGCACCGAGCGCGCGACGTGCTCGGCGACGAGGGGCGAGAGCGCCACCGCCCGTTCGCCCTTCGTCAGACGGTCCTCGAGCGTCCCTGCGGGCATGAGCTCCATGACGAGCAGGGGCCCGTCGGGGACGTAGTCGAAGACCCGCACCACGTTCGGATGCTCGAGGCCCGCGGCGATCCCGGCTTCGCGGGCGAAGCGCGCGAGGGCGTCGCGGCCTTGGGCCCCGCCGCCCGAGCTGAGCACCTTCACGGCCACGTCGCGGGCGGCGAAGACATCGTGCGCGGCGAGCACGCGACCCGAGCCTCCTGCGCCGAGCGCGCGCAGGACTCGGTAGCGACCGAGGAGCAGCTCGCTCGCCTCCGTGTGCGGCGTCGCGTCCTCGGCGGCGAGCGCGGCCGCTGCCGCCACGGGCTCGAGCGGAAGCTGCGGCGCATGGACGCGGAGGCGGTCGAGGATCTCGCCCGCCGCGTCGAGGAGCCCGATCGCGACCAGGGCGCGCAGGAGCCATGGCAGCGCCTCTCGCTCGACGTCCGCGCTCTGCACCGCCCGCTGGAGCGCGCGCACCGCGTGCTCGGCGCGACCGAAGCCAAGCAAGATGCGGCCGAGGGCGAGCGCGCTCGCGGCGTCGTCGGGCGCCTCGAGCAAGCGCCGCTCGTACAGCATCCCGGCGCGGCGGAGATCACCCGCGCGCTCGTGGATGCGTGCGGCGAGGCCGAGCTCGCCCGCGCGCTCGTAGAGCGCGGCGGCTTCCTCGAGGTCACCGGCGGCGCGACGCAGCGAGGCGGCGTCGGCCGTACGACCGCGCAGCTCGGCGTGATCGGCCGCGCGGCGCGCCGCGTCAGGCTTGTCCTCGAGCGCAGCGAGGGCGCGCTCGACGAGGCGTGCGTCGTTCGAGGCAGCGGCGTGTTTGTACGCGTCCTCGGGGTGCTCGGAGGCGAGAGCCAGCGAGACGGCTTCGTCGTGTCGCCACACCTGGGCCAAGACATCCGCAGCCTCGCGCAGGGCGCCGGCCTCGCGGAGGCGGCGTGCGGCCTCGTCGTGCTCGCCGCGCGCAAGGAGCGCTCGGATGACGGGCAGAGGCATGGTCAATCGAGCGTGCGTGGATCGAGCGACCAGAGGATCGCGCCGTGGTCGATCGCGACGAGCCCGCCCGTGGCGAAGGGCACGGAAGCGGAGCGGGGAGCGAGTTGAGCGGCGAGGCCTCGGACGATCGGCTCGTGGCAAACGCACAGGATCGTCGCGGGGGCGTGGTCGGACGCGAGGTGCGCGAGCCGCTCAGCGGCGGGCCGCGGGGATCCGTCGGGCTCGAAGCGAGGGTCGGCGTGCACCATCGGATCGACCTCGACGCCTGCGCGCGCGAGCTCGTGCGTCACGATCTCGGCGGTCTGCACGGCGCGCACGAGGTGGCTCGAGACGACATGCCCGATGCGGACACCCTGGAGCTTGCGGGTGAGGGCCCGCGCCACGGCCAGCACCTCGTGCCGCCCGGTGCGCGAGAGGTGCCGGGCTTGGTCTGGGACATCGCCCCGGACGGCATCGCCATGTCGCATGAGCAAGAACTTCATCGTGCGCTCCGGCGGAGATCGTCGCCCGAAATGTCTCGCCGCGCCACGGCAGCGCGCGCCCGTGCGTTCGCGCGCGACGCGAGACGCACCGCCTGTTCGGGGGCGCTCGTTGGGGTGTTCATGGGGGTCGTTTTTTTGACCGCGATCGCCGCCTGCCCGAGGGTCGCCATGTCCTCACGAGGACAGCCCCCAGCGACACGGCCGAGGCCCCGATGCAGCTCAACGTCCCTCACGAACGCGCCGAGATCCGCGGAAGAACCCTCGACGGGCGCTACCGCGTCGGCGAGGTGCTCGGCATCGGTGGTACCGCGGTCGCGGTCCAGGCCACGCGGCTCTCCGACGGCGAGGACGTGGTCGTCAAGGTGCTGCGCCCAACTTTCATCGACAACCCCGACCTCGTGCGCCGCCTGCGGCGTGAGGGCGAGGTCGCCCGCACCGTTCCCCATCCCGCCATCGTTCAGGTGATCGACGAAGGCCTGCTCTCCGGCTACCCGGGCGCCGACGGCTCTCCGTATCTCGTTCTCGAGCGCATCCACGGCGAGTGCCTCCAGCGCGTTCTGCGCCGCGTGGGGGTTCTGGCTCCCGAGGTCGTCGGTGCCATCGCGATGCGCGTCGCGACGGTGCTCCACGCCGCGCACCAGCACGGCTACGTGCACCGCGACGTCAAGCCCGAGCACATCCTCCTCGACCGCGCGACCGACGGCTCGCTCCAGGTTCGTCTCCTCGATTTCGGAGTCTGCGCGAGCGCCCGCGCCCCGAAGGACGAGCGCGACCGGGAGATCGGCCGCGTCTTCGGCACGCCGAGCTACTGCTCCCCGGAGCAAGCTTCGGGCAACCCGGACGTCGATGCCCGCGCCGACGTGTTCGGTCTCGGCATCGTCATGTTCGAAGCCGTCACGGGTCGCGTGCCCTTCACCGGCTCCAACGTCGCGAATCTCCTGCGCCGCATCATCCGCGAGGACGCCCCGCGCGCCGGACTCGTCCGCAACGACCTCAGCTTCGCCTTCGACGAGGTCATCGCGCGCTCGCTCGCCCGTGACCCCGAGGACCGGTTCCACTCCATGCGCGCCTTCAACCGTGCGATCTCTCCGCTCGTGACCGATCGACGCACCGTCGATCGCACGCTGCTCTCGGTCCTGCGGCTCCCCACCGCGGCCGAGGACAGCGTCACCACGCGCCCCGACATCCGCGCCGCGTGAAGAGTCGTCAGCGCCTGCGCCGCGGGTTCTCGTACACCGAGACGATCGGCACGCCGTCGTACGTGAGCACGTACACCGGGTCGACGCGCCCGTAGACTTCCCAGATCTGGAAGTCGACGATGTTGAAGTGATCTTCGTGGTGAACGATCGCGAAGTCGGCGCCCGACAGATCCCAGGCCACACGCACGTCGTCCCGGAGCAGGCCGTCGCGCTGGAGCATGCGGAACGCCGTCCCCGTCGTGTCGCAGATCCACACGCTGCCGCCGGGCGCGACGTGCTCGTTGAGCCACGGCACGAGGCTTCCCGTCGTGAAGCCCCAGAACTGGCGGTTCATGCCGAGGTCGGCGGCGCCGGGGACTCCGCCCGCGGCCCACGTGTAGTAGGAGAGCCCGAACGGGTGGCTGTGGACCGTCGATACCAGGGGGCTCGCGAGCGCCCCCGTGAGGAGCGCGCCGCGCGTCAGCGCCCGGACACGCCCTGGAGCCAGGCTCGGCCACCAGCGTCCGCTGGCCTCGAGCGCCTCGGACTCGATCGACCGGGTCATGCGGTCGAAGGCTGCGCCCGCGAAGAGCGCGAGCATCGCGTACGCCATGAGGAAGTGCTTCGTCCCACCAAAGATCGGCGTCGAGGGCATCATCATCACGAACATCGGCGTGAAGAAGCTGCCGAAGACGAGCACGTCGGACCGCGCCGGGTCGGGCGCGAGCGACCCGTCGCGCCACAGCCGCTCGAGCGCGAGCGTCGGCAGGAGCGCGCGGCTACGCAGGGCGACGCCCGCGACGCCCAGCACGAGCGTGATCAGCGGCACCGTGAACAGCGTCGTGACCCACGCATACGACGTCGGGCTCGGCGGCGAGAAGTACGTGTGGCCGAGGTACGCGATGTTGTAGTGCACGTGGTTCACGTGGAAGCCCACGTACTCGCCGATGCGCGGGAACGTGTCGTTCCAGAGCCAGGGCCACATCGCGACGAAGAGCGGCGGCCCGAGGAGCGCCATGCCCAGCAGCCACCAGGGCACGAGCGAGATCCGAGGGCGCGCGCTCTCGGGCGCCCCGCTCGTGCGGTGGCGTCGCTCCGAGCCCCACACGAAGGCGAAGTGGACGACGAATACGAGCGGGAGGATCCACGCGTTGTGCTTGGTCTCGAGGCAGAAGCCGTAGGCGATGCCGGTCCAGATCGCCCAGAGCGGCCTCGTGAGCGAGCGGTGGTAGGCGTAAGTCACGAGCACGAGCATCGACACGATCGGCGTATCGAAGCAGTCGAGGTGCGAGTGGTAGAAGACTCCCGGCACGAGCGCGTAGGCGAGCGCCGCGAAGAGGCCTGCGCGTCGGCCGTAGAGGCGCACGCCGAAGAGGTACAGCACCCAGAGCGCGAGGGACGACATCGCCATCCCGGGGAACCGGAAGGCCATCGAGTCCTCGGGGAAGACGTGCCAGCGCTGCTGCGCGAGCCAGGAGAACGCGAAGAGGCTCTTGGGCAGCGAGGGGTGCTCGTGGTTCACCTCCCACGCGCGGTCGATGCTCGCACGATCGAGCGCGTCCGGTGCGCCCTCGAGCAAGCTCTCCCACCACCGCGCGTACGACTCGGACGCATCGACGTAGAAGCCCTCGTCGCGGTTCATGCCGAGGCCGCCCGAGGTCGCGAGCAGCGCTGCGACGTATCCCACGGCGAGGAGGAGGCCGACGAGATGATCCCACCGCGTAGGCTCCCGACCGCGCGCGAGGGCAGCCTCGGTCAGGCGCGTCGGCACGAGCGGCGGCGGGATCGAGGAACGCAGCGCTCGGGGCTCCGGATCCAGGCTCGCTGCGTCGAGCGGCGGAGGGACCGCCCGAGTGGCCGTTCCTCGCGGCCCGAAGGCCTCGTTGCCTCCCGTATCCTCGGCACGCCTGCGCTCGCTTCGCGCCTTCTCCTCGTCGTCCGCGCTCACGCGCCGCTCCTCGTCGAGGCGGCCCAGCAGAAGGCGCGGAACTCGGGATCGTCGGCCGAGACGTCGATGGACACGCGACCTCGCCCACCCCGTCGGGCCTCGGGGATCGCGGCCTCCATGCGCTTCCACCCGTCGCCGTCGCGGTGCCTCATCCGACCGATCTCCTCGCCATCGAGCCGCACGACGACCTCGACGTCACCCCCGTTGCGCCAGCGCTCTCGCTCCCACCACACGCCACCGTGAAGGACCAGCGCCTCGCCGAGCGGCACGTCATCGTAGCTCGCCGTGATGGGCTCGCTCCCTTGCGCGTGCTGCGAGACGCAGCGGCGCCCGCGCAGCTCGAGGTCCATCGTGGTCGTCGCGCCCACCCAGAGCCACGGGCGGGCCGGATCGCAGAGATGACGCGGTGCCGTCTCGATGGGCCCGTTCGCGAGGCCGCCCATGGTCTGTCCCATCGAGAGCACCGTGCGACAGGGCAGATCCTGGCCGCGCTCGCGTCGCGTGACGTGCGCGTCTCCGACGCGCTCGACGAAGTCGAAGAGCACGCTCGGCCCGGGGAGCGTCCAGCGCTCGACGTGCACGCGTCCGAAGTCGCGCACGAGCTCGGCGGGCTGCGCGGGCGCCTCGGCCGAGCGGTGCCCTCGGATCGATATGACCCAGAGGCGACGGTACGCGGCGAGGTCGCTGTGCCCCGCCATCGCGCGGTCGATGAGATCGCCCGCCGCCTCCCGGAGGAGCGGATCGGCCCAGCCCGGGGCCGCCACGACCGCGTCGCCCTCCCGCCAGTCGCTCCGCACTGCCTCGAGCGCGTCGTGCCATTCGCTGCGGGGCGCGACGCGCCCCTCGATGACGAGCTGCCCGAGGACCTCCACGGCCCCGATTGCGAGCACGAGCCACCAGAGGCTCGGTCGTCGCGTGGCGCCCGGGGCGCCCTCGGGGCCGACACTGCCCCGGGCCGCGGTCAGGTCGAGAGGGGCGCCGGGATCCGGGCCGTCAGGGGTCTTCGCACCAGGGTCCATTCCGAACGGCCGGAAGCTTAGGGCCCGTGCAGAAATAATCTATCCGTTTCGCCGCCGGGCATCTCCTTCGCCGATGCAAACCATCGGGTGAAGGGTCAGGATTCGCCCATGGAGACAGCGCACCGTCGAGCGCCCGAGAGTCCGGGGCCGGCCTTCGCCGCGCGGCCCGCGCGCGAAGACATGAAGTCGATCGCGCGCGAGATGCCGTTCACCGCGCTCGAGGTGCGCGGGACGATCCCCGACGCATTGCGGGGCACGCTCTTCCGGGTCGGCCCCGGTCTCTACGAGCTCTTCGGCCGTCCCGTCAGCCACTCCTTCGAGGCAGATGGCGCGGTCTCGGCCGTGCGCCTCTCGGGGCCCCGCGGCGCGGCGCGCGCCGAGGGCGCCGTGCGGCTCGTCCAGAGCCAGGGCCTGCTCGAGGAGCGCCGCGCGGGCCGGCCGCTCTTCGGCGGTCGCGCGGCCCGCTGGAGGCGCCTCTGGAACAGCTTCCGCACGCTCACCGGACGCGGCAGCGGTCGGAAGAACACGGGCAACACGGCGCTGATGTCCTTCCGCGATCGTCTCTTCGCGCTCGTCGAGTCGAGCCCGCCGCCCGAGCTCGACCCGCGCACGCTCGAGACCCTTGGCGAGACCCGCCTCGACGTCCTCGGCGACGCCTTCTCTGCGCACCCGCACCGCGTGCTCGACCGGGCCTCGACGATCGGGTTCGGGCTCGAGTACGGCCCACGCACGAAGATTCACCTCTACGAGCTCGCCGATCGCGGCTCGCCCGCCGTTCGCGAGCTCGGCACCGTCCCCCTCCCTCACCCCGTCATGCTCCACGACTTCGCGGTGACGGCCACGCGCGCGCTCTTTCTCGTGTCTCCGGTGCGCATCGATCTCGTGCGCGCGCTCCTCGGCCTCGGAGAGTTCTCGCGCCTGGTGACTTACCACCCGGACGCGGGCGTCGAGGTGCTCGTCGTCCCCCTCGACCGGCCGAGCGAAGCGAAGCGGTTCACGGTCGACCCGTTCTTCCAGTGGCACTTCGCGGGGGCCCGCGACGACGGCGACGCGATCGAGGCGTTCTTC
>JBKDQC010000154.1:0-15792 GCA_046342295.1 Deltaproteobacteria bacterium | reverse complement strand
GTGAAGAAGCCGCCCACCGTCAGCGCGAGGCGCACGTCGGCGATCGGACCGCCGTTGCGCGCGAGCCAGTCCTCGAGCGCGCGCTGCATCTCACCGGCCGTCGAGAAGCGATCCGAGGGCTTCTTCGCCAGGGCGCGCATCACGATGCGGTCGAGGCTGTCGGCGAGGTCCTTGCGAACCGCGCGGACCGAGGGCACCGGCTCCTCGACGATCGCCGTCATCGTCTGCGGGATGCCCGCGCGCTGGTACGGTGAAGTCCCCGTGAGGACCTCGTAGAGGCACACCCCGAGCGCGAAGACATCCGAGCGCGGGTCGATGGCCTCGCTCCGCACCTGCTCGGGAGACATGTACTCGTACTTGCCCTGCGGCGCGCCCCGACCTTCGCCAACCGAGGTCTTCGCGATGCCGAAGTCGAGCAGCTTCACCTGGCCCTTCCAGCTGAGCATCACGTTGTGAGGCGTGACGTCCTGGTGGATGATGGACAAGGGTCGCCCGTCGAGCCCGCGCGCGCCGTGGACGTAGTCGAGTGCGCTCGCGATCTTGGCGATGATGTGCACTGCGAGGGGGATCGGGAGCGTGGTGCTTTGCGCCTTGGCACGACGAACGAGCTCGCGGAGGGAGGTGCCGTGCACCCACTCGAGCACCATGTAGGTCAGGCCGTCCGACTCTCCGACTTCGTAGACGTGGCAGACGTTCGGATGAAAGAGACGGAGCGCGACGCGGCCCTCGTCGAGGAACATCTGCAGCATCTGCGGGTCGTGCTGCATCTCCATGAGCACGCGCTTGAGCACGACGTGACGGACGCTGCCGTCCTCGTCGGCTTGCCGCGCGAGGTAGACCTCCGCCATGCCGCCGCGCGCGAGCCGCCCGAGGATGTCGTAGCGACCCAGGCGCGCGACCGCCGGATAGTCGGGGACCTCCTCGCTCTTGAAGAGGTCGACCCCGAGGGTCGTCGACTCCATCTCGCCATCTTCGTAGTCGAGATCGGAGTCGCCCGGGCTCGCATCTCGGATCGGGTCGACCATGGGTACCAGGGGGACCTTACGCGGTGTCGACCCCGCCTGCGAGAGGCATCTCGCCGTCGGCATTCGTGGGCTTGCGGCGGCCTCACCGGGCTTGGAGCTTGTCGACCTTCCGGAGCTCCGGGAACAGGCTCGCGCAGAGTCCCGTGACGAGGAGGGTGCCGAGGCCGCCCGCGACGACGGCCGGCACCGTGCCGAGCCAGGCTGCCGTGAGGCCGCTCTCGAGCTCCCCGAGCTCGTTCGAGGCCCCGATGAAGACCATGTTCACGGCCGCGACCCGGCCGCGCATCTCGTCCGGGGTCTGTCCCTGCACGACGACGTGACGCACGACGACCGACACCCTGTCGGCGCCGCCCATCACGACGAGCGCGGCGATCGAGAGAGGCAAGCTCTCGCTCAGGCCGAACACGATCGTGCACGCGCCGAAGAGCCCGACGCAGGCGAGCATGATCGCGCCCGCGTGGCGCTCGAGAGGCCGCGCCCCGAGGTACAGCGCCACGACCAGCGCACCCGCCGCGGGCGCCGCGCGCAGCACCCCGAGGCCCCGTTCGCCCACCTCGAGGATGTCGCGCGCGAAGATGGGCATCAGCGCCGTCGCGCCGCCGAGGATCACCGCGAAGAGGTCGAGCGTGATCGCGCCGAGCAGCACTGGCCGCTCGCGCACGAAGCGGATGCCCGACAGCAGCTGGGCCATGCGAGACTCGTCGCGCCTGGCGCGCGCGCTCGGGCGGAGCGCGATGAAGGGCAGCACCGCGATGGCGAGCACCTCGAGCGCGGCCGAGAGGGCATAGACGCCGGAGGTGCCGATCGGTGCGACGAGCGCGCCGCCGAGCGCGGGGCCGAGCACCACGGCGATCTGGAAGGTCGTGCCGCTCATCGCGATTGCGCGCGTGAAGAGCTCCACGGGCACGAGCGAGGGCGTCATCGCCTGGGAGGCGGGGCCCGCGAACGCGCGCGCGGAGCCGAAGACGAAGAGCAGCGCGTAGAACGGGAGCACGCCGAGCTCGCGGTGTGCCGCGAGGAACGCGAAGCCGAGCGCCGAGAGCGCGACCACCGCGTGCGCGACGGCGAGCACGAGGCGGCGGTCGTACCGATCGGCCACGACGCCGGTGAAGAGCACGAACACGATCTGCGGCACGAAAGTCGCGAGGCCGACGAAGCCGAGGGCCTCGGCGGTGCCGCTGCGATCGTAGACCTCCCAGGCCGTGGCGACCGAGAGCATCTGGATGGCCACGACGGAGACGAAGCGCACGAGCTGGTAGCGGACGAACGCGGCCTCGCGGAGGAGCCCGTGCGCGCGGCTGCTCACGCGCCCCCTCGCTGCGGCGCGGTGGCTCCGCGGCGCACGCCGTCGCGCGCATCGATGCGCCGCTCGACCCCGCGGAGGAGCCACGGCATCGCGAGGAGAACCGCGATCGAGAGCCACGCGATCCGGTCGATGCCGACGAGAGAACCGTCCGGCTCGCTGCGGAGGAGCAAGGGGCCCGTCAGGCCACCCGCGGCCAGGCCGACGTGCTGCACCATCGAGGAGAGCGACTGGTAGCGCGCGCGGAGCGCGGGCGGCGGCACGCGGGAGTTGAGCGTGCCGAAGGCGACGTTGCGGGCGTTGCTCGTCAGCATGAAGAGGACGAAGAGCAGAGCGACGACGAACCAGCCCCACGAGAACGAGACGCCGAGCAGCGCGTGGCGGGTCCGGCAGAGGTCTTCGATCCACGGCGGCAGGAAGATGAAGCAGAGCGCGCAGACGCCCGCGTAGCCCACCGCTCCGAAGAGGGACACGGGGAACGAGCCGACCCGATCGACGAGGCGTCCGAGCGGCCGCAGCACGATCAAGCTCGCGAGGCCACCGGCGCCGTACAGCAACGACAACAACGACGCGGGATAGCCGAAGTTGTTCTGTACGAAGGTGGCGATGTTCGGGATGAGCATGAACGCGCCGAACGCCGAGGCGAGACCCATGCCGTACGACAGCCGCACGGCAGGCTCGGCGACCAACGTGCGGATCGAGTCGGTCACCTCGCGCCACGGGTGAAGAGACGGCGTCTGGGCGCCTTGCGCGCGGAGGGCGACGTGCGCGCGGAGGGAGGGGAGATGAAGGCGCGCGCCCGCGGCGGCAAGCGCGCAGAGGACCGCGGTGACGAGGAAGGGCGTGTGCCAGCTCCCCCAGTCCGCGAGGACCAGACCCATCGGCACTCCGAGCACGGACGCGACGGAGAAGGCCATCATCACGGCGCCGAGCGCGCGGCCGCGACGCGAGACGGGGACGACATCGGCCACGATGGCCAAGGCGAGGGCCGTCGCAGGCCCGCCGAAAGCCCCCGCGACCACGCGCGCGAGGACGAGCGTCGGCAGATCCCACGCGAAGGCCGCGCCGCCGGTGCCGACCGCGAGGCCCAGGAGCGAGAGCGCAAGCGCGGGGCGCCGATCGTACCGATCGAGGAAGAACGCGCCGAGCAAGCCCGTGACGCCCGCCGACAGCGTGTAGCTCGCGACGACGATGCCGAGGCTCGAGGTCTCGATGTCGAGGTCCGCGGCGAACCGGGGGCCGAGCGGCGAGGGCATCATGAAATCGAGGATGTTCACGAACTGCACGGCCGCGAGGAGCAGGACCACGCGCCGCTCCGCGGCGGGCGCCTCCTCCGAGAAGGCGTCGTCTGGCGGCTCGTCCGTCGGCGCTCGGGCACCGGCGTCGGATGCCACGTGGGGAGCGGGCTCGGACATCCGCGCAACGATGGGGTGGAACGAGCCGCCGCGCCATGGCCCGGAGGCCCGAGAGCACGTGGCCTTCGGATGAATCGATGCGCGTGGCGCGGGCTCGAATCGGCGGGAGGGAGGCTCTCGCCGATTCACTCGGGTGCAGATCAGATGACGACCCAGCTCCCCATCTGACGCACGACCCAGGCGTGATCGAGCACGTCGCGCTCGATCGCGCGCGCCAGCTTCAGATCGTCGGTGACCACCTCCACCGTCATGGCGTGGAGTCCCTCGTCGATCGACACCGAGACCTCGTGCTCGGGGAGCGCTTCGCGGAGGGCCGCCTCGAGCGCGTGGCGGTAGCGCGCCGCGCTCGCGACGACATCGAGCGCAGCGTTGGTGGTGCGCACCGAGGCCGAAGGGAAGCGGACGTCCACGCGGCTCATCGTGCGCGCCCCGAGCCGGTGCCTTCGAGGGGTTCGACGTCCACGGCCTCGCCGCGGACCGGTCGGTCTTCGGTGCGCGCGGGGCCGGGCAGATTCGCGGGGCGCGGTCGGGACACGAGGGTCACCACGGCGCCGACGATGAACGCCGTGCCCACGACCGTATGCCCGCCGATCGCCTCTCCGCCGAGGAGCGCGCCGAGGATCACCGCGAGCACGGGGTTGACGTACGCGTAGCTCATGGCGAGCGCGGGGCGCGCGTGCACGAGCAGGTGATGGTACGCCGCAAAGCCCGCGAGAGAGCCGAAGAGCACGAGGTAGGCGAGCGCCCCGAGCGTCGGGAGCGCGATGGCTCCGGGCGCGCGCTCGCCGAGCGCCAGCGCGAGGAGGACCATCGTCGCGCCTCCCGTGATCGTCTGCGTGGCCGCGCCCATCATGCCCTTGCCCACGTCCCAGCGGCGCACGAGGAGCGAGCCGACCGCCCAGCCGAGCGGCGCGATCAGGAGCAGCGCCGTGGCCGCGGGCGCCGCGCGGAGCTCGCCGCCCGTCGCGAGCTCGCCGACGCCCACGAAGCCGAGCGCGAGGCCGGCCCACTCCCGGCGCGACGCGGGGACGCCGAAGATCGGCCCGAGGACGGCGCCCCAGAGCGGCATCATCCCGCAGACCACCGCGATCACGCCGGAGCCGAGTGAGGTCGCCGCGACCGAGACGAAGCCGTTGCCGACGACGAAGAGCAACGTGCCGACCACGAACGCGCGCCCCCACGCCGCGGGGGGAGGCACGACGTGCCCGCGCGCGCGTGCGATGAGGAGCATCGCGAGCCCGGCCACGAGGTAGCGCGCTCCGCCCGACAAGAGCGGAGGCAACTCCGCGACGACCACGCGGATCGCGAGGTAGGTCGAGCTCCAGATCACGTAGACGGTGAGGAGCGCGAGGAGCGTGGTCCTCGTGGGCTTCTCGGCGGGCTCGAGCCGCGTATCGACCATCTCAGGAGCGCTCCTTGGTGAGCTCGACGAGCATCGCGCCCGTACCGCCGAGCGCCGGTGGCGCGCTCGCGAACGCGAGCACGAGAGGCGTCGCGATGCTCGCCTCGAGCACGCGGATCACCGCGTGGCGCAGCACCGCCACGCCATCCCACGAGGGCAGGCCCTTTCCGGGCACCACGAGGACACGCCGCGCGCCCTTCTTGTGCTGCTCGCGCAGCCAGCGGGCGAGGCGATCCTCCACGATCGCCTCGCGCAGGCCGTGGAGGTCGAGGTTCGCGTCGATCCGCGGCTGCTCCCGCCGGAGCGCGCCGAGCGCCTCGACCGGAGCGTCTCGGCGCAAGCCCTCGACGAAGCCGTCGTCCTCGATCGCCACGTCGAAGCGATGCGCTCCGCCGACGAGCTCGCCGAGCTTCTTGCGCACGGGTAGGTCGATGGCGTCGCGAGCGATCACCGGTGCGGCGGTGGTCTTCACGGGCACGGCGCGCTTGGGCCTGGGGCGACCGGCGTCGAGCGAGCGCACGCCCGCGATGGCGTCGTAGAACGCGATCCGATCGTCGCCCCGAAGGACGTCCGAGGGGCGCGCGACGACGACGGGCTCGCCCGGGTCGGGCGGGCCCGGAACCGGGGCCCGAGCGGCTGGCTTGGCCTCGCCCTTCAGCACGTGCTCGGTGTTCTTGTGCGAGGGACCGGAGACCTTCTGCGGGCCGCGCGAAGCCTTGTTCGGATCGTGCGAAGGCTTGTTCGGGTCGTGCGAAGGCTTGTTCGGGCCGTGCGAAGCCTTGTTCGGGCCGTGCGAAGCACCGCGCGAGGACTTCGCGTCCTGGCGGTCGAGCGAGAGCCCCTCGAGCAGACCTTTGAGCGAGGTGCCCACGCTCGGCGCGGGCTGGGGGCGGGCGTCGTCGTCGTCGCGCTGCGTCGTCTTCTTGCGGGCCACGGTGCGCCGACCTTAGGGCCGGCCGCGACGTGCGTCGATGCGCTGTCCGCGCCGTGCGGTGCCATCCGAGGGGAGGCGCCGAGCCCACGAGCGCGACGCGCTCATCCTCCGCGTCACCTTCGTTCGGCGGCGACTCCGCGAGCTCGGGTGGGGGCAGCCGCCCACGCGCGCAGCTCCGCGCGGGGGGGGCCGCCCCCGGGGTGTGCAGGAGGCGCCCTCGTCTTCTCGGGGCTTTCGTGTGCTTCGCGCGAGCTCGGCGGATCTCTTGGTTGGTCCCCGATTTGCTGCCACCCTCGTCTCGGTCGGTGCGGAGCGCTTCACCGAGATCCCTTGAGCCATGGGGTGCCCATGCGTCACACGATCCTGTTGGTTCTCGTCGCCGGCCTGTGTGTGGCCAGCTTCGGCCCGTCCGCGGTGCGGGCCCAGGCCCCTCTCATCGACACCTTCGGCGGCACGCTGGGATACGGGACCGGTGGGACGCTGCCCGGCAACGACGACGGCTCGACCGGCATGCTCGACCTCACCCCGGCCTTTCCGGGCGGTGTGCGGTTCTTCGGGGGCCCGTACACGACGTTCTGGGTCAACAACAACGGAAACATCACGTTCCGAGGTCCGGTCGGGACCTTCACGCCGAGCCCATTTCCGATCGCGATGCAGCCCATGATCGCGCCGTACTGGGGCGACGTGGACACGCGCGGCGGCGGGACACCGGACCGCAACTACGTCGCCTGGCACGTCGCGCCAGGCCTCCTCGCCGTGACCTGGCACAACGTCGGTTACTTCAGCATCCACGACGACCTTCGCATGGATTTCCAGATGATCCTGCGGAACGCGCTCGACTGCGGGTCGGGCGATTTCGACGTCGAGTTCCGCTACCACGAGTGCGGCTGGACCACGGGCGACGCCTCCGGCGGGCGCGGCGGCTTCGGCGGCACCCCGGCGCAATCCGGGTTCGACGCTGGGAACATGACCGACTTCGTGGAGATCCCCGGCTCCCGCACCATGTCGATCCTCGACCTCTGCACGACGAGCAACGTCGGCGAGCCGGGCATCTGGCGCTTCGCCGTGCGCGGCGGCACGATCGTCTGTCCCGGCGCGGGCGAGCCTTGCGACTCCGGCGGGATGGGCGCGTGCGGGCTCGGACTCACCGCATGCATCGGCCGCGAGGTCCGCTGCGTGGCCGTCGGCAGCGCTTCGCCGGAGAGCTGCGACAACATCGACAACGACTGCAATGGCATGGTCGACGACGGCAGCGGCCTGTGTCCGGCGACCCAGGTCTGCGTCACGGGCGTCTGTGTGCCGCCTTGTTTCGAGGGAGCCTGCGGCGAGGGAGAGACGTGCGACGCGGCCGGAGGCTGCGTCGAGACGGCGTGCATCGGAGTCACCTGCGGGCCGGGCGAGCGCTGCGCGGGCGGCGTGTGCGTGGATGGCTGCGCAGGCATCGTCTGCCCGCGCGGGCAGCAGTGTTTCGCGGGACGATGCGTCGACCTCTGCAACATCCTCGAGTGCGGCTCGGACGAGATCTGCGTCGATGGCGAGTGTGTGCCGACGTGCCCCTGCCGGCCCTGCGGCGAGGACGAGATCTGCGGCGCCGACGGCTCGTGCACGACGATCGGGTGCGACATCACGATCTGCGACCCTGGCACGTACTGCGGCATCGGCGAGCTCGGGGCGGCCGAGTGCCTCGATGCGTGCGCCGGCGCGGTGTGCCCGGCGGGGCAGCGCTGCGAGACTGGCAACTGCGTGGCGATCCCGCCGGCGCCCGACGCGGGCCCACCGACGGTCCCCGACGGTGGCCTCGGTGTGGTCGACGCGGGCGGCGCGGCGGGCGTGGACGCCGGTGATCGCCGCGACGGAGGCGCAGGCCGCCGGCCGGGCGGTGTCGAGGGCTGCCGCTGCCGAGCCGGCGCGGGACGGCCCGACGGCGCGATGGCGGTGCTCGTGCTGCTCGGCCTCTCGATGTCCCTGCGCCGTCGGCGAGGAGGAGCGCGATGATTCGCTCTTGGCTCGCGCTCGCGCTCTTGGCCGTCGGCTGCGGCGGCGAGAGTCATACCCCGGACTCGGGTGCAGGCCGCGGAGCGGACGCGTCGATCGACGCGGCCGTTCCCCCTGGTACCGACGCGCCGGTCGCTCGAATCGACACGGGGGTGTGCGTGCCCACGATCGAGATCTGCGGCGATCGGAGGGATCAGAACTGCGATGGGCGCGACACCAGCTGCGGCGACACCGACCGTGACGGGATCCAGGCCTGTCGCGAGGGCGACGATCTCAGTCTCTGCGATTGCGACGACAGCAACCCTGCGGTGTATCCCCCCTCCGGGGGCGGCGCCGTTCCCGGGGGCGCGGAGCGCTGCGACGGGCTCGACAACAACTGCAACATGCGCGTCGACGAGGCGGCCGAGTGCTGCGCGGGCTGCGCGTCGCTCGGTGCCGAGAGAGACCGCGGCGACCTCTGCGTCGAGACTGGCGAGTGCGACTGCTCGACGGAGCCGGGCCTCGCGGTCTGTCCGGTCGGGCAGACCTGCTGTGTCTCCGGCTGCGTGGACACCCGCACCGACATCGACAACTGCGGGCTCTGCGGTGCAGCCTGCACCGCGCAATCCGACCGCTGCGCGCCTGGCCCTACGGGGGTCGGAGAGTGTCGGTGCGGCGGCGCTCCGCCGTGCGCCTTCATCACGATGTGCACCGCCGGCCGGTGCGGATGAGCGAGCACTCCCGTGGATGCCAGCCCACAGGTCGGTGACGTGAGGAGCCCAGGCGGGGCGCCGCGACGCCGACCCGATCCGGTCATTTCTACTCGGGCCCTTGCCGGTGCGCGATCGGCACCATCTCGTCCCATCCGTAGCGCTTGAGGTAGTTCACCCAGACGCCCTCGCACACGCGGTCGTACTTGCAGCCCGCGCACTCGGCGCGCTTGGTACGAAGCGCCTCGTCGAGGTCGTCGCGGGCGACTTCGACGAGCGCGCCGATCTCGTTCGCGCCCTCGCGCGGTCGCAGCTTCTCGTCGTGGGTGCCGTTGCCGCGCTCCTCGTAGTGCGTGTACGCCTCGACGTAGCCGCGGTTCTCGTCGGGCACGGACTCGGTCGTGCAGAGGGGGATGTCGACGAGGAAGGCCATGGGGCGCGCTTCGGTCTGCCTCGCCTCGAGCACCATCGCGGCGAAGGTGCGCGCGATCTCGGTGTAGGTAGGGAAGATGTGCTCGAAGTGCGTGTCGGCGCGGCCGTTGGCCTGCATCACGTTGAAGATCACCTGATCGACGCCGAGGCCGCGCAGGAAGCGGTAGATCTCCAGCATGTGCGGGAGGTTGCGCTTGGTGACGACGGTGCTCGTGTGGAGCTCGACGCCGTAGGGCTTGAAGCGCGCGGTCACGCGGATGCCGGCGACGGTCTGCTCGAAGCTCTGGGGGGTGCGCGTGAGGCTTTCGTGGAGCTTTTGCGTGTGACCGTGGATCGACACGTACACGCGCCGGAGGCCCGCGGCGACGAGGAGCTTCGTGTAGGGCTCGTGGCCGAGCGCGCGGCCGTTGGTCATCACGCTGATGCGCTTGGCGCCCTCGTCCTTCGCGAGCTTCACCCAGAGAGGGAAGCGCTTGTTCGTCGTGGGCTCGCCCGAGGTGAAGCAGATCTCCTCGGCGTGCCGGTGCGCGCGCACGATCTGCGTCACCGTGTCGTCGGTCGTCGCGGAGTTCGTGACGTAGCGGCCGTCGCGATCCTCCTCCATGCAGAACACGCAGTTGTTGTTGCAGACGGCGCCCGTGAGGATGTGCACGCGGCCGCCGCCGCTCCGGGCGTCGCGGTCGGCCTCGATGCGCGCGGAGATCGTGGATCCGAGCACGGGCAAGGCGCGCTTGCTCTGCGCCGGCTCCGGTCGCTCGCGCGGCGTCATGCGCTCACCAGCTGCCGTGGGAACCGTGGCTGCCGTGGGAGCCGTGGCTGCCGTGAGAACCGTGGCTTCCGTGGGAACCGTGGCTTCCGTGGGAGCCGTGGCTGCCGTGCGAGCAGTGCTGAGCGTGGAGGATGTCGGGGCCGCCGGCGGGCCCGTGCGCGCGCGGATCGTCTGCATTCTGGCGAGAGCGATCGCTGAGGGATCGCTGCTCGGCGCTCAGGAGATCGGCAGGCGCCTTCCCGAAGCTCGGGAGCTCCTCGAGGTCGCGCTCGCCGGACGGATCGCTGCCGTCGTTGTCAGCCATGGGCTCGAGGATACGAGCAAGCGCGAGGTGCTGTCATCTCGCGGCCGACGCGCGTCGCGTGGCGAGGCCGAGCAACGCCTCGACCTCGACCGGCGTGAGGCCCAGCTCCGCGCCCACGCGATCGACGACGGCCGGCACGAGCCGCCCGCCCGAGCGTGGCAAGAGGCGCGGCCGCCGAAGACCGACGCGGAGCCACCGGTGGTAGCGGTCGATCGCGTCCATCCAGGGAGCACGCTCGCCCCGCGCGAGGGCCGCGAGCCTCTCGACGATCACCTCGCGCGGCAGGCGATCGAGCTCGCGCAGCGCACCGGGGAAGCGCGCGGCCAGCGCCCTCATCCGCATGCGGACGTCCGGCGGATCCTCGCCGCGCGCGTGTGCATCGCGGAGCGCGAGGATCTCGGTGTACTTGTCCCCGAGCCGTCTCGCCATGGGGTCGGGAGCGCGCGCCACCGTGCGTCAGAACTTGTACGTGAAGCCGAGGCGCGGATAGATGCGCAGATCGGTCGCCTGGCCGATGATGTCCGAGTAGACGCGGCGGTGGTCGGGACCTTGCGCGACCACACCCTCGAACACACCCCAAACGCCCCAGTTGCGGTCGAGGTTGAACTCGATGGCGCCTCCGAGACGCATGCGCGCCATGTCCTGGCGAGGACAGCTGATGCCGATCATCGGCCCGCCCGCCATGCCGGCGACCCGACAGAGGCGGTCGGCGCTGGGGCCGAAGTCTGCGTAGGCCGACGAGTCTCGCGCGTGGCCGGCGTACTGGTCGGTCGAGAGATCCATGCCGACCCAGAGCGTGACCGTCGCGATGGGCTCGAGGAGGAGGCTCACGTTCGCGTCGAGGCTGAGGAAGAACGTGTTCACGCCCGACGAGAACGGGGGTGAGGCGCTGCTCGTGCTCGGGTCGAGGTCCTGGTTGGCGCAGCGCTGCGAGCCCATCGGCGCCGCGCTGTCGACGGGGTTGCACACGCCGGCGCCGGCGCCTGCCGCCCCATAGTTCGGGATGCGCACGCTGGTGTCGGGCCCGATGCCGCCGCCGAAGCGGAGCTGGGCGCCGGCCGCGAGCTGCCGGATGTCGCCGATCTGGGTGCCCACGCGCACGCGGCCCTCGAATTCCGTGAGGCGACCGAAGGTGCGGATCGAGAAGCCCGCGTCGACGAGCTCGTGGACACCGACGCCGAGACGCAGCTCGAGGAAGTAGGGCCAGCCGAGCGACACGTCGACCATGGGGTGGTTGATCGGGACTGGAAGGGCCGAGTGCGTGGTCGCGGCCGCAGCGGCCACGTCGCTGGTGTCGACCAGCGTGACCTCCATCTGCACGTCACCCTCGCCGAGCTGCACGTTCACCTGCTGTTCGAATTCCTGGTAGCCCTCGGCGCGAACCGCGATGACGTGGCTCCCGATGCCGACGTTGCCGTCGAAGGGCACGGGGCCGACCTCGGCGTCGTCGACGAAGAGGCGCGCTGTGACTGCGGGGCGCAGTGACTGCGCGAGCGTCACGCGGAGCCCCACCTGCTGCGCCTCGAGCGTGATCTCGCGGCTGCAGTCCTCGGAGCCGTTGGCGTTGTTGCAGGTGAAGCTCTGCTCTCGGTAACCCTCGGCCACCACGCGGATGGCATGGCTTCCGCCCGCGGGATCGCGGGCCACGTAGGGCGCGCTGAACTCCGAGTCGTCGACGAACACGCGCGCCCCCGGGACGTTCGCGCGGATCGAGATCGGGCCGGGCGGCGCCTGGATCGCGGTGAGCGTGACGTCCACCGTGGTGGTCTGCCCAGCGCTGACGCTCACCTCGCGCCGGAAGGGCTCGTAGCCCTCGAGGAGAACCTGCACGACGTAGGTGCCCGGGGGCAGCCCCTCGCGCGTGTAGCTGCCCGGCGGAAGAGGCGTGCCGTTGATGCGTACGATCGCGCCCGTCTGGTCGACGAGCACGGCGATGGTGCCGCTCGTCGCGGCCTGGACCTGGGGGCGCACGCGGGCGCGGACCTCGGCGCGACGGCCCGGCTCGACCACGATCACCTGCGAGAACGGCGCGCCGTCCGAGGGGCGGATCTCCACGGTGTGGTTGCCCGCCGGGACGTCGTCGATCACCGCGGTCGTCACGAGGCCCGTCGGGCGGGAGTCGAGGTAGATCGCGGCGCCCTCGAGGTCGGCGGTGACGAGGATCGAGCCCGTCGTGGGTGCGGACCGCTCGAGGAGGATCGGCACGCGCACGACCTGACCGCCCTGGATCTCGACCCATTGTTCGAAGGCGTTGTAGCCCTCGCGCGTCGCGCGGATCTGGTGACGCCCGGGTGGGAGGTTGTCCACGCGCAGCGGGAGCGACTGAAGGACGCCGCCCGCCACGGGCTGACCATCGACCGTGACCGTCGCGCCGCGCGCGCCGTCGCTGGCCGCGGTGACCTCGACCGAGCCGAGCGCCCGCAGCACCGCCCGGAACGTCTCGCGCCTCCGAGAGACGGTGACCACGAGCCGCGCCTCCTCGAAATTCGGGAGCCGGAAGATCAGCGTGTGCGACCCAGCCGGGATGCGCGCTGCCGTGACGGGCGTGACGCCGATGGGGGTGGAGTCGACCGAGTCCACGTACACGGTCGCGCCCGGTGGCACGGACTCGATGTTGACGGGGACCGCGGCGCCGCGCTGCGCGCGCGCGGGGCTCGGGCCGAGCAAGGTGGCCCCCGCGAGCGAGAGACCGAGCGCCGCACACGCGGCGAGGACCACGAAGGAGAACTGGCGCATGTCGCTCGATACCAAAGAATCCGGGCACGGCACAAGCCACGCCCCGAGGAGCGCTCGCGGCGAGGCGTCCTCGTGCGTACGATCTCGCCGGTGCCCAGGGTCCCCATCGACTCGCTGCCACCCGGTCTTCGCGCGCGCGTTCAAGCGCTCGCCCCGCAGAGCCGCATCGTCTCGGCCGAGCTGCTCGGCACCGGCGACGGGCGCGCCTCGGGAGAGACGCGCAAGGCCCTCGGGTATGGTCGCCCGATCCGCCTCCTGCTCGAGGGCCCCGGCGGCTGCGACGACCTCGTGTTCCACACCGCGTTGCCCGACGCGTTCGGCCACGATCGCCGCAGCGATCGCGTCGCCGAGATGTTGCTCGCCTGGGACACGTTCGGAGCGATCCCGTCGCATGTCGGCGCCGTCGACGTCGGCGTGATCGGGGAGGGGGGCGAGCTCGTGTCGCTCGCGCGGACAGGCGAGGCCTACCTCGTGACGAGGTGGGCGCAGGGGGAGCCCTACGCGGTGGAGCTGCGCGCGATCGCGCGCGAGGGCAGCGCGAGCGATGCGGAGCTCGAGCGAGTCCGCGGGCTCGCGCGTCTGCTCGGCGAGATCCACGCCGCGCCCGGCTCACACGCGGGAGCCTACGTGCGCGCGTGGCGCGATCTGGTCGGCTCGGGCGAGGGCATCGCGGGCATCGTCGATGGTTACGGGCATGGCGGCCTCGAGGTGCCCGGCGCCTCGCGTGCGCGCCTGCACGACATCGAGCGCGCCTGTCTCCTCGCCCGCCAGCGGCACGCGCAGCGCGTCGAGCGTCTGACCCGCACCCACGGAGACTTCCACCCGTTCAACATCCTCCTCGACGGCGACCGGGTCGCGCTCCTCGACACGAGCCGCGGCTCCGAGGGGGAGCCTGCCGACGATGTCGCGTGTCTCGCGATCAACTTCCTCTTCTTCGGGCTCGAGCACCGCGAACGCTGGGCCTCGGGGTTGGGTCGGGCGTGGGACGCCTTCTTCGAGGCCTACGCAGCGGCGCGTCCCGACCCCGCGCTCTACGCGCTGATCGCGCCGTTCTTCGCGTGGCGCGCGCTCGTCGTCACGAGCCCGGCGTGGTATCCAGCCATGTCCGGGGCAGACCGTGACCGGCTCCTCACGTTCGTCGAGCGGGCGCTCGGCGCGGCACGGTTCGACCCCGCGATGGGACGCGAGGCCATGCGATGACTCTCCGGATCGGCACCATCGTCTGGCTCACCGGGTTGCCCTCGTCGGGCAAGAGCACGCTCGCGGCCCGCGTCGCCGATGCGCTCCGGGTACGCGGCCACGAAGCCATCGCGGTGCTCGACGGCGACGCGGTGCGTGCGGCGATCGAGCCTCCGCACGGCTACGACGACACCGGCCGCGATGCCTTCTACGAGACGCTCGCGCGGCTCGCGGCGCTCCTGGCCGCGCAAGGGCTCGACGTGCTCGTGCCTGCGACGGCCCACAAGCGCGAGCATCGTGCCCGCGCCCGTGCCCTCGCGCCGGGCGAGTTCGTCGAGGTCTTCCTGGACACGCCGCTCGAGCGCTGCCGCGAGCGAGACACCAAGGGCCTCTACGCTGCTGCCGTAGGCGGCGCAGCGAGCGCGGTCCCAGGCGCCGACGCCCCCTACGAGGTCCCCGAGGCGCCGGACGAGATCGTCCGAGAGCACGACCGCGACGGATTCACGCGCCTGCTCTCGAGGTTCCTCGGCAGGCCCGCACCGGACGCTCCCGACACACCCCGCTGAACCTGCGTGCAAATCAGACCGAGTGAGGAAGCCCGGCGGGGGCGGTGTCACTTGATGGGCGTGGCCTTGAGGGCCGCTTTTCCATCCTTGACGTAGACCGTGAAGCGCACCCGCGAGGTGCCGTGGGCCTGCTGGATCTTCTCCTGGTTCTTTCGGAGGGTCTCCTTGAACTTCTCGTACGTCAGGCCAGCGACCGCCTCCCCGCACTGTTGCTTCGTGGCGATGAACTGCTGGTAGGTGTCCTTGAAGTGCGCCTCTTCGGTGCCTGCGATGGCGGCGAACGCGCCCGTCGCCGACTGCTTGATGAGCTCCTCGGGCACCCGCGAGACCATCGTCTGCCCTTCGTCCTCTTCGTCGTCGAGCGGGCCCGCAGGCGGTGGGGCCGCTGGCCGAGGCGCCTGGACCGGGCCACTGCTTACACCGCCGCCGACACCCACCCCGATGAGCGTGGAGGCGAGGGGCGCCGCCGCGACTGCGGCCGGTCTGGGGGGCGGCGGGGCCACGGGCTGTGCGGCCATCGGGGGCGCCGGTGGAGGGGCGGCCGCTTGCGAGGAGGGCGGGGACGCCGTGAACGTCGGTAGGGTTGGCGCGGACGCAGGGAACGTCGGCGGCGGAGTCGCTGCGGTCGCGGCCGCCCTCGGTGCGGCCGGGGGTGGCAGGGGTGCCGGAGGCATCGGCATGCCGGGCGCGGCGGGCCTGTTCGGCGGCGAGGGGAGCGCTGGCGCCGCGGGCGCGCTGTCCGCGCCCGAGAACCCGAAGAACGAGCTCGCGGGTGGCGGCGGTTGCTCACCGAGGATCGCGTCGAGGTCCGCGACCTTCTTCTTCGCCTGACCGGCCTGCTCCTGCACCTTGTCGAGGGCCTCGTTGATGGCTGCGGCTGCCGTACGGAAGTGGCCTCCGAAGTCCTGCACCTGCAAGCGGTCGGTCTCGCGCTTGCCGAGCTTGACGGCGGCCGCGCGGAACTTCCCGAGCGGTCGATCGCGCTCGAAGTACACGAGGATCATCCCGAGCACGAAGAGCACGACGATCGCGCCGACCATGAG
>JBKDQC010000153.1:0-12567 GCA_046342295.1 Deltaproteobacteria bacterium | reverse complement strand
GCTCGGGTGAGTGGAAGCCGAACGGCAGGCCGAGTAGCAGCAGGCGGACGCGCCGTCGGCCTGCGGAGACGGTCGCGATGGCCGGACGGCCCCGGTCTTCGGCCGATAGGTTCGGGTAGACCAGAACGGAGTCGACGCGCTCGACCTCGTCGAGGGCAGCGTACGCGAGCGCCTGATGGAGGTCGGCACGGTGGGCATCGCGTGTTTCTTCGCCCAGTCCCGACCAGCCGTGGTGTGTGAGCAGCTGGAGGTGCGCCTTGTACTTCGCGTCGACCCAGACGAGGCGCCCAGCGCCCCGGAGTCCACTGTCGGGGATGAGCATGCGCATGGAGCTCGTGGGTGTGGCCCAGTTGAGGCGTCGCGTCGTGTCACCGCGTCGGAGCGCGGTGAACCCGCACCGGGGCGCGAGGTCGGCCACGAATGCGTCGACCCAGGCTTCCCAGACCTCGTCGATGGGCAGGTCCCAGCTCATGCCGTCGAGCACGCGTGACCCTCCAAGGCCGCGCTCGTCCGCTACCCAGCCCATGGCCTGCACGGCCTCGCCGACCCAGCCGCCGGCGCGGCCACCCACCTCCGTGGTCGGTCGTCGGATTTGCCCGGCACCCACCTGCGCCCGCAGGTCGGCGACGCGCGTTCGTAGCAGGCGCGCGGCGTGAGCCTCGTGGAACGCTGCGAGGTCGTCGTCGAGGCGCGCGAGGGTCCAGCGAACCGCTGCCATTAGCTCTGGGTCGTCGGCGGGGTCGGGAAAACAACACGGGAGGCTCGTCCATCGTCCTGATGGGACATGACTCGTCGCCCAGCGGGTCCAATCCACCCGACCGCGAGGGCTTTGCCGGTCCTCCGCTCGTTCGGTAAAGCCGCGCTTGCGGTGACGGAGGAAGGCCTCGAGGCGCCGGACCACGGGTGCTGCGAGCAGCCACGTGGGCACCTCGCGCGCGGAGCCGGGCACGAGAGGCGTGCCCCCCAGTGACGGCTCGGTTGCGAACCCGATGTCGCCAAGCACCGCTCCGAGCGCGCTCCATCGGAACCGAGGTGCGACCAGCAGCCCTGCGGCGACGCGTCTCGTAGACGGCGACAGCAAGGGGACCGCACCGATGCGGCTGCCGGGCGTCAGTCGCACGGAGACGCCCCCACGCGTCTCGATGCTGGTGGCGACGCCGAGGCGCTTCAGGTGCGCACCGTTGGCCTCAAGGAAGGGCTCCACCCAGCGATCACCGGACGCCCCCAGGTCTGCAGCGTCTAGGCGAACGCCCGGCCCATGGTCGACCGCTTGAATCAGGGGACGTCCGCTCGGAAGCTCGAGCAGGGCTCTCGTAGACGCCCGCTCGCGCCCAAGCTTCGTCCGCCCCCGCGTCATGGCCGGTCCAGCAGGCTCGCCTCGATACGGTCCGCGAGCCCTGCGATTGCCTCCGAGGCGCTCCCACACAAGCGCTCATCGAGGTAGTCGCGGAGCAGAGGAACGAGCTCGAGACGGAGCCTGCGCGCGACCCGTCCGGCGCGCCCTTCGATTCCGAGGTCGGGCCGAGGGTCAAGGAAATAGGCGTGGCCCGGGACGAGACGCAGCGTCTCGTCATCGGCGAACTCCGCGAACGTCTGTACGGTGTCGGTGAAGGCCGCCGTCGCGAAGTCAACGCCCTCCGCGGCAACGGCATCCAGAACGGGCCACACCTCGACGAAGGCGAAGCGACGGCGGATGGCAACGTCCATGCGGGCGATCGACCGGTCTGCTGTGTTTCGAGTCGCCAAGACGCGCAGGTTGGTGTGCAGTCGAAGCGGATTCGCAAAGCCCTCCGGGACGTGCGGCAGATGGACCGCCCGGCCGGCCTCGCCTGCCTCGAAGAGCAGGATGGATTCGCCGAGCACGCGGCCCAGGTCCGCGCGGTTGATCTCGTCGATCACGAGGACGTGTTCACTCTGGTCTGCCGCCTTGTTCGCGCGAAGCAGGTCGCCGGGCCGCACCTCGAAAGCCAGCCCGCCCGCCACCGGTTTCGGGAAGAGACCGACGACGAAGTCCTCGTACGTTCGCGCGGGATGGAACTGGATGCGGGTTGCAGCGCCGGTGCGATCGGCCAGACGCCAGGCGAGGCGCGTCTTGCCTGCCCCTGGGGGGCCTTCGAGCACCACGAAACGGCGCTCGCGAAGGAGCGCCAGCACAGCGTCCTCGTTCCACTGCGGGAAGATTGCCCCCGCAACGTCCTGGGTCCGGCCGTTCCAACGTTCCTTGGCTTTGCCGGTCAGAGGCGTCCCGTGTTCATCGACGAACAGGTCGAGCAGGTCGGCGACACGAGCACCATCCTCCGCCCCGCGCACAGGCGTCGCGGCGTAGATGACCCGGGCATACGACTTCAGCGCGGCGGGGATCTCCGGCCACGTCGACGACACCGCCGAGGGCACTTCGGACGCGATGTCCAGAAGGTCGGGCTTCACCCACGTCCGGCCGCCGTGCAGCCGCGACAGGGCCTTGAGACGACGGCGATGCCCGGGGCGACCGAGGATGTGAGCGTCGGTGCCGAACCCGTCAGTGCCGATGACGAGCACGGCCACACTGCCGTTCTCGCCCGGGAACCACACGAGCGACGTGCCCTGGTACGGTCCGGAGGTCGGGTTCTCGGCGGTAATCCAGCCGGCGTACGACGCCGCGTCATCCTTCTTCTGAAGGTTCACGCGCAGCTGATAGGCGTCCCGGTGGTGGCGCGCGCTGTGGCAGCGCTCGTCGTACACGCGGTCGAGCAGCGCGCGAACCGCGTCGCCGTCGCCCATCAGCGACCACGCGCGGCCTTGGGCCATGCCTGAGATGAGGTCGTCGAAGGCGGTCATGGTTGCTCAATCCCTGCACGGCTCATGCTCGTGACTCCTCTACCGGGCTCCGTCTCGCCCACAACTGCAGCGTCGCGTTCGCATCGTCGACGTTCATCGTCTCGCGGGCGATGAGGCCGTGCTCGATGTCAGGCGGGAGGCACGGCTGGAACTTCGAGACGCGCGAGCGCTGGCCGGGGTCGACGAGGCGCGCGGCGTCGTCCCACGTGAGGGGCCGGGTCGCGAGCGCGTCGATGGCCTGCCGAATGCCAACGGCGCTCTCGGCGGCGCCGTTCGAGAACGTGATGAAGGTGTTGCTGGGCGAGACGCGCTCGCCGAGCTCCAGCTCGAGGAGGCCCGCCAGGACGCGGTTGCCTGCCCCGCCGCCAAAGGTCCACCAGCGGCAGCGACCGTCAGGATCTTCTTCGAGGGGCAGCAAGCTGTCCTCGAGAAACGCATGGGACTCGCGCTTCAACTCGAGCTGCGTAATCGCGCGCTTGGACCAGGACGGGTCGGTGTCCTGACTCGTGAGAACGCGACGCATGGCTTGGCAGAGCGAACGCTCGAGGCTCACGGGCAGACCGAACCAGCGCGGGTAGCCACCCACCTCGGCGGGCTCGACGGAACACGTGCCGCCCTTCCAGTCCACGCCGACGATGCGCCACGGGCGTCCGGCGAGCACGAAGTTCGGAACCTTCTGCTCCTTGTCCTGAAGGAACGACGCATCGACGACGCCGACCTCCGACTGGCCGTGCATCACGCGGAGCACGCGCGGCGTCGAGAACACCGCGTAAAGCTCCAGAAAGTTCTTCGCTCCGTAGAGCTTCTCGCCTCGCGCGCCGAGGGCCAGCCGCGCGTCGGCCTCCACGAGGATGTCGTTGTCGACCATGTGGCGGACGATGCTCTCGCGCTCTGGTGCCGAGACGTTGCGGAAGGCGGCGCAGCCTTCGATCCACTTCCACCATGCGTGAGTGGGCGAGCCCTGCTCCTGCATCGCCAGCGCGATGGCCTGGTGCGCGAGCACATGCGGCGACCAGGCCGATGGTGCAGCAGGTTCGATGTAGCCCCTCCTGAACAGGTCGATGATGGCGGCGGCGCGCAGAAGCGCTTCGTCATCGGTCGCGAGGAAGGTGCAGTTGGCCGTTGAGCCCGCGCGCCGGCCCGTCCGCCCCATGCGCTGCAAGAACGACGAGACGCTGCTCGGGGCGTCGATCTGAATCACATGGTCCAAGTCGCCGACGTCGATGCCGAGCTCGAGCGCCGAAGTCGCTACAATGACGCAGTTGGTGCCCTCCTCGAAGGCCTTCTCGGCGGCCGTGCGTTGCGAGAGAGCCAGCGACGAGTGCGACAGGTAGACGTCGACGCCTCGCTGCGAGAGACGGTGACCGAGCTCCTCGACGCGCCTGCGGCTGTCGACGAACACCAGCCGTCGTGTGCCCGGGTACAGGCGGTCGATGAGCAGCGCCGCGTTGTCGAGTGTGCCGACGAAGTCGAGCGCGAGATCCGGCGGCTTGCGGGGGCCGCCGGGATCGACGACTCGCTGCGGCCGTAGGCTGCTGCCGCTGAGCCACTGGACGATGACCTCGGGATCGCCGATGGTCGCCGACAGACCGATGCGCTGGATGTCGTTCTCCGCGATCCGCGTGACGCGCTCGAGCAGTGCCACGAGGTGCGCGCCTCGATCATCGCCTGCGAAGGCGTGTACCTCGTCGATGACGACGGCGCGCACGTGCGCGAGGAAACGACGCGCGGGCGTGCGCGCCGAGAGCAGCATCGCCTCGAGCGATTCCGGCGTGATCGCGAGCACATCCGGCGGATCGCTGATCATGCGCTTGCGCGCCGGTTCCTTCACATCTCCGTGCCACTTGCCGGCACGCCGCCCAATCAGGCCCGTGAGCTTTGTAAGCCGCGCCTCCTGATTGTTGAGGAGCGCACGGATCGGGGCAACGTAGAGCACCGACACTCCGCGCCAGTCCTCGACGTCCATCTTCGACAAGAGCGGGAGGAACGCCGCCTCCGTTTTACCGCCTGCGGTGGGCGCAAGCACCACGCAGTTCGCGCCGTCGAGGATCGCTTCGGTCGACATCGCCTGGACGGGGCGCAGACCGTTCCAGCCCAACCCGTTCGCGATTTGGTAGCGAACGGCGGGGCTCAATCGGTCGATGGCGTCCAGGTGGCTCGTCACAGGTCAATCTCGATGTCGTCTGGCTTCTTCCCAGCGACTGCCGCCTGCTCCTCGAGGGTGAGCTCCTCTGCGTCGATCCGAATGTCGAGGTCCTTCGATGGGTCGAATTCAGGGAACAGGTCGACTCTGTCGAGAATCGTGGCGACGAGCTTGCGGAGAAAGATCCTGGGCGCGACGCCGACCTTGCCGCCGAGCTTGCCCGCGACCTCGTTGGCAAGCCCAGTAAGAACCGCGTCCGGGACGCGCTCCGCCATCCGCTGCGTGTGCTCAGTGGGATAGAGGTCACGGACGCGGCGGCCCACCTCGACCAAACGCTGTTGGTCAAACGGGAACAGGCGAACCTGCACGTCGCGTGGATTGTCCCACTTTGCGTCGCCGGAGAAATCGACATGCAGGCGCTGCGCGAGGGGAGGCAAGCGCTTAACGCCGTTTGGTCCATCGAAGAAGGCCGGCGTTCCGGTGATCAGAATGTATAGGCCGGCGAAGCGTCCGCCGTAGAGATCGTCGATGAGCTTCCGGATCGCCTCGAGGCTCTTGTCGCGGCTGTCGGAGCGAACGCGTTGGATAGTCTCGACCTCATCAAGGACGAGCAACAGTCCTGGGCGCCCGCACTGCTGCAGGACCGCGAGGAGCCCACGCAGAAAACCCAGCGCGCCTGTATGGTCAATCTCTCCCTTGATGCCCGCTTGCTTCTTGATCTCGGCGCTGACGTTCGGCTGGCCCATCAGCCAAGCGATGAGCCCCTCGGCGAGCGCGTGATCTCCCGCAACCTCCGCGGCGTGGTAGGCGCGCAAAACTGCTGCGTACTGCGGCTGCACCGCGCTGACGTCCTTGAGCCTTGCTTCAAGGAGATTGCCGACGCCATCGGCAAGAGCCTTCAAGTCATCAGGATCGCGGAGGGTGCGGGACACCTCTTCCTCGAGGCCCATCAGCCACTGCGAGATGATGGCGCGGAAGGCTCCGGTATCCCATTCCGCGGTACGCAGTCCCTCTGTCGCCCGACGATAGACAGTCTCGAGTCGATGCAGCGGTGTGTCGTTCTCAGAGATCTGAACCTCGGCCACCGCGAAGCCACGCTTCAGTGCTTCTTGCTGGTACCACCGCGCGGTGAAGCTCTTGCCGCACCCGAAGTCGCCTCGAAGTGCCTTGAACACCGCGCCGCCGGTGGCGCAGCGGTCAAGCTCCTCTTTGAGCGAGACGGAGAAGCGGTCTGCGCCGACGGCGAACAAGTCAAGGCCCCGACGCGGCACGGTGCCGCGACGCAATGCTTCGATCACATCTTTGCGGAGAAGGACGCTCGGTCCGCTCGTCTCACTCATTCGGAAACTCCAAACTGCGAGACCAGCCGCGCCTTGTGCAGGACCACTCGTCTGCCCGCGAGGTCGTGCTCCACGATGGCGAAGCCGTCGGCGTTGAGAACGCCCATGCGTGCGACGACACCGCCCACTTGGTGGGGTCGTACCCCGGAGAGGCGCGCGAAGTCTGCAGAGGTCAATGTGCCGCCGGCATCGACGAGAACCGCGAGCCACGTCAGCACGCGCTCCACGTCGGACTTAGGAACACCCGACACCTGCTGAGCAAAGAGCTTGGACGTACGGAGACGAGCGACGAGCGGAGGTTCGACCTGCACGGTCTGGGTCGACGCGGCCGCCGCCGCGGGCTCAACGGCGAGCAGCCGGAGTTGTGCCTTCGGAGGGGCAGCTTCCGGCTGTGGAGCATCGACGCTTGCAGGGGGACGAGCGATCTTCAGCGCCCACCAGTCTGGCTCGGGAAGCACACGGCAAGACAGTTCCACGTCGTCGCCCGACACACGGTCGAGCCACTCCGGGCCGATGAGAAACGCCGGAGCGACGACCTCCGCAAGCGAAAGACCGCCGTGCTCCCCATAATGAGGGGCGCGGTTTGCAAGCGCGGTGTCCCACAGCGCGGCGACCCCAGTGGACCCGCGCGGCTTCCACGAAGTCTGAGGCAGGAGCACCTCACCGTCTTGCGGGAGTTCTCCTTCGACGAGCGCGCGCCAGCGCGCACCGCCGTCGCGCCCCTGCGGCACGCGTCCGGCGGCCACCCGCATCGCATCACCGGCTACATGCCCGTGATCCGCGACGAGCAGCACCGCGCGCTCCGAGCCGTCTGCCGCAGAGAGCAGTGCTTCGAGCGGAAGAATGGCCGTCTTGCTGTAGTCGACCGCGACCTGGAGGCTTCCCTTCAGCTGCTCATCAATCGCATTCACGACGACGGCGACTACCCGTTGCTCTCCACCGATAGCCTGCTTCACATCGTCGATGAGTTCATGGCCAGCATGAATGTCACGACGGAAGAAAACCTTGAGCGGCTCGTCGCCCACGAGGTCGCGGATATGTGGATTCGTCGACCAGCGCGTGTCGTCCTTGTCCGTACCTTGGTCGCCAAAACGGGGGTCGGCCACGCCGGCAAACAGGGCGGCACGGCTCACCTCGGTCAGCGTAGGAGCCGCAGCCAACACCGGCGGGATCGGGAGTGGGCCATTCCAGCCCGGCGTGCGCCATGCGATGGGACTCCACCGCCGCTGGTCCCGCAGGCGT
Source organism: Deltaproteobacteria bacterium (assembly GCA_046342295.1). GTDB lineage: Bacteria > Myxococcota_A > Polyangia > Polyangiales > Sandaracinaceae > JAFLCL01. The sequence continues at coordinate 5,025 of JBKDQC010000153.1, read as the reverse complement.
TGGAGCACCTGGACAGCGGCGGCGTAGCTCATGCCATCCATCAGCACCAGCAACAGGCGACGGTGCTGACCGCCTTTCAAGAACTGAGCGACGACGCGCTTCGTGACGTGCTCGATCGGCAGGACTTCGCTCGAAGGCTTCCCTGCTTCGACCCAGGCGACGTATGCCTTGGCGAAACGCTGGTCATCGGCTCGGGCCACCGCATCGACCGCATCGTACAAATGCCTCACGGCCGCCATCAGAGGGTCACTCGCGCCGCGCATTCCCCGCAGGCTCTGACGGGCCCAATCGAGGAAGCCGCCCTCCTCTGCGTATCGGCGCGCAAGATCCACGGCTGGCTGCCAGGGCGTGCCGTGCTCGGCGAGCTGCGGGCGCACCCGACGGGCGAGGAACCAGGTCGCAAGGCGGGTCGCCATCTTCCGCGCCTCCACATGCTCGGAACGCCGCAGCGCGCGGTCGAGCCGATGCGCGCTCAGACGCTCGAACGCCTGAAGCACAACCTCAAGGCGTTCCGCACTCGGCGCATTCACGAACTCCGTCAGCGCGACGGCCGCAGACGCCTCACGCGCGGCATGGCCTGCCGGAAGCCAGTCGCTCGAGGTGGCCAGCGCGGACGCGCCTCCGGTCGCTGCGAATTGTTGTGCCCCGTCGAGCAGGCGACGGTCGGCCTCGACATCCACGGAGAGCACGGACTCGAGAAGCGCGGAGGTCGTCCCACCCGCGTGAGCCCCCCGCACCTCGTTCGCCAGGCCGGGTGCAATGCTCGCGATCTGGCCGTTCACCAGACCTCGCAAGTAGGCGTCTTCGGTCTGCTCCACCGCGACGAGCAGAAGGAGTGCCTGCAATGCGCGGTCAACGAGCCCGAGTTCCCACGCGCGGAAACCGAGGACTCCAACAGGACCGAGGCGCTCTTCGAGCCATGAGAGCAGCTCACGCCTCACCGCCCTCAAGACATCGTCGCTCTCGCAGGCGCGCGCGAAGGAGGGCCCTGCGTCGGAGCTACGCGCCCAGGCGAGCCATGCAGCCCCGTCAGTCAGAGCGCTCTCTGGAACTCCAAGGCGGGCGTCCAGCACGCGCTTCCAGAGGTCACCGAATGTCAGCCGCAGTCCACTGATCTTGCGAAGGCCGGTGACGCCGCCCGAGAGCACCAAGCGTGCAAGCGCGGTTGACGCCAGCCCTGGATCTACCTGGCGCGCACCGAACAGCGCAGCGAGACGAGCATCGCGTGCGACGTGATAGATCCGACCACCGGCCAGGCGACAGGACACATCGAGAGGGAGAGCGTCCTCCGCCCAGTCGACAAGATACACACTGCCCGCCCCGATGACATTGCCAGGGGCCGGCAACTTGGAGCGCAGCTCCAATTCCCAGGCGGTCGGGAAAATTTCCCAGCTCATGCCGTCGAGTTCGAAACGACCGGGTTGGCCCCGACCGAACAACGCGAGCAGCTTGGAGCGGTGGTCGCGCCGAAACAGGCGCTCCACTTCCAATCGAATGTCGGCCTCCAAGAGGAGCGGAGCGTCTGTCATTCCGACCTCCGCTTCCACGCGGTGAGGCGGATCGCGATGCGCGAAGCATCCTTGCCCTCCGCTTCCAGCCGCTCTGCAAGTTCACGCAGCCTGGCGGCCGCTGACCTTGCGTCGGCCAGATCATTGGAGGCGTCGAGAACGACCTCCTCACCCGTGGGAGGCTTCGGCTTGTCGATGATGATGGTCGGACGGAGCAGCTCACCGGCACGCCTCGTCAGGTCGGCCAGCCCGTCGGCGAGCATTTTGTTGAGGTCGTCAGAGCCGAGCAGTGAGGCGAGGTCCTCGATGAGCAGCCTCGCACGTTCGCCCCGCTCAGCGTCTCCGACGAGGCCCTTCACCTGCCGAAGCACGATCCATCGGGCGTCGTCCTGAAGCAGGCGCTTGCTCGTCGCAGCAGTCGTGAAGTTTCGCTCCATGGCCGTGACAGACGTGACCGGAACGAAGGCGGCGAGCTCGCGAACGATTGCTGCGCTGTCGCCTCGCGACAGCTTCTCAAGCAGCTTCGCCGACGCCCTCGCTGTCTCGAGTCGCGGAGCAGCTTCTGGATTGGCCCAGTCGTGAATCTTCGGTTCGAGCGCCGCGGGCAGTTCGATTGCTTCGCCCGCCTCGCGCACCTTCTCCTTCACCTTGTCGGCGAAAGCCGCGAGGTTTCGAGCGCCAAGCGACCGTCCGCCGATGGCGATCCCGAAAAGCTCTCCGGCGCGAGACAGCGCCTCGGTCCACTCCGCTTGTGTGGGCAGTTCGGGCCTCAGCAACTCGACGTCGTCCGGGAGCTGACCGGGGCGCGGCATCGCGTAGTTGCGCCCATCGCGTCGGAACGTGCGACCACTCCATGACGCGTACAGCGAGATGAGCACGTCTTGAACTTCGGCCGGGAGGCCGCGCGTCCGCTGCGGGTCGAGCCAGCCACGAACGCGTCCAACCGTCGGCGTCTCCAGCCCAGCCTGCTGGCGCTGCTGCTCGATCTCCTTGAACGGGCGCTCGTTCAAGAGCACCGCGACGTCGCCCGTCTCGGTGATCCCAAGCGGGTCGGCGTAGGCGCGAAGGTCGTTGCGTTCGCCTCGTTCCACGCTCATGCGCCGATCGCGCTCGTCGAGGAGCTTGTCGACCAGCGTCCCGATGCGTTCCATCCGCGCGGCGGACACGGGACCGTCGAAGCGAGGATGGTGCGGGTACTTCTTCGACAGCATCGTGTCGATGACCTGTCGGAAACCGTCCTTCATCGTGCCCGCAAGCACCGCACGGATGTCGAGGTCACCCAAGAGCGGGATGAAGTGCTCGTCGACAGTTCGCGACCGGTCGAGGAACGCGTTGTCGTTCACCATCGCGAGTCCGTACGCCTGCGCGAGAGTCCGCTTGACCAGAGCCTCCTTCTGCGCGCGCAGGCTCGCGAGATCAGCACGCGTCGTCGACTGGTCTTCCACCCGAAGGTGCCCGAGGTACTTCCGCGCGTCGCCGTCGAGGATGTGCTCGAGGATGACAAGCTCGCCCAGTTCACGTTCGAGCGCATGCGAGAAGAACGTGGGCAGCCACACCACAGTGGGGTTCGGTGGTGCATCGGCGGCGCGGCCGTCTCGAAACCGCTCGACCGTACGCAGGTCTTCATCGGGTCCGTGGCCCCGCTCGTCGAACGGGTAGTCGACGACGACCTGCCACTCCAGCTCTCGGGGACACGTGAGCTTCATGTCGTCCATCTCACGGACGTTGCCGTAGAGGACGCGCCCCTTGCGGCGGGTGCCGTGGAACGACAGTTCGGCTTCGACAACGGTGCCGTCGCTGTCCAGCTCGAGCGATTGGAACAGGAGGCGACGCATGGCGTTCTTGCGTGCGCCGGGCGTGTCGGCCTCAGCCGCCTGCCCGAGAATCGGCTGCAGATCCACGCCGGCCAGGTGGATGTTGACCTCGGGGTCGGCCTGCTCGCCGAGCCGCAGCGCGCCCACCTGGCTTGCCCAGTCGCGCAGGCGCTGCGCCACGACCTGCATCTCGGCGCCCGGGATCGGCGACGCGATGGTGCCGTGGTTCAGGTGCGCGAGCCGCTTCACCGTCAAACCCTTGAACGGCCTCGCCTCGGGAACGAGCGCCGCCATCAGCAGCGTCTTGGCCAGACGGTTGTCGTTGCGGCACATCCTTTCCTGGCAACCGCTGCAGCCGAGGCGCCGGTCGTGGTCCTCGCGAAGGCGCTGGCACTTCGTAGGCGAATCGGTGTTGTGCTGCCGACGGATGATGGGCAGCAAGCTCTCGCGGTACAGGTCTCGGGCGCGATCGAAGCGCGCCTTCATCACCGGGTCATCGATGGGGTCTTCGCTCTCTGCGAGGGCGTCGAAGGCGTCGCCGACGGGCACCACGCGGCCGGTCTCGAGGTCCGGCAGGTGCGTGACGAGCAACTCCATCAGGATTCGGATCGCGGTGCGCTCGCGCTGGAGGCACTCGGAGAGCGCGACGAGCGCTTCGATGAGCGCAGGCGAGAATGGGTAGACCTTCTTGAAGTCGGCCTCGTCGCCCTCGCTGCCGATCAGCACGTTCTGCGCCTGGCCCGCGGCGCGCCAGGTCTTGGCGAAGTCGTCCGCGAGCCTCTGCGCTGCCGACTCATCCTTCGGGCGCACGACGCGGTGGGCGACGATCGCCGGAAGGTTCGAATCGGCGAGCTCGACGATCTCGAAGCGCCCCTCGTGGTGCGACATGTTTCGCTGCGTCTCAGCGCGCAGCGAGCCCGAGGCGTGCTCGCCGAGGAACTGGCTGATGTCGCGCTGACGCGCCATGAAGCTCACGATCGGAATGGCCCGGTCGGCGTCCTGCGCTTCCTTGAGCTTCACCATCTTCTGCGTCTCGCGACCGACGAAGCCGGGCACGCCCGCGTTGCCTGCCAGCCAGAGCACCAGCTCGTCGAGGTAGAGCACGACGGCGTCGAAGCCGAGCGACTTGGCGTGGCGACTCATGACGCCAAGACCCGTGTCCAAGTCCACGAAGCGACCTTGCTGCGCCGTCCACGACTTGTAGAAGGTGCGAACGAGATCGCTGAACAGCTTGGCGCGCGGGCTCGCGGCGTCGCGGTCGGCCTCGCCGATGTAGGTCGCTCCGGCCGCGGCCTCAAAGGTGGCGGCGTCCCACTTCCGCGCCTCCGCGAGCTTGCCCCAGCCGCTCGCCGCCTGCTTCACGCCGCCGTTCAGCTCCTCGAAGAACTTGTCGTCGCCCATCCTGCGCCGCAGGTCGCGCGCGTCGTCGAAGAGGCCGTGGTCGGCGTAGAGAGCGGGCGTCGGCGCCTCGGGATGCGCTTTTGTCACCCACGCGACATACGAGCCCAGGACCTTCGACTCCATGTCCTGTGCGCCGAGCATGTGGATCGGGAGCTGGAGGAGCTTCTTCCTGCCGATCCAGTCGTGCTTGCTGCGAAGCGCGTGGCGTTCACCGCGACCCCACGGGGCCGGGGGGTCGGCCAACGTGAGGTCCAGCACCGCCCTGAAGTGGCTGGTGCCCGCGCCGGAGGGTCGCTGGAGAG
>JBKDQC010000152.1:0-4928 GCA_046342295.1 Deltaproteobacteria bacterium | reverse complement strand
CTCCCTCTCGCCGAGTGAATCGGCGAGAGCCTCCCTCCCGCCGATTCGAGCCCGCGGCACCCGCATCGATCCATCCGAGTGCCACGTGCTCTCGGGGAGCGGCACGACGATGGCTCCTGGCTTCTCCACCCGCCCTCCTGCACGCTCCCTCCGTGACCTCCCGGACCGTGCCGCCGATGCCGCGGAACGCGCCGCGACCGACGCTCGCGGGCGCACTGCTGTTCGCCTCCTCGGTGAGCGGCTTCTGTTTCGCTGGTGGCTTCTTGCTGCTTCCCTCGGCGCTCCGCCGCCTTGTCGATGCGATCCGCGCGCCGCACCTCCTTCGGACCCAGGCCTCGCCGCGCACGTTCCTCGCGGGCCTCGCGCTGCTCGCGATCACGGCACCACCGACTGCGGCGGCGCTCTTCGGGGGCTTCTTCCGGCTCTGGCCGACGACGGCGCCCGTCGATTCGCGCGCGCTCGGTCCCCTCGTGGCCGGGCTCGCGCTGATGCCGCTCTTCCTCCATCTGCCGCTCGTGCTCACGCACGACGCGGTCGGCGGCAGGCCCATCCCGCTGGCCGAGGCCCTTCGCCGGTCCATCGTGCACGCGAGCGCATCGCCGCTACGAACGCTGTGTGCCGCGGTCGCGCTGGCGGCCTCGATCGCCCTCGTGATCGTCGCCTGCCCCTCGCTCAGGGCCACGCTGGGGGATCTGCCGGGAGTGTGTGCCACACTGGCGCTCCTTCCGGTGGCGGTCGCCGCGCCGCTCGGGTGGCTGTCTCGGCACACCCCGGAGCATCCGCCGCGACCGCGGCGGTGGATGCTCCTCACGCTCACGGCGCTCTCGACCCCTCCCTTGCTGTTCGTCATCCTGGCCGGGCTCCTCGCGACAGCCGAGCCGCGCGGCGCCACGGTGGTGCTCGAGGGTCGCGGCATACAGCTCGAGCGCGGATTGCTGACGGAACGGGGCCCCCGCGGTGCCTTCGAGGATCCCCGGTACACCATCGTCGGCCAGCCCGGCGGGGTCGAGATCCTCCGCGCAGACGGCGAGGCCGCGCGGATCGAAGCACGCTACTCGGGGTTGGACGCGTGGATGACGCGCGAGGCCTGCAGCGACTGGCACGCGTGGCTGCACGACGACTGCCACGTCCTGCGCATGCGGGGAACGGACTGGGAGGTCCAACTGCTGCTCGACTCCGAGGGCGCGCGCCTCGACGACGGTTGGCTCGATCGCGCGTTCGAGCGGGTCGGTGTTCTCGGCTCGCTCGCGGCGCTCGTGACGCCTGCCGTACTGCTCGCCCTCCTGCTCGCGATCCTCCGCATCCACCACAATACGCGGCGTCTCTCCGCACGCGGTCGTCGCCACCGGCTCGCGGGCCAGCTCGAGCTCGGCGAGGGCGGTGCCCTCGAGGCAGATGCGATCCTCGGCGAGCGCAACCGCGTCCTGCTCACGGAGAGCGGACGCGCGCTGCGATTGCCCTCGAAACAGAACGTTCTGGCGGTCGAGGCGAGGCTTCGAAGCGCTGCGCCCGGTGAACGAGCGCTCCCGGTCCTACTCGCATGTGACACGTTGCCAGCCGCCGCCGCGCACCGCGACGTGGACGCGCCGATGCCCGCCAGCGCGGAGATTCTCGTGGGAGATCCGGAGGCGATCGAGGGCGAGTTCCTGGTCGGCACGGGCCAGGGTCTCGGCATCCTCGTGCTCGTCGCGATGCTGCTCGCCGCGGCGTCGGGCGTCGCGATCGCCCTGGGCTGATCACGCCCTCACGCAGCGTGCGCGACCTCGGCGGGAGGTCCCTCCACCAGCCCGCCTGTCGACACTCAGGCGAGGACGGACAGCCGCCCCTTGCCGTAGCCTGGGATGTCGACTTCGAGATCGAGGCGTGCGCTCGGCTTGAGCAGGAGTGCCCGGATCGCCTGCGGACATGTGGGCCCCGCCGCGACGATCTCCTTCAGCCGGACGTGGTCGGCGTCACTGTTGATGGCATTGAAGAGCACCGTGCTCACGTTGGCGATCTCACGGTGATTCTCGAGCAGGTTCTCCGGAAGGACATTCTTCTTGATCGCTTCCTCGGCGACCGACCTCGGCACCAGCGACAGCGCCGCCCCGGCCAGCGCGGCGAACGCGCGATCGCTGAACACCAGCGCCCGCATCTGCTCCGAGGAGTCCACGAGCACCCCGACGAGGCCTGCTTCCGCGAAGCCAGGCTTGGCTGCGGGTTTCACACTGCACGCGCGGCCCAAGAGGTCGGCGAGCATCCGCGACACCGCCTCGGCGACGGGAATCTTCACGATCGCGAACCCAGGAAAGGCGCGAGCGCGGCTCCGAAAGTCTCGGTGGTGAAGGGTTTCGCGATCAGGAACAACGCCCCAGCTTCGCGCGCTCGCTCGCGCATCGCCTCGGATCCCTCCGACGTGACGAAGCCCAAGCGGACCTTGGGCCCATCTTGATTCAACGTGGAGAGCAACTCGAGGCCGGTCATTCCTGGCATGTTCCAGTCGCAGAGCACGAGATCCGGAGTCTCCGTACGGATCGACTCGAGCGCTTGGCTGCCATTCTCGGCCTCCCTGATCTCGATGCCACCGAAGCCCGCCTGTCGGAGGGTCCGAGTGACGATCATGCGCATGGCCTTGCTGTCGTCGACGATGAGCAGCTTCATGTCCGTCTCCGTGTCTTCTCGTGAATGGGCATCACGTTCGAAGTTTCAAGCCGCGGCCTCGACACAGACCTCGAACGTGTCGGCGCCCACGGCGAACGCCTGGACCAGAGCACCCTCTCCCGGGCCGGAGTCGACAACCACCCGAGGCAGCGACAGCCGGCAGGGCTCGGGCAGGAGCGCCTTCAGGTTGCCGCCAATCATGTTCGCGACCTCGCCCGCGACGTCGCGGACACCCGCGTCGTCGGTCGAGGCGGCCTCGATCTGCAGGATCTCTCGCGCGAGTCTGCGCGCCAGCGCCGGAGAGAGACGCACACGAACGTCACCGGACCACGCTCCGCTGATGCTCACGCAAGCGACGACTCCGGGCTCGGTCTCCGGTGCGGCGGCGAGCGGAGGTCGCGGCTCTGCGAAATCTCCGAGGAGACACTCGCAGACTGCCTGGGTGACCTCGATGACGGATTCACGCTCGATGAACGGGTTGTTGTCACTCATGGTCCCTCCGCTCACGCGGCGCTCTGGTACGCATGGCCCTTCTCTGCGGTCACGCGCTGGAAAGACTCGTCGATGTTGAGCGTCGTCTCGGCGCTCCCGAGGAACAGCCAGCCGGCTGGTGTCATCTGCTGACGCACCCGCCCGAGGATCCGGCGCTTCGTCTCGACATCGAAATAGATGAGAACGTTCCGGAGGAACACGATGTCGAACCGCGGCATCAGACCCCATTCGCCGATCAGATTGAGTTGGCGAAACTCCATCCACTCCTTCAACGCCGGTACGACCTCCCATTCGAGGCCACGGCGCTCGAAGTACTTGGCGAGGTAGGTCGCAGGCAGGCCCCGATTGACCTCGATCTGTCGATAGCGGCCGGCGCGGGCCCGCTCGAGCACACACTCGGCGAGGTCGGTGCACACGATGCGGACCTTCCACGAGGAGAGCTCGGGAAAGTGCTCCTTGAGAGTCATGGCGATCGTGTAGGGCTCTTGTCCGGTCGAGCATGCCGCCGACCAGACCTGGATGCTGCGATGGTGGCGGTTGCGCTCGATCAACTTCGGAATGACATGAGATCGTAGAGCCTCGAAGGGATGGTTGTCCCGGAAGAAGCTCGTCTCGTTGGTCGTCATCGCTTCGACGACGCGCGTGCCGAGTGGCCCGGTCGGATGGCGACGCAGCGCCTCCACGAGCTCCGGAATCCCCGCGAACCCCGCGTCGCGGGCGACGGGAGAGAGGCGTGCCTCGACCAGGTACTCCTTGCCCGTCTCGAGGACGATCGCGGAGCGGCGGAGCACGAGGTCGCGGATGAATACGAAATCGGACTCTTGGAGGGTCATGCGGCCTGGGTTCGGTGGGGAGGACGGAGATGAAATGCGCGCAGGACTGCCGGGGCGATCTGCGAGAGCGGCAGGACGTCCCGGGCCAGCCCTGCCCGCGCGACGAAGCCGGGCATGCCCCAGACGACGCTCGTCGCTTCGTCCTGCACGATCACGGCGCCCCCCGCCTCGACGATCGCGCGTGAGCCGGTGAGCGCGTCCTGGCCCATGCCCGTGAGAACGAGGCCGAGCACGCCACCGCCATAGACGCGCGCCACCGATCGAAAGAGGACATCGGCCGCGGGTCGACAGGAATTCTCGGGAGGGCCGTCATGGACACGGACACACACCTGCTCCCCGCTCTTCTCGACCTCCATGTGCAGGCCCCCTGGCGCGATCTGCGCATGCCCCGGCGCGAGGGCCTCGCCGTCGGTCGCCTCACTCACCGGCACCCCGCCGAGCGCGGTGAGGCGCTCCGCGAGCATCCGGGTGAAGACCGGAGGCATGTGCTGTACGAGCAGGATCGGCGTCGGGAAGGCGCGCGGAAGCCCGCGCCAGACGTCGATGAGCGCGTTCGGACCGCCGGTCGAGCAGCCGATCGCGAGGACGTCGGGGCGCACGCCCGGTCGCGTGTTCGTCGTACGTTGCGGAGCCTCGGGGGCCATCGACGTGGTCCGGTCGGCGCCGGACCGGGTGCTCCGCGCGGAAGCGGCGACGACGGCGCGGATCTTCCGCACCAGCTCGCCGCGAATCTCCGTGATCGCCTCCGCGTGGTTCGCGGCCGTCGTGGGCTTGGTCACGTAGGCGGTCGCGCCGGCCGAGAGCGCCTCGACGGTTGCCGCCGCGCCGCGGTGGGTGGCTGTCGAGCACATGATCACCGGAAGGGCTGTCGACTTGGCTCGAATTCGTCTTAGCGTCTCGAGCCCGTCAGGCTCGGGCATCTCGATGTCGAGCATGACGACGTCGGCTCCGTGGGTTTCGAGA
>JBKDQC010000151.1:0-1144 GCA_046342295.1 Deltaproteobacteria bacterium | reverse complement strand
TCGTGCCGTCCTTCCAGGGGCTCTTGAGCTCCAGGGCCACTTGGTCGGCAGGCAACAGGCGCAGGCGTCGGTCGGCCAGCGGGGGGCGTAGGAGATAGCGCGCGAGGTTCTCGAGGCGCTCGCGTTCTTCGGCGCGCACTACGGTGGTGGCCTCGAGGTCGAAGCCATTCACTCTCGCCTTCAGCTTCCACCCGGGCTCGCCGTCGTGGTCGGGGTCGGTGCCCTCGGGGGCGTGCTTGCTCGTGTCGCATCGCGCGGCCGAGCGCGCGAGCGCGAGGCAGAGCGTGCGCTCCTCGGGCTGCTCGATGGCCCTGCGCTCGAGGAGCTTGTGCACGCGCCCAGCGATGGTGGTGCAGAGCGCCTCGAGCTCGGCGCGCGTGGGCGCAGCGATGGGCGTGCTGCGTTGGCTGTCGCGCCTCCCGGGCGCGACCCGGCCGAGCACGTCGTGGCAGCCGTCCGTGAAGAGCATGTGAAAGTGCACGTTCAGGGCGAGGTCGCTCCCGAACCTCTGTACGGCGGTGATGTGGCCGGTGCGCGGGTCGATGATGCCGAGCTCGCGGCCCTTGTCGCGATACCAGCCCTCGATCACGCGAGCCGCTACGCCGTGCACCGCGAGCGTCAGGTCGTGGTGGTAGGCCAGCGGCAGCTCGCCGTGGGCCTGAGGCCCCCTGCGTCCCGTTGTGTACTTGTGGGACGAGTGGGCAGTGCCCGCCTGCCCGCCAGGGGCTTCGTGCCGGCGGGCGCGTACGAGTTCCCATCGGCAGTGCCCGCCGGGGTCGGGCCAGAAGCCGCACCGACCCGCGTCAGCGCTCGTTGCCCACTGTGCGGTCGCAGATGTTCAAGCCGCTCGGCCGCTCACGGCAGTTCAAGCCGCACTCATACGCGCCGCGTTCGTCGGCCGCCGCGCGCACACGATCGAGGCACTCGTTGAGCGACCGGAACTCGCCGATGACCTCGTGGCGCATGAGGTTGGTGCGATCTGGGTAGACCAAGCCCAGCCATGTCCCGTCCTCCTGCCGGAAGACGCCGTAGGCGATCGCGCCAGTGAGCGCGAGGAGGATCGCGAGGGCGAGACGCAAGCGCGGGCTCATGGTCCACGATACCTTGAGTTGGGCTCGCGCACTTCGCCGTCGCGTCTCATCTG
>JBKDQC010000150.1:0-1248 GCA_046342295.1 Deltaproteobacteria bacterium | reverse complement strand
CTCGTGGGCTCGATCGCGGCTGCGGAGCCACGCTCCGACGCGACACGCCGGACGAGCTCACGGCCCGCCTCGCGGGTGGGTGCGATCACGGTGACCGTCTCTCGCCGATCGAGCGCCGCACGCACCACAGCCAGCGCCGCATCCACACGCCGCGCGGCGCTCGCCGACTCGAAGAGCACACGATCCACGCGCGAAGGATACGTCAACGCCCGGCCGGCTCCCTCGAGAGACTCTGTTCTCGCGGGGGAATCGCGATCACCTGGCGCCCTCCGCCGCCAGGCCGCCGCCACCCCGCCAGCTGACGCGCGTTTTCTTCGAGGTTCTGCGCCTCCAAGACCGTATCGGCGCTTGCTTGCCGGCGCGGCGTGCCTCCTCGCCGTGCACCGACGAGCCGCCTCGCGCACCAGGACTCCTCTCCGCGCGACCCGCAGCAAACGACGCTGCATCGCGTGGTGCGCGAGTACCTCGAGACGTTCCTGGCTCGGCGCGCGGAAGAGGGCGAGCCGATGCCCAGCTTCGTGGTGGACGAGCTGCGCGACTACTTGCGCTGCGGGGTGCTCGCGCTCGGAGCCGTGCGATTCCTGTGCGGACACTGCGGGCGCGATCGCCTCGTAGGCCTCTCGTGCAAAGCACGAGGGTTCTGCCCGCGCTGCATGGGCCGGAGGATGACGGAGATGGCGCGCCACTGGGTGAGCGCCGTGCTCCCGCGTGTGCGCGTGCGGCAGTGGGTCTTGAGCCTGCCGTTCGAGCTGCGCGTACCGCTCGCCTACCACCACGACTTGACGCTCGCCGTGCACGGCGTTGCCGCGCGCGTGATCGAGGCCTGGTATCGCGACAAGGGCTCGCCGACCACGTGGTAGAGCAGCACGTTCGTCAGCGCGTCACCCGAGGGCAGCATGCCGAGCGCGGTGAACGCCTCGTTGGTGGGCGCGAGGACCGTGAAGGGACCGGCGCCCGAGAGGTCGTCGGTGAGGCCCTTGCCGCGCGCGTGATCGAGGCCTGGTATCGCGACAAGGGCCGCGAGCTCGGCATCGCCGACGGACGCACGGGCAGCATCACCGCCGTGCAGAGGTTCGGGAGCGACCTCGCGCTGAACGTTCACTTCCATTCGCTCTACGTGGACGGTGTGTACGACGCGCTCGGTGCCTTCACACCCATCGAAGCGCCGACACGCGACGGGCTCGAGACGCTCTGCACGACCATCGCCGAGCGCGTGCACAAGCTCCTCGAGCGACGCGCTCTGGACCA
>JBKDQC010000149.1:0-14502 GCA_046342295.1 Deltaproteobacteria bacterium | reverse complement strand
AGCATGGGGAGCACTGCGAGCACGGACGGCCGAAGGCCGCGCTGGACGCCGCCGAGCACGAGCCCATCGTCACGAAGCCCGGAACGGCCCCAAAAATCCTTCGTGCAAAGCGGCGCCAGCGACGCAGCCGCGAAGTCGAAGTCGAAGTCGAAGGAGAGTCGAAGTCGAAGTCGAAGTCGATGTCGAAGGCGAAGTCGATGTCGAAGGCGAAGGCGAAACCGAAGGCGAAGGCGAAACCGAAGGCGAAACCGAAGGCGAAACCGAAGGCGATGTCGAAGTCGAAGGCGATGTCGAAGTCGAAGTCGAAGTCGAAGTCGAAGGCGAAGCCGAAGGCGAAGCCGAAGCCGAAGGCGAAGCCGAAGTCGAAGGCGAAGGCGAAGCCGAAGTCGATGTCGATGTCGAAGTCGATGTCGAAGGCGATGTCGAAGGCGATGTCGAAGGCGATGTCGAAGGCGATGTCGAAGTCGATGTCGAAGGCGATGTCGAAGTCGAAGTCGATGTCGAAGTCGATGTCGATGTCGAAGTCGATGTCGAAGTCGATGTCGAAGTCTCCGCGCTTTGGCCGATGCCGACCTCACGGTTCAAGACGGCCTTCGGCCCCCGCGTCGACCATCCGCCGCGACTCCCTCGCGGCCGCTGCGCCCTCCCCTGCGCTCGGATGGCCGACCCGGGCCGCTTCGCGGGTCTTGAGCCGCCCGAAGCTCGCGAGGGCGAACGCGAACGCGAGGGCGACGCCATGACCGCGTCGAGCCGATTCATCGAACTCGATTCTTGCTCGGTCTCTCCATCCCGTGATGCGGCGCTCAGGGTCGAAGCGAGGGGCCCGTTACCCTCGCGATCGGCTCCTCGACCAGCACGCCCTGCGTCAGATCCCAGCGCAGCCGGGTCGCGCGGAGCGGGCGCTCGAGCGTGGTCTTGAAGTCGCCGAACTGGATGAGCACCCCCGGCTGCGCGGTGCCTCGAATCTCGATGAACGCCGACGCGACGAGCGCGCGCTGCTGCTCGCGCCGCTCCCGCGTCTGGGCGTCGAGCAGGCTCACCCCCCGGGAGATGGTGCTCGACGGTCGCGTCTGGAGCGCACCCGCCCGGTGCAGGAGCGAGCGCTCGGTCGCCCGCAGTTTCGAGCGGGGCGAGGCGGAGACGACGGGCCGCTGGACGCGCTGACCGACCGCGAGGAGGGTGTTGACGAGGTTGGAGGGTGAGCCCGCGTTCTGCACGACCAGCGAGTGCTCGGCGATCGCGCCTCCGCCCCGGATGTTGCGGAGGACGTGGATGTTCTCGCCGACGAGATCGCTGTTCACGGCGTCGAGCACTTCGAGCATGCGCCCGCTGCGGATGACCGCACCCTCCGCGACCTTGACGAGGACGTTGCCCTCCGCGAGGAGCACCGTCCCCTCGCCGCCGCGCGCGCGACCTCTCACGAAGAGGTTTCCGCCAGCGAGCGCCGAGCCTCCGTCGACGCCGCGCCCGATGTCGATGTCGCCGGTCGCGCGGATCTCGAAGAGCCGGTGGACTTCCCCCTGGACCTTGACCGTACCGACCATGTCGAGGTTGCCAGAGCGCAAGTCGACGTCGCCGGGGTGCTCGTAGTACTGGACGACGTCGAGCGACTTGCTCGGGTCGTAGCGGATCACCCCGGGGCGGGTCGCGGTGACCGTGCCGGAGGGGTCGACCTGGACGCCCGGGCCGAGCTGCAAGGCCGCTGGCGCAGAGGGCGGAGCGGGGATCTCCGCACCATCGACGCGGCGCCCTGGCAGTCCCGCGGAGGGGGCATGGAGCACGCCGATGGCGTCGCCGGCCGTGACCCCGCTCAGGAGCTCCCGTTCGAAGTAATCGATGTTTCCCTCGGCGTCGACGTGGCCCGGCTTGAGCTCGCGGTCGAAGCGCGGCTCGAAGTATCCCGGGCGACCCGACGCCGGAGCGAGCCCGAGCCGGAGCTCCTCCTCGGGCGCTTCGTAGCCGGGATCTTGAAGGCGATCGGCGAGGAGCCTCAGGGGCTCGTCGTCGTGGATGTAGCGAACGCCCGCCTGGCCGAGCACCTCGGAGAGCTCGAGCAGACCACAGGGCTCGCCGCGGGTGACCTCGACGAGGATGGACAGGCCATCCGCCGACACCCGACCGCGAAGACGCGCCGCCTGCACGCGACAAGGCTAGACAACCTCCGCGCAGACCGCCAACTGTCTGCGTCGTCGCGGACACGCCCAGGTCCTCCGACCCTCCCTCGCGTCGATGGCCGGTCCTGGCGCACGCGAGCCTCCGTGCGACGCTGCGGCCCATGGCGATCGAGCAACGGATGCTGGGCAGGAGCGGCTTGCGGGTCTCTGCGCTCGGCCTCGGGGCGGGGCGGATCGGGGCGCCTTCCTCGGACGAGCGAGACATCGCGAGGCTGCTTCACGGGGCGCTCGATCGCGGCGTGACCCTCATCGACACCGCACGCTCCTACGGCGCGAGCGAGGAACGCATCGGCCGAATTCTCGAAGCGAGGCGCGAGCAGTACGTGCTCTCGACGAAGGTCGGCTACGGCGTTGACGGCGTCGAGGACTGGACGGGCGAATGCGTCACTCGCGGGATCGAGAACGCCCTCGGGCGCCTTCGAACGGACCGGATCGACGTCGTGTTCCTCCACTCCTGCGCGCGCCCGGTGCTCGAGCGCGGCGACTGCGTCTCTGCCCTCGTGAACGCCCGCCAGGCCGGCAAGGTGAGGGCGATCGGATATTCGGGCGAGGACGACGCGCTCGCATGGGCGGTCGCCTCCGGCGTATTCGACGTGGCGCAGTGCTCGGTCAACCTCGTCGATCAGGGGAGCCTCGAGGCGCTGCTCCCCGAGGCCTCGACGCGCGGCGTCGGGGTCCTCGCCAAGCGGCCTCTCGCGAACGCCGCCTTTTCGTTCGTTGGGCGCCCGGACGCGCCGGACGTCGCGACCTACTTCGACCGATGGCAGACCCTCGCCCTCGACCCGCACGGCCATGCGTGGCCGGAGCTGGCCATCCGGTTCAGCGCGTTCGCGGAGCCGGTCGCGAGCGCGATCGTCGGGACGTCCCGCCTCGAGGGGCTCGAGGCATGCATCGCGGCGGTCGCGCGAGGGCCTCTCGAGGCCGGGCACCTCTCGGAGATGCGCGAACGATTTCGCCGCCACGGGACGAGCTGGAAGGGTCTGGTCTAGCCCCTCTCGACCGACACCGGTCGCGCACGATTGAGGTGGAGAGGAAAGCCTCCCCCCATGCGCGTCGCGTTCTCGGTCTCTCATCGGCTCGGGTCAGTCGACGAGGAGGCAAGCGCCTCGGGCGCAGGTTCCCGGGGGCAGGACGCAGCGCAGGCCTCCTCCGCAGCGGTCCATGCACGGCTCACCGCTGCCCGACGGTAGCGCGCGGCACGTGTTGGATGTGCCGTCGAAGACGCAGGCGGAGCCAGGTCTGCAGGCGGCGTCCGATGCACAGAGGGCCCCGTCGGCGAGCGCCGATGCGCAGCGGTTCGTCTCGAAGTCGCAGTGCAGACCCGAGCGACAGCCTTCGTCCGACGTGCATCGCTCTCCCTCGCCGACGGGCGCGCGGCAGCGGGCGGGAGTCCCGAAGTCACACACGAATCCCGAGGCACACGCCCCGGCGACGCAAGGCATCCCCTCGGCGCCGCCGGGCTCGCACAGGCCGGTGTCCGGGTCGCATCCGAGACCCGCTGCGCAGGGGAGCGACGCGCCCACGAGGCACGGCATGCCGGCGCCCGGAAGGGTCTCGCACGAGCCCGACGCGCCCGACGCGACGCACCCCGCGCCATCGGCGCACTGGCCGGAGACGCACGGCATCCCGGCCGGAGGAAGCGCGCGGCAGACCGGCGGAGTCGCAGCGAAATCGCACGCGAGGCCCGCAGCGCAGTCGTCGAAGCGAGGGCAGCTCTCGCCCTCGGCAGCGCGGCGCGCGCACGTGCTCGGGCCATCCCCGGGGAGACACACGTCCGCCGACGCACACGACGACGAGACCGTGGAATCACACGAGGAGCCGGGCGCTGGGCCGTCGGCGCAACGGCCCTCGACGCAGGCGAGGCCCCGACCGCAGCTGGCCGTGCTCGCGCACGCCTCACCCCGCGTCGCGGGGGGTGCGCACCGTCCCGTGCTCGCGCACACCAGGCCCCCCGCGCACATCCCGTCGATGACACACGCGCTTCCCGCAGCACCAGGTCGGACGCAGCTCGCTCCGTCGCACACGAGCCCGTCCACGCAGCGCGCCGCCGTGCACCCCATCCCCTCGGTCGCCAGCGGGACGCAGCTCAGCCCCGCAGCGCCAGGCACGCACGCCCCCGCACCATCCGCACAGGGCAGGCCGGCGCTGAAGCGTGCGCACGCTCCGCCGACCCGGGCGCGGTCGGTGAAGGCGCCGAGGCACGAGGCCGGTCGGTTGGTGGAGGTCGGTGCATCGCAGCGCTCGGCGAACGCACGCGTGTCCTCGATGCACGCCCGGCCGAGCGCCGGGTCGAAGTCGACCTCACCGAGCAGTGCGGAGCCGATGAGCGGCGCCAGCGCCGACTCGCACGCGCGCGTCTGGGCGATGAGGCAGTCCTCCAGGTTGGCGCCCGGACACCCGCACGCCGCGGTGCCGCGGCAAAGCGCCTCGACCTGTTCATCGCAGTAGCGCTCGAGGGTCGCGGAAGCGCCGCCATCGACGGCGTCTCGCAGATCCGCGTCGAGGGTCACGACGGCGTCTCGGAGATCCGCGTCGAGGTTCACGGGGAGGCCGCCGTCGAAGGCGTCCCGGAGATCCGCGTCGGGCGAGGGCGCCGGCGCGGGCTCGCACCCGGTCGACGAGAGGGCCAGAAGCGCGGCGAGACCGAGCGAGCGTCGGTGCATGCGCACACCTTGGCACGGCCGATCCGGGCACGCCGGCCTGCCGCCCAGACTCCGTCGCTCGAGCCGCGCCTACGGAAGCTGACCGCCGTCGATCCAGGACTGCAGCATGGCCTCCTCCGCGGCGGTCAAGCAACCGGCCCCCGTCGGCGACACTCCGCAAGTGCTCCCGGGAGGCATCGAGCGATTGCGAAAGCGGACGAGCGCACACGCTCCGCGGGTGACCCCCGCGCATCTCGTCGAGGCGGCCTGCGTGCTGGCGTAGCTCCCGAAGTCCAGGCCACCCGACGAGAAGCCGGCGTTGTGGCACCCGCCGCAGCGCGTCATCATGAAGGGCCGCACGTCGGTCGCGTAGGTCACCGAGCGCGCATCGGGCGCGCTGAACGCGTCGGGCGCGCTGAACGCGTCGGGCGCTCGAAACGCATCGGGCGACGCAAACGCGTCAGGCGACGCGAACGCGTCGGGCGCACGAAACGCATCGACGCCCACGAACGCATCGACGCCCGCGAACGCATCGACGGACGCCGGCGCGTCGTCCTCGGGTCCCGCGTCGGGGGCTTCGTGGGCATCGGCAGCGTTCGCGTCGAAGCCGCCCGCGTCGTCCGCTCCCCCGTCGCCCACGCCGCCGTCGAAGGCCCCCACATCCTGCGATTCCGCATCGAGTCCCGACGCGTCGGCCATCTCGGGAGTCGTCGCGTCGGGGCATCCCCAGAGAGCGAGGACACCCACCGCCATCCACCAGTGCTTCATGAAGCCTCCGAAAGCGCGCGAGCATGCTCGTCCCCGAGGACGTTGTCACGGTCGCGGAGGTCGGCTCCGCGCCTCGGACGCTCAGCGCAAGCCCACGCGAAGACCCGCGCCGCCGAAGAAGCCCGGCACGGTGACGCTCGGCTCGCCGGAAACCGTCCCCGTGGGACCCGCCACCGCCGCACCGAGCGACAGCGAGAGCGCGAGGCGCACCGGCACGAGCTCGAGCCCCGGCGCGACGCACAGCTCGAGCTCCGCGAGGACATCGTCCACCGCCCGCCCCTCGATGCTCGATCGCGACGGACGGCCGTCGAGCCGGACCCACGCGAACCTCGCCTCCGAGAGCAGATCGAGCACGAAGCGGTCGCTCCTCACGAGCTCGATCGACACGAGCAGTCCGCCTCCGACGCTCGAGTAGGAGACCGTCCCGGCGCGCCGCTCGATCTCCGTGAGCTCGACCGAGACGCGGGCGCCGAGCGACACGGTCTCCTCCAGATGCGCCAGCGCCTCGAGCGCGCCGAGCCAGGTCACGAATGGCGCCTCGACGTCGCGGATCCGCAGTCCCGTGGATACGTCCGCACGGACACGCAGAACGGGGCGCGAAGGTGCGTCGGGGAGCTCGGGGAGCGAGCCCTCCGCACGGGGGCCGGGCGACGTCGCCTCCGCCGACGGCGCTGCCGTTTCTCCGCTTCGCGCCGCGGCCGGCTCTCCGGGTCCGGTGGGAGCCTCGGGCCCGGACCGTTGCGCTTCCACGAGAGACCGCTCGACCTCGGCGCGCGCGGTCGCGCGCTCGGGAGAGCTCCCCGGCTCCTCGCGCTCGAGCAGCAGCTCGGCCCACGAGGCGAGCACGAGCTCCGACACGAGCAGCGCCACGGCCCGCGCCGCCGCGGGACGACGCGCGTCCACGCCCGCGACCCTCCGCGCGAGGCGTTTGTCGGTGATCGGGTCGTCCACCTCGATCACGATGCCGACGTCGTCGCAGGCCACCCGCACGCCCAACGGGACCGTGGGCGCGCCCTCGATCTCGATCGCGAGCGCGCGCGCGACTTCGGCCTCGCCGAGCTCGCCGCAGCCCTCGAGCCGCACCGAGATCTGCGCCGAGGCCGGTTCGGCGACGACCGACGCTGCGAGGACGAGGGCCACCGCGAAGGCCTGGCGCGTTCTCACCGCGCGAGCAGCCGCCTCATCGCGGCGTCGTGAAGTCCCGATGGCCAACGTGCGCGGTAGTGTGCCGCAGCCTCACGGGCCCGCTCCAGCGCTCCGACGTCCGCCCAGCCCTGGGCGGCGCCTGCGAGCGCGTCCTCCGCGAGCGGTCCATCGGGCGCGTACCGCAAGCAGCGTTCGTACGCGCGGACCGCGCGCTCCGGACGACCGCGGCGTGACTCGAGCCGCGCGAGCAACATCGCGACCTCGGCCTGGTCCTGTACCGAGCCCAGAGACTCGGCCTCGAGGTAGAGCGGGACGGCGGCGTCGAAGGCCCCGCGGGCGCGTGCCTCGTCCGCGCGCGCGAGCAGGCTCTCTCGGCTGGCGCTCGGTCTCGAGCGAGGCTCCCGCGACGCTCGCGCTTGCGACGACCGGACCACGGGCGCGCCCGAGGGAACAGGTTCGAGCTCCGCGACGGGCGCCGCGTCGGGCTCCGTCTGGGCCACGGGCGCCTGCACCGCGCTGGTCTGCGTCTCATCCGACTGCGTCTGCCCTGCGCGCGTCTCGGCGTGCGCGTCCGCCGGCGTCTCTCCGCTGCCCCCCCCGCGCGGCTGCGCTGCGGGAGGGTCCACCGTATCGGCCGCGCGACCCGTGACCCGCAGGCGCTCTCCAGCGCGGAGGAGGATCTGCCGAGCGCCGTCGTCGACCTCGACCACACCCTCGTGCACGAGGACTTCGGTGGACTCGCTCGAGGCCTCGACGTCGAACGAAGTGCCTCGAACCCGCACCGTCGCCTCGGGCGTCACGACCTCGAAGGTCCGCCCGGCGCGGCGGGTCACGTCGTAGCGGGCGCGGCCGCGCGACTGGAGCAACCGGACCCCGGCGCCGTCCGCATGCGCGAGCTCCACGTGCGCCCCCTCGGCCAGCAGCACCTCGGAGCCGTCGACGAGGACCCACGGCGCGGAGCTCGGCAGCACGAGCCGGTCGAGCGCGAACACGAACGCCGCGGCGGCCGCGGCCGCCAGGAGCGGCGCCACGATCCTGCTCTGGCGCGAAGGCTGGCCGCGCCTGGCCTCCCGAACCCGCGCGAGCACACGCTGCTCGCGGAGCTCGTCGAAGCGGCGCTCGCTCCGAGCCCGGTACTCCTCGATCTGCTCCTCAGTCGTCACGGCCAGGCTCCTTCAGGTTGCCGAGGGCGTGCTCGGCGCTCGCGATGCGTCGCTTCACCGTCGCGAGCGAGACCCTCACGATGCGCGCGACTTCGGGCAACGTCTCGCCCTCCACCCGGTGCAGCACCCAGGGGATCCGTTCCTCCGCAGGCAGGCGGGCCAGCGCGCGCTCGAGCTCGCCGAGGTCGTTTCGGACATGGGGCTCGGTGCGCGATGGGCTGCCCACCACCCAGCTCTCGACGAAGCGTCGAAGGCGGCTCCGCGCGTCGAAGCGATGCATCACCCGACGCGCAGCGATGCTCGCCAGCCACGGCCGCACGGCCTGAGCGTCACGCAGGGTCCCGATGTGCTCGAGCGCTGCGAGGAAGGTCTCCTGCACGACGTCGTCGACCTCCTCATCGTGCCCGAGCAGGCGGTAGGCGACGCCCGCGATGTAGCGCGCGTGCCGCTCGAACAGATGTCCGAGAGCCCGCTCGTCTCCCTCCGCGGCGCGGGCCGCGAGGATCGCGTCGGGGACCTCCACGGCCCGGAGCGAGCTGGATTGGATGGACTTCATCGGGTTCGAGCCTGAGAGCACGTGGCACTCGGATGGATCGATGCGGGTGCCACGGGCTCAAATCGGCGGGAGGGAGGCTCTCGCCGATTCACTCGGCGAGAGGGAGGGGCTGCGGCCAGACCCTCCGGCAAGAAACGTCAGAGCATGAGTCAATCCAAGTGACTCACGCTCTGAGAGCGACGAGGCGACCCGATCGGCTCACGCCCGCGAGCATGCCGCGACGCGACCGCACCATGAGCATTTTTCTTGAGCCGATTCGACCCATGGCTCACTCCCATGGTGATGACCTGCACGACCTCGCTCGAGAGGCGGTCCGCGGCCGCCGTCGGCGTGCTCTTGACGCTGGCGCTCATCGAAGGCTGCCAGACGCTCGAGGTGCTTTCTGCACCGGACGCTGGCGAGCCCAACCCTTCCGACGCTGCTCCCGGCCCGCCCGACGATGCGGCGCCGCCCCGCCTTGCTGTGGTGCGCGTGCTGCCGGGCCACGGGCCCTTCTCGGGCGGCAACGTCGCGACCCTCCGAGGCAACGGGCTCGGGAGCGGGCCGCTCTCGGTGCGCTTCGGTGAACGCTCGATCCCGGCGTCCGACGTGCGAAGCATCGACTCGAACCGGCTCGAGGTGACCGTCCCGGCCCGTTCGCCCGGAAGCGTGGACGTGGAGGTGAGCGATGGCACGTCCACAGCCGTCCTGCCGGCCGGCTACACCTACGATCCCGTCGCGATCAGCCCCGCGTCGAGCTCGCCCGACGGCGGCGTCGTACTCACGCTGCGCGCGGCCTCGGCGCTCTTCGATGCCTCCACCGCCGTCCGGATCGACGACCTCGCATGCACGGGCTGGAGCGCACGGAGCCCGACCGAAGGCACCTGTGTCGTCCCGCCACACGAGATCGGGACCGTCGACGTGACGGTCACGTCGCGAGGCGAGACCCTCGTGCTCGAGGAGGCCTTCACCTACGAGAGCCCATTCCGGTCCTTCGGCGGGCTCGGAGGAGGCCCGCTCGACGGGGTGCTACGCGTGCTCGTCACGGACGACCGCGGCCGCCCGCTCGAGGGCGCCGTGGTGGTCGCGGGCCGCGAGGGCGCGTTCCCGCACCAGAGCCTCACGGGGCCCGCAGGCACCGTGACCTTCGCGGGCGACGACGTCCGCGGGCCGATGGACGTGTTCGCGTCCCACCGCTGTTTCGATCACGGCGGCTTCGTGGCCATCAACTCCAGGTACGTCTCTGCGTCGCTGAACCGAGGGTTCCGGGGGACCACCGGGGTCGACCCGAGCTGCCTCCCGGTGGGGGATGGCGGAGCCGGTGATGGGAGCCCGTTCGGTCGCCGCGTCGAGAGCCGCGTCGAGGGAGAGATCGTCTTCTACGACGCCGCCGGCGAGTTCGAGACGCCCACGTGGGACTGGCTCGGCGTCCCCGCCGCGATGCCGGGCGAGGAACGCGTGGCCTACGTCGTCCTCGTGGGCAGCCGCGCCCTTCGCAGTGGTGATCGCATCTCAGGGCTAGTCTCCGCCTTCACGCGGGTCACCGAATCGGACCGGGGAGCACGGGGATTCCGGTTCACGCTGGATCCGATCACCGATGCGGCGTCCACCGAGACGACGCTCGTGGCCTTCGCCATCGCCGGCATCGAGCGCACGGCGGGGGCCACGGGGTACGACGTGCCCTTCGAGCCTCGGGTCGTCGGGCTCTCTCGGACGTTCCGCGTGGTCTCCGACGGCACGACGGCAGGGGTGGAGGTCCGGCTGGACTCACCCCTCGTGTCCGGCCGCGCGATCCGCACGACCGCGCCCGGGCTCGCGCGAGTGCACGCGGCGTCACTGAACTTCGACCAACTGCGTCCCACCGCCCTCGACACGATGCGCTTGCACACGCGTTACGCAGTAGGCTCGCTCACGGGGCTGGGGCTCTTCGCCATCACGAGCCGCAGCGGCCCGTTTGGCTACGACGTGCGCGGGCCAAGTCTCGGATTTCCGAGACCTTCGGTAACCGCGTGGGACAATTTCGCCGCACCGCTGGGCGAGGAGGTCGCGCTGCCGCTGCAGCCGAGCGCCCTCGGAAGCTTCGCGGGTGCCTGGCAGGAGGTCCTCGCCGTCCTCGAGCCGGAGCTCCCCGAGGAGCGCACCGACGCGGGGTGGGAATACAGGAGTTTCACCCCCTGTCCGATCAACGCACAGGAATGCCGGACGCAACCATACAGTGCGGCGGTGCTCCGCGAGCCGCTCGCGGCAGGCGCCCTGAACGTCCCGGCGACCGCATTCCTGGAGGTCCCGAGCTTCACGGCGCCCGCGACTCCGGGAGAGGCGTTCGCCGCTGATCGCACCCTTCGATGGACGCATGCGGGAGGGCACTCGTTCTCGCGGGTCGCCATCCGCCCGCCTTTCGACTCGGCCTACGACCGGGAGGTCTCCTGGTACATCTTCGCGCACCCGAGCGCCCGGAGCGTGACGGTGCCCGACCTGGGCGCATGGGTGGGCCAGGGGATCCAGCCTCTCGGGCGACAGCGCAATGGTGTTCTCCCGTGGAGAGTGATCGTCGAGGTGACGGAGGTGCCGGCGCTGGACTTCGACACCATCGATCTGCGCGCGATCGCGTTCCTGCCGTTCCGGCGAGCGGCGCTCGACCAGACGAACTTCACCTACGAGGTGAGCCCATGAGGCGCGCTGGACCCGGCACGCTCTGGCTGCCACTGCTGGTCGCTGGGCTCGGCGGCTGCCGCTCGACACCCGTCCTCGAGAGCGCCGACTCCGGCGTCTTCGCCTGCCGGGCGGAGGGAGACGCCGTCTGCGAAGGGGATGTCGCGGTTCGGTGCGAGCGGCAGGGCGCGCTGATCGGCTCGGTCCGCAGCGACTGCACGCTCCGCGGTGAGCGCTGCGTCGAGGGCGAGTGCCGCGTCTGTGTCCCCGGGGTCAACGGCTGCTTCGAGGGCAATCCGGCGCGGTGCCTCGCAGACGGCTCCGGCTGGGAGAGCACGGGCACGTGCGATCTAGAGGCGGGGCAGGCGTGTCGGGACGGCGGGTGCGTCGAGGTCTGCGAGGAGGCGCTCGCGGATCGCAGCTACGTGGGCTGCGAGTTCTACCCCGTCGACCTCGACACCCAGGGCCTGTACTTCCCGCCCTTCGGGATCATCGTGTCCAACCCGAACCCGTTCACGACGCACATCGTGCTCGAGGTCGACGACGCGGAGCCGGGTCAGCCTGCGCGGCTGCGGACGGTCGCCGAGTCGGACGTGCCTGCCTCCGACCTCGAGACGTTCTCGCTGCCTCGGCGCCGCATCGACGGTCGGGCGAGCGGCGAGACGTGGGTCGAGACGGGCACGGCGCTCACGCGGCGCGCCTACCGCGTGCGCAGCCGGCACCCCGTGATCGCCTACCAGTTCAACCCGCTCGCGCAGGCCGACGTGTACTCGAACGACGCCTCGCTGCTGCTGCCGACCTCGGCGCTCGGGACGCGCACCACCGTGCTCGGCTGGCCGCAGACCCTGGCGACGCGCGGCGTTGCTGGGCAGCGATCGCCGAACGACTACCGCGGGACGTTGACCGTGGTCGGCACCCAGTCCGGGACCGAGGTGACCGTGCGCTTCGGGCGCGCCGTCGACCGGGTGCTCGGGCTCGAGGCGGGCGAGGGCTGGAGCGCCGGCGAGAGCGCGACGTTCACGCTCGGGCCCCTCGACACGCTGAACCTCGAGACCGACGGCTTCCTCGCGGACTTCACCGGGACGCTCGTGACCTCGAGCGCACCGGTCGCGGTCTACACCGGCTCCGAGGGCGCCGACGTCCCCACCTTCGACTCGCTCGACGGGCGTCTCTGCTGCGCCGATCACCTCGAAGACCAGCTCGTGCCGGACAGCTCGCTCGGGTCCGAGTTCGTGCTCGCGCGCACGCCGGCCCGCGCAGCGTCGATCAACCTCGCGCTCGCCGACCCCTCGGCCTCGCTGCTCGAGAGCGACGAGTACGAGATCGTGCGCGTGCTCGCGGTCGCACCAGGGACGACCCGCATCGACACCGGGCTCGCTCCTCCGTTCGATGCCTTCACGCTCGAGGAGGGAGAGGTCGCGACGCTCGTGCTCGACCGCGACACGACCCTCGTGGCCGACCAGCCCGTCTCGCTCGTGCAGCTCCTCGCGAGCCAGAACGCCCTTGGGATCCCGGCTCTCTACCCCGGGGGAGACCCGGCGCTGGTCGTGGTCCCACCGGTGGACCAGTTCCGGAGCGACTACGTGTTCCTGACGCCGTCGACGTACGCGTTCGACGCGGTGACGATCGTGGCGCTGCCGGACACGCAGATCCTGCTCGACGGCGAACCGCTGCCCGGGACCTGCGAACAGAGCGAGCTGACCGGCCCCGCGACACGGGTGGGCGTCCGCTGGGAGCTCTTCCGCTGCCCGCTGTCGTTCCCGGAGATCGGGGGCGACTTCGCGGTGCGCGGCGGCGTGCAGGGCGACGGCGTGCACCGTGTGCGCAGCGATCGCCCGGTCGGCGTCGTCGTCTCCGGCTTCGACCTGTACGTCAGCTACGCCTACGCGGCAGGCATGAACCTCGAGGCGTTGCGATGATCCCGAAGCCGACCCTTCACGCCTCGATGCTCGCCCTGGCGCTGCCTGGCTGCCGGACGATCGAGCCCACCTCGCTGGACGCCGCGCGGATCGACGGGAGCGCTCCGCTCGACGCGAGCACGATCGACAGGCCCGACGCGGCGCGCCGCGAGGCGGGCCCCTTGCCCGACGCGAGCCGCGACCGCGGAGACACCGACGAGGCGCCGCGCGAGGACCTCGACGGCAACACGACGTGGGACGAGGGGCCGACGCTGCGCCCAGGGGAGCCCCCCGTCACGGGCAGGATCGACTCCTCGTGGGACCGCGACTACCTGCGCATTCCGGCGACGCGCGGCCAGTACCTCGCCATCCTCCTGAGGCCTCCCCCCTCCTGCGAGAGCCCCGTGCTCTGCGGAATCCCCAGGGCGACGGGGGTCTACGACCGGGAACGCCGCTTCATTGTCCCCTTCACCGAGTCGGCCGACTGCGACGGGAGGAATTTCGACGAGGACCTCGAGATCGAAGCTGTGTTCCGTGTCCCCGAGAGCGGCACGTACTACGTGGAGCTGTCGTCCTTCTTCCTTCAGGAGAACGACTGGGCCGTGGAGGTGGTCGATCTCGCGACATCCGAGAACACGCTGGTCGTAAACGAGGGCGAGCCAGCTGTGCTCACCGCCGCGCACCGTTGCGTGGTCGGCGCCTTCGAGACCGCGGACGACATCGACGATGTAGCGTTCGACGCGGCGACGCCGCGCCTCATCGAAGTCCTGCCGCCGAGCTTCCACGGCAGCACGGGCTCCGCGCGCTCGGTCGAGCTCCGGCGCGGCAGCACCGTGCTCGCACGGAGCGCATCCGAGACCTCGCGGCGTGTCTTGGCCGAGGCAAGCGCCGACGCCACTCTGTACGTCGCGCCTCCGATGTCGCGCGGCACGGACGACCAATTCCTGCTCCGCGTCTCTCCACTCAGCCTCTCGATCGACCCCTTCTTCTTCTACCGCTTTCCATTCGCCGAGATCCGTCAGCGCGAGGCCGACGATGCGCGTAACGACGAGGCCTCCGGGGCCGAGCTCGTCCGCCTGGGGTGCCCGCGCAGCGACGTCGGTGTCCTGTGCCCGGGCGACACGGCGGGCTACTGCCGGTGCAGCAGCGACGCCGAGTGCGGCGACGCCGGATTCTCCTGCGCTGCGCCCCCGGCCGGAACGCCGGGCAGCGGCGACACGTGCCGGACGACGAGCACGCCCTCGTCCTGCACGGGCGCGCCGGGCACGAGGTCCGACAAGTACGCCCCCCAGGTCCTGGTCCTCGCACTTCCCCCTGGCGACGTCGACCACTTCGCGATCGATGTGGACGGCAGCGTCTACAACGGCACCGGCATCCTCGACGTCACGTGCGGGGGCGCCACGTTCGGCAGCTCCGTGCGTGACCTCGAGATCTCCGTGTTCGATCCCGCAGGGTCTCTCCTGCTCACGAGGTTCGAGTCGGCGGTGACGGGCGCGGCAAGCCTGAGGCTCGGTGCCTACGGGT
>JBKDQC010000148.1:0-4888 GCA_046342295.1 Deltaproteobacteria bacterium | reverse complement strand
CGACCCCGCCATCCGCCCGGGCTCGCTCGAGCTGTGCGACGCGATGGGCGTCGACGAGGACTGCGATCCGACGACGCTCGGAGGACGCGACGGCGACGGCGACGGCTACGTGGACCGCGCGTGCTGCAATGGCGATGCGTGCGGTGACGACTGCAACGACGCCGTGCGCGGCGCGAGCCCGGTGGGCGCGGAGGTGTGCAACGGGATCGACGACGACTGCGACGGCCGCTTCGACGAGGGCGTGCAGGTGATCGTCTACCGCGACGGCGACGGCGACGGACGCGGGGACGCCTCGAGAGTGGACTTCGCCTGCGCTCTGTCGCCGGGCTTCTCCGTGCACGACGACGACTGCGACGACACCGACGCCTCGCGGAGCCCGGTGCTGCCGGAGGCCTGCGACGGTGTCGACAACGACTGCGACAGTGTCGCGGATCCCGAGGATGCCCCGACGATCGCGAGCTGGTTCGAGGACGATGACGGCGACGGCTTCGGCAATCCGGTCGTGTCGATCGACTCCTGCGCCCGACCGGCGGGCTCCTATTCGCTCCTCGGCACCGACTGCGACGACGCCGACGCCGACCGCAATCCGCGCCAGGCCGAGCTCTGCAACGGCCTCGACGATGACTGCAATGGCGCTGCAGACTTCGCGCTCGCGCCAGGTGACCTCGAGGACGACGACCTCGACGGCCGCGCCGACGCGCGCTGCGTGCCGCGGCCGATCGACGCGGACTGCGACGACCGCGACGCCACGAGCAGCGAGGGCGGAGACGAGAACTGCGACGGCCGGGACAACGACTGCGATGGGCGCACCGACGAGGGCGTCGGCGTCTCGATCTTCTACCGCGACGCGGACGGTGACGGCCATGGCAGCGAGGCGAGCGGCGTCACGCTCGGCTGCGGCGCGGTCGCCGGCTTCGTCATCACGAACGACGACTGCGACGACACGAGCGAGGCCCGACACCCGGGCCTCGAAGAGGGCTGCAACGGCACCGACGACGACTGCGACGCGCGGATCGACGAGGACCCGCGCGCCTCGATCTGCGCGCCGGTGGACGGCTCGCCGCGCGCGTGTGTGGCGGGTCGTTGCCGAGCGGGCTCGGCAGACTGCCCGCTCGGCCGCGCCGACTGTGATCGCGCGAGCGACAACGGCTGCGAGATCTCCGTGGTCGACGACCCGAGCAATTGCGGGGCCTGCGGTCGGCGCTGCGCGGTCGAGACGAACGCGTCGTCGGCCTGTGCCGGAGCGCGCTGCGCGCCGCTGTCGTGCGCAGGCACGGCGCTCGACTGCAACGGTGATCTCGGCCGCGGAGGCGACGGCTGCGAGACCAACGGCGCGAGCGACGACGCCAATTGCGGCGGCTGCGGCAACGGCTGCGTTCCGCTTCCGCACGTCGCGCGCGTGAGCTGCCGGAGCGGGCTCTGCGGCTTCGATCCGGCGCGCGAGTGCGAGAGCGGCTGGGCCGACTGCAACGGCCTCGTCGGCGATGGCTGCGAAGCCCAGCTGGGAACCGATGATTTCTGCGCGGCGTGCGGCGATTCGTGCGACGCGACGGAGCAATGCGACGCCACGCGCACGTGCCAGCCCCGCGTCTGCCCGAGCCCGAGCGCCGACTGCGATCGGAACCTAAGCTGCGAGACGAACCTCGACAGCTCGGATGTCCACTTCGGCGCGTGCGGCAACCGATGCACCGGCCGGTCCGCGAACTGGACCTGCACCGCAGGCGCCTGCCGCATCTCGAGCTGCATGGGGATGATGCGTGACTGTGACGGGCTCGACCCCACCGGCTGCGAGACCGACATCTCGACGGACGTCGATCACTGCGGCATGTGCGGCCGCGCCTGCGCCGGGGGCAACGCGCTCTGGGGGTGCGCGGCGAGCGCCTGCCGCGTGACGGGCTGCCTCGCCGGCTTCCGCGACTGCGACGCCGCCGCCGCCAACGGGTGCGAGATCTCGACCGACACCAATCCGCTCCACTGCGGCGCCTGTGGCCGAGTCTGTCTGCGCGAGCCCGGGACGGTCGCCCCGACATGCGCAGGAGGGGTCTGCTCTCCCGGGGTGTGCGCCGCGGGCCGGCTGGACTGCAACCGGGATCTCGGCATCGCCGGCGGCGATGGCTGCGAGACCTCGGGGCTCTGCGCGGGCTTCGACGTGACGCCCGCCTCCACGAGCTTCGGTGCGGTGACCGCGCTCACCGCGAGCCCGCCGACGACCTTCACCATCCGCAACTCCGGCGACTCCGCGAGCGGCCCCGTCGAGGTGCTCCTCGAGGGCGCGAATGCGTCGGACTTCGCGACGAGCGCAGACACGTGCCTCGGCACCGCGCTCGCACCGGGCGCCGTCTGCACCGTGAACATCACGTTCCGACCCACCTCGACCGGCCCTCGCGCCGCGGCTCTTCGCATCAGCGCTTTCCCCGGCGGGATCAGCCGGGCGGCCCTCTCGGGGACGGGCACGGTCTCCATCGCGCCGGCTCCGCACGTCTTCGGCACGCAGACGGTGGGCATCCCGAGCCCCACGCAAGCGTTCACCGTGAGCAACCCGGGGACCGTCGCCGCCGGGAGCATGATGGTCTCGATCGTCGGAACGCACCCGAGCGACTTCGCCATCGTCTCGGACCCGTGCAGCGGTGCGAGTCTTCCGGCGGGGGGTACGTGCACGGTGACCGCGCGCTTCTCGGCGACGGCCGTCGGCGCGCGGACAGCCACGCTGCGCGTCGCGACCAGCGCGGGCGGGACGGCGACATCGGCGCTGTCGGGCACGGGGTCCGCGCCGATCTCGGTGTCGGGGACTGGCACCTTCGGAACGCTCACGGTCGGGACCTCGAGCACCCCGCAGATCTTCACGGTCTCGAACCCTGGCAGCCTGACGACGGGCATGCTCACGGTGGCGATCACCGGCGCCCAAGCCACGGAGTTCCCGTTCGTCACCAACACCTGCGCCGGTGTCGCCCTGGCCCCAGCGGGAACCTGCACAGTCTCGATCCGCTTCGCTCCGAGCGCCGCAGGCGCCCGCGCCGCGTCGCTGCGCGTCAGCGGGGCGCCCGGGGGCACCTTCGATGTCGGGCTGACCGGCAGCGGTTCGTCACCCATCACGGTCTCGCCTGCGGCCGTCAGCTATGGATCGGTGCCGCTCGGTCGGACGAGCGCAGTGCAAGTGCTCCGCGTGACCAACCCGGGCACGCTCGCCACCGGCGTCCCCTCCGTGACCCTCGGCGACACGAACCCGAGCGATTTCACGATCGTGCGGAATGACTGCACCGCGCCGATCCCGACGGGCGCGGATTGCCTCGTCCAGGTCGCCTTCGCGCCGACGGTGGCCGGCCCTCGCGCCGCGACGCTCTCCGTCAGCGCGGCTCCAGGCGGAACGGTGACCGCCGCCCTGAGCGGTGAGGGAGATCCCTCGATCACCCTCTCTCTCGCATCGCTCACCTTCCAGCCCACGGCGGTGGGCACAGCGAGCGGCTCCGTGCTCGTCTCCGTGACCAATCCGAGCACGACCACGACAGGAGAGCTCTCCGGAACGTTCACCGGCCCGGGCGCCAGCGACTTCACGTTCAACTGGGAGTGCACGGTGCTGCCGCCGGGAGAGACCTGCACCTTCAACGTCTCGGTGTCTCCGACCGCGACGGGCCCGCGATCGGCGACCTTCACCGTGTCCGCCTCCCCCGGCGGATCGGCGTCGATGTCGCTGGACGGCCATGGGATCTCGCTGGGCTTCGGCGGCGACGCGTTCCCGCCCGGGAGCGGATTCACCGGCAGCCTCGCGGGCCTCCCCTGCCCCCCGGGACACGCGGCCGTCGGCTTCCAAGGACGCTCGGGTGCCCTCGTGGACCGCCTCGAGGTGCTCTGCGCACCACTCGAGCTCGGGACGGACCCGACAGGCGCGCTCTACGCCTACCCGCTGAGCACAGGAGAGCCCGTCGTGTCCGGAGGCGCGGTCGGCGGCCTGGGCGGCTCGCCCTTCGGGCCCCACTACTGCCCTGCCGGCCAGATCGCGACGGGCATCGTCGGCCGGGTCGGCGACGACCTCGACGCGTTCGAACTGTACTGCGAACAGCTCCGCTTCATCCAGACAGGCACGCTCACCTTCGGCCTCGAGTCCCTCGGAAGCTCGGGCACCGCGGGGCCGTCCGGCGGCGGAGGCAGCCCCTTCGAGAACTACTGCGAGGACACGCTCGGAGGCCTCCGGGTCGACAGCTCCCTGCCGTGGGTGAGCGGCGTCGCGCCGATCTGCCGCCCGTTGAGCATTCTCTCGATGTGACTGGCACGTTCGCCCCGAACGGCCGCGTCCGAACCACCGGAGATGACACGATGAAGGAGTTCCAGGAGATCCTCCCGCTCGGCGAGGACGAGACGCCCTACCGCCTCGTCACCGAGGGGCACGTCCGCACCCTCGAGGCCGCCGGACGAACCTTCCTCGAGGTCGAGCCCGAGGCGCTGACGCTGCTCGCGTTCGAGGCCATGCGCGACATCGCGCACAAGCTCCGCCCCGGCCACCTCGCGCAGCTCCGGAAGATCCTCGACGACCCGGGCGCGTCGGCCAACGACCGCTTCGTCGCGCTCGATCTGCTCAAGAACGCCAACATCGCGGCCGGCGGCGTGCTGCCGATGTGCCAGGACACCGGCACCGCGATCGTGATGGGCAAGCGCGGCCAGCACGTGCTGACCCGCGGCGGCGACGAAGCGGCGCTCTCGCGTGGGATCGCGCAGGCCTACGGGTCGCTCAATCTCCGCTACTCACAGCTCGCGCCACTCGACATGTGGACCGAGAAGAACACGGGAGACAATCTCCCTGCCCAGATCGAGCTCTACGCGACCGACGGCGACGCCTACAAGCTGCTCTTCATGGCCAAAGGCGGGGGCTCGGCCAACAAGAGCTATCTCTACC
>JBKDQC010000147.1:0-2566 GCA_046342295.1 Deltaproteobacteria bacterium | reverse complement strand
TGCTGCCGCCGGAGGCGGCGGAGTGGGTACGCCGGAGTCAGTTCGTGGGTGTGGAGAGTACGGGTCCGCCTCCGCGGGGTGCTTGCCGGCAAGTGTGTTTGCCGTTCGTGAGCTGAGAGTCGGTGCGTGGAGCGGTGGCTGTCGAGGAGCGAGGGCGCTCGCGCGGGGGAGGTGCGCCCTGCGGTCGCGGGGGAGGCGGGTTTGCCCGGAACTGCCTTGTGTCGGACGGCCGGAGGCGGTCGGGCGCGGAGGCCCCAAGAGCTCGCGTAAGCTGAGCGGGGGGCTTGTGTCGCCGTCTGCTTCGGTGCTACCCCTACGCACCTGTGCCGGGCCCGTGGAGGCAGAAACCGTGAACGCGGTTATTCTTCCTATCGGCCTCGGCGCGGATCGCGCGCCCGCGGGCGGTGTTCACCGTCGCCTCGAGCCACTCGATCCCGTCGGCCCGCGCGCGGATGCTGGCGCACTCCTGGGCGCTCAAGAGACCTTCGACGCTCCACACCATGGGGACGTCGAGATCGATGAGGCCCAGCGGGATGCCCATGGTGATTGCACGATAACCGTTCTCGCTCCCGAACGCCTAGCTCGGATTGACCGGCGCGGGCCGGGGGACCTGCCGTGCCCGTGCCGGGTCGGAGCGCGCTACTTCCAGTAGTCCGAAGGCCAGTCGCTCTCGACGTGGATGCCGAGCACGGCGACCGGGGTCACATCTCGGAAACCGAGGACGACGCAGAGCCTCGCCTCGCACCGGGTGCACTCCGAGTAGCAGGCCTCCTCCGCGCAGTCGGGCGCGAGCTCCCCGCGGATTCGGCCCTCGTGGCGCCACGCGGGGTACTCGGGGTCCGTCTTGCGCCACCAGCGCATCGTCTCTCCCAGACGATAGTCGAAGTTCATGAAGCGAACGGAGGAGCCGCGGTAGCTCGAGGCGACGTGCGTTTGGCAGCGAAGCGTCGCCGTCTGTCGGCACGATGGACAGGTGCCTTCGATCCAGATCCAGTTGAATGCGGCCATGTCGAGCTCATCTCTTCGTCAGCGTCGGCGGGGGCGGGTTGCTCGTCGCGAGCGGGTACGCCGCGATGCGACCCCATCAGGTGCACGAGGGTCGCATCACGCGTGATGACACGCCACCTCGTGCCCGGCCTCCATCGCGCGCAGCACGGGGCGCTCGCCGCGTCAGCGCTCGGTGGCCAGCGCGCAGCGCGGGTGGAAGGCGCAGCCCGACGGCGGCGCCAGCGGGCTCGGCGGCTCACCGGGCAGCACCGCGGGCACGGTCGGCGCGTCGAGCGAGGGCACCGAGGCCAGCAGCGCGCGGGTGTACGGGTGGCGCCACCGAGGTCTGTGCCCGAGCTGCGGCGCGCGACGGATGCACGACGTCACGTCCCACCTGATGGAGCGCGTGTTCCCGGAGGTCCCGATTCGCCAGTACGTGCTGTCTCCGCCGTCCGAGCTGGTGGGTCTTCTGGCGGCGCGCGAGGACGTGCTGGCGGCGCGGGCGCGGGGGGTCGTGCAGTCGATCTGTCGCGGGCCGGGCGCTCGCCGCGGCCGCGCGGTGCACGGTGGGGCGGTGGTGTTCGTGCAGCGGTTCACGAAGACGCTCTCGGTGTACCCTCACCTCCACGTCCTCGCGCTCGACGGTGGGTACGGGGAGGATGACGAGGGCGCGCTCGAGTTCCACGCGGACCCCGGTCCATCGCCGGCGTCGCGGGCGGCGATGGAGGCGGAGGTGGAGACTAGGCTGTCGGGCTGGCTGGGTCGTCGTGGGTATCTCGACGAGGGCTCGGCACCGCGGCCGGACGACGGTTGGTGGCTGTCGGGCGCGGGCGAGCCGTCGGGCGTGTCGGCGCGCGGCCCGCGTCGGGTGCGGAGTGGGTTCGAGGTGCACACGAGCGTGCGGGTGCGAGCAGATGACCGGTTGGGTCGGGCTCAACTCATCCGGTACGTGTCTCGGCCGCCGTTCGCGGAGGCGCAGGTGGAGGTGGTGGACGAGGAGCAGGTGCGGTTCGTGCTCCGGAGTCCGTCGCGGAGCGGACAGGGTGAGTTGCGACTTCATCCCCTGGCGCTGCTGCGTCGGCTGGCGTGGCTCGACGTTCCCGACGGCCTCGCGCCAGTGGATGCTCTCGCGTGTGTCGGTGCCGCGATACTTGCCGCGAGGCGCTCGGTGTTCGTGCTCGCGGACCCACCACTGCTGATCTGCGACGCCGATCGGTTCGCCCGCGGTCGTGAGCGCGATCGCGTTGATCAGCTTCGGGCCGCTTCCGTTCGTCTTGAACGTACCGAGCCGCCCGAGCCCTTTCGCGTGCTGACGATCCGTGACCGTCAAGCTCGTCCCGTCCAGAACGACGAGCACGCGATCGTGCTCTGCACACGCCTGCAGCGTCGAGCGACTCAGCGCGGCCGTGAGATCCTTCAGCCTCACGGCCTCGTTTTCTCGGCGACGCCGTCGCAGTCGAGATCGACGCCGTCGGGGATGCTCGTCGCCTGAGGCTCGGCCGCGTAGCGGCGCGATCCTCGTGTTCTTCGGCAAGCGTCGTCACGCCATGAAGGTCTTCTACTTCGATGGCACGGGCCT
>JBKDQC010000146.1:0-5464 GCA_046342295.1 Deltaproteobacteria bacterium | reverse complement strand
TCGCGGCGCCCGGGCCCCGAGCCTCAGCACCGCGGTGTTCGGCGCGGAGCGTGCCGGAGGCCTCGTGGACGCGGCGGGCCCCGTGGGGCTGTCGCGGCTCGCGGCCGGGGGCGTCGCGAGCGCGCTGGACCTCGGCACGCCCGCGCTGGGCTTCGAGACCGACGAGGGACTCGCCGGTCCGGAGGGACGACCGCGCGCGCTCGGAGAAGGGCTCTCTCTTCTCGCGGAGGAGGCCCCGAGCGCCGAGGTCCTCTGGCCGGACAACAGACCGACGCCGTACGCCCAGTGGGGCTATCTCCAAGGGCAGCGGGTTCGCTACTTCCCGACGCAGCCTCCTCGCTTCGTGCGCCCGAACGAGTGAAGCGGGGGAGCGCGGCCCAAAGGGCGCGAGTGCTGCGGGGGACCCGTCCGCAGCGCCCCGCCGCTTCGGTGTCGCCCGCGCGTCGGTGGCGCAACCTCTTGCGCACACCGCTGTTGACCCGTCTGGAGCTCTGCCTCTACCATGCCGGCCCGCGCACCGCCGTGAGCGTCGGGCCCTGCCGGCGCTCCACCGAGAACTTCGCGGACTCCTGCTCCCCCCGGCGGCAGAGCCCCGAGATTCCCGGTGCGGCACGCCCCCGGTGCCTTGCTCCGCGCACCGCTGCCCTGCCGCCCGCACCTTTCCCTTGCGGTCCCCGACCGTCTAGACTTCTCCGGTCCGCTCCAGCGGACCGAAGCGCTGCCCGGTGGTCCATCGGCAACAGCCTTCGTGAGCGAGGACGAACGTGAAGAAGCCGATCCCGTTCGGAAAGTACCTGCTCCTCGAGCGGATCAACGTCGGAGGCATGGCCGAAGTCTTCAAGGCCAAGGCCTTCGGCGTGGAGGGCTTCGAGCGGCTCGTCGCCGTCAAGCGGATCCTGCCTTCCATCGCGGAGGACCAAGAGTTCATCACGATGTTCGTGGACGAGGCGAAGATCGCGGTGCAGCTCACGCACGCGAACATCGCGCAGATCTTCGACTTGGGCCGCGTCGGCGACTCGTACTTCATCGCGATGGAGTTCGTTCACGGCAAGGACCTGCGCGCGATCTTCGACCGCGCCCGCAAGCGCGGCGAGACCGTGCCCGTCCCGATGGCCTGCTACGTCGCGATGAAGATCTGCGAGGGCCTCGACTACGCGCACAACAAGAAGGACGCGGCCGGCCGCGACCTGCACCTCGTCCACCGGGATGTCAGCCCCCAGAACGTGCTCCTGTCCTACGACGGCGAGGTCAAGGTCATCGACTTCGGCATCGCCAAGGCAGCGGGCAAAGCCGGGAAGACCCAAGCAGGAATCCTCAAAGGGAAGTTCGGCTACATGTCCCCCGAGCAGGTCCGCGGGCTTCCCCTCGACCGAAGGAGCGACATCTTCGCCGTGGGGATCGTTCTCTACGAACTGCTCACCGGGGAGCGCTTGTTCGTCGGCGAGAGCGACTTCTCCACCCTCGAGAAGGTGAAGAACGTCGAGATCATGCCGCCCTCGACCTACAACCGCCGCGTGCCCGAGGAGCTCGAGCAGATCGTGCTCAAGGCGCTCGCGAGGGACGTCGACGACCGCTACCAGACCGCGATGGATCTCCATGACGACCTGCAGTCGTTCATGTACACGAGCGGCAATTTCTTCTCCCGGAAGGACTTGTCTTCGTACCAGCGCAAGGCCTTCGCCGAAGAGATCACGAAGGAATCGGCCCGCGAGGAAGAGTACCGCCGGATGGAGGCCGATCTCGCGCGTCCGCAGAGCGCGAGCGCCAGCGGCCTGGACCAGTTCGACGACATCGAGCCTCTCGAGCCGTCGGTGAGCGCCCCTGAGCCCCGGCCGACGGCAGCCCCGCCCCGGCCTTCCAACCCGCAACCTGCGTTGGCCGCAGCCATGGCAGCACCCCAGCCTCCCCCACCGCCGCGCGCTCCGAAGAAGCCCACGCTGGTCGGCGTCGGCGCCGCCGCTGTTCCACCGCCGCCCCCGCGTGTGAGCGCGCCGCCAGCGCCCCGCACGACCGCCCCAGCGCCCCCCGCCGCCGCGGGCGGCATCGACATGGACTGGGACGAAGAGGAGCTCTCGACACAGATCTACGACAAGCCCGAGCTCGGCGCCCCGGGAATCCCGGAGCTTCCGGACGTTCCCCGTCCAGGAGGTCAACCCTCGCCGTTCGGAGGAGGCGCCCTCGGTGCGCCAGTCGGAGTTCCCATGTCGGCTGGCGTCGCCGGACCGGCATCGGCCGCGCCGATGCGCCCGACACTGGGCGCGGGAACAGCCCCGCCGGCTTCCATGCCGCCCGCGGTGTCGGCGCCTCCCGTGATGTCGGCGCCCCCGGTGATGTCGGCGCCTCCAGCGACCGGAGCGCCGTCCCCGTTCGACCCGACGCCCGCGACGGCGCAGCCGACGGTCGGCCGGGAGCCCAGGTCGCTCCCGAGAGGCAGGCGCGAGAGCGCGACCGGTGGGATGAACGCGCTCTTCGGGATCGCCGCCCTGCTCGTCGTCGGGCTCCTGGGCGTGGGTGCCTACCTCGCGTTCTTCCGCTCGACCCCTGGGACGATCCACGTCTCGACGCTGCCTCCGGACGCAATCGTCTTCCTCGACGACAGCCCGGCCTCGTTCTCGACCTCGAGCCCCTTCGTTCTCGCAAACGTCCCGCCGGGACCGCACCTCGTCGAGGTGCGACGCAGCGGCTACGCGACGTGGGGGACCCGGGTCGAGCTGAGCTCGGGCCAGGAATTGAGCTTGCCGCCCGTCGTGCTCACGCCTCAGGGCGGAGCGACGGTCCCCGAGGTGGCCGGCGTAGGCACCATTCTTCCCGCCGGCTCGGGGTTCTCGCTCGACACGCTTCCTTCAGGCGCCACCGTCTTCGTGGGCGAGCGCATGCTCGAGCAACGAACGCCCGTGCGCGTGACCGACCTCGCGCCGGGCACGTATGGGATCCGCGTGGAGCACGGTGAGAACTTCGCGCCGTGGGTGACCCAGATCACCGTGCCGCAGGGCCAGATCCTCCAGCTCGAGACGGCGAGACTCACGCTTCGGAATGCGACTGTCGAGTTCACCTCCACCCCCGAGGGCGCAGAGGTCTTCCTGACGCGGGGCGGCGACCGCCGCGCCATCGGCCGCACGCCCGTCACCGCGAACGTCGAGGTCACGGGAGGACCTTGGACGGTCACCATGTCGCGCAGCGGATTCGAAGACCACGAGGCGACGCTGGTCCTCGCGGAAGGTGTAGCGCGTGCGGCCCACGCGGGGACGCTCCTCGAGCGACGCGGTGGGGGCGGAGCGCGCAGCCCGAGCGGTCGTGTTCCTGACCGTCCGGGGCTCTCGACGGGAATCCGCAACGGGGGCGGTGGTGGCCCCACAGGCTCCGGCGGCGGGAGCACCAGCGCCGGCGGCAGCGTGGGGGGTGGGGGCGGTGGAGGCGGCGGTGGAGGCGGCACCGGAATCCTCCAGATCACCTCGACGCCCTGGTCGCAGGTCATCATCGACGGTCGGGTGATCGGGCCGACGCCGCAAAGGAGCATCTCGCTGCCCGCGGGCTCGCACCGAGTCGAGCTCGTGAACGAGCAGTTCAACGTGCGCGAGACGATGACGATCCAGATCATCGCAGGGGAGACCACGCGGCGCGTCGTGCGACTCCAGCCCCCCGGCTGACGAGAGCTCGCCGTCCTTTCGGAGACGCCGAGCCTGCCCTCCTGCGCTCCGCCGGCGGGGCCGCTGGGACTGGCGGTCACTCCATGCGTTCGCGGACATACAGGATGCCGACGGGTACGAGAACATCCTCGGTGCTCGAGGTGGCGTCCCGGCGCTCGTAGCGCGAGCGGACGCCGTCACCGTCCAGGTCACCCTCCGCGGCGTAGGTGACCACGTAGGTGTTCTCCGGCGAGCGGAGGTCGCACCCGGCCCGGGTCGGCTGGAAGCGGTAGGCGAAACGAAGGGGGCGTTCGCTTCGCAGCGAGAGCACCCGCCAGGTGGGCGCGTCTTCCACCGCATCGTCGAAGAAGTCCACGCGGCGCGCCTCCATCCGCGGCCGCTCGGGGGTGGGTCCTGCACGCTCGGGAAGGCAGCGTCGGCGCTCGACGCCGTCGACCTCCTGGCGGCTCGCGAAGTAGGCCGACGCGCCGAGGTGCATTTGCTGCAGCATCTCCGACGCCTCCGCGGTCTTGCTCAGCCTCACCTCGCGAAGAAACGTCGGAATCGCGACGGCCAAGATCGAGCCCACCAAGAAGAAACCGAACGCGAACGTGAGCAACGCGTTGCCCTCGGTGCGAGGTCTCCGGCGCTGACGTCGACGGGTCATCGCGCGGCCATAGCGCACCGCCCCGGGCCCAGCCAAGCCGGGCTTCGAGGCACTGCGGGTCAGATGAGGTCGATGACGGAGCCAGCGGGCACGACGATCGTGACGTCCCGTGCGTCGAGCTCCGCGACACCGTTGCCGAGCACGAAGATGGTCGCCCGGAAGACCTGGGAGGTCCGACGCGGCGCGACGAAGTCGTTGAGGAAGCGGACGTTGAACTCGACGAGCTGCCCAGGGCGGACGTCGAAGAAGTCGCGATCATCGCATCGCTCCGTCGGGCAGGAGACCACGGTCCCGCCATCGATGAGCCGAACGGGCGTGATTGCCTTGACGAAGAGGCTCGCGTCGATCGGACCGACCTCCGTGGGGAAGTCGTCACCGTCTCGGACCGAGCCGCGAATGTCCTGCGGGGTCTCGGTGGCCAGGACCCGGATCGCATCGACCAGGCCAGAGCCCAGCCCGGAGCCATCGCAGCCGATCTCGAACGTGATCGGGTCGCCGGACCCGTCGACGGTCCCCGTGTCGCGCGCGACCACGGCGAACTGCTGCACGCACGTGGGGCTCGCGCCTTGCGGGCCGCAGTCCGAGCCGCCGCCGCGGATCGACATCACGCCGATGACGCGCGCGCCGATCGCATCGAGCGACGAGCGTGTCTGCGGGTACGTGCGCGGCGGTGGCCCCATGGTGAAGCCCGACGCGTCGTAGCCTCCGGACATGCCCATCGTGAGCGGTCCGTTCTTCGAGGAAGTGTCGGTCATCACGACCATGATCGGCAGCGAGCCAGGCCGAAAACACGGGTAGCCGTAGCGTCGTCCGATCTCGTCAGGGACGGCGGTGCAGGTTTGTCGTCGGACCCACGGAAGCACACCCTCGCCGCTCGCCGCCTGGAACAGCGCCTCATTCCACGAAGCCCAGTTCGCTCCACCCTGGTCGGCCGCGAGCATGCGAACATCCGCGAGCATCTGGGCTCGGTCGGTCGTGATCGTCGAGTACAGATGAAACGGCGTGTCGCCCTCCGGACCATCCTGGCAGGTCTCGATCCCGAGCAGCGAGGTGCAGCCGCCGGCGGCGCGCCCTCCGAAGCCTGCGAAGCCTCCGAAGCCGACGCCGATGTCGGGGATGGTGTCGGCGATGCCGGCGACCACCGTCTCGAGGCTGTCCTTCAGCTCGGCGA
>JBKDQC010000145.1:0-4824 GCA_046342295.1 Deltaproteobacteria bacterium | reverse complement strand
CGAGGGCGATCTCGCGGGGTTGCCGCGACGCACCCTCGGTCCGAGCAGCGCGAGCGCCTCGACGGGCAGCCGACGTCACCTGCCCGTCACGAAGTCTGCATGAGCACCGCCCCCGAACGGCCGGCGGCGCGCGACATCGCGCGCGCATGGCTGCCCGCGGCGGCCTACATGGCGATCATCTGGATCGCCT
Organism: Deltaproteobacteria bacterium; assembly: GCA_046342295.1. Classification (GTDB taxonomy): domain Bacteria; phylum Myxococcota_A; class Polyangia; order Polyangiales; family Sandaracinaceae; genus JAFLCL01. Next base: position 4,634 of record JBKDQC010000145.1, on the reverse strand, counting down.
CGTCCTTCGAGACCCCCTCGTTCCCCACCTCGCTCTTTCCACTGCGCGACAAGGGCGTACACGTCGTCGAGTACGGCGTGCTCGGCTTCCTCGTCGCGCACGCGTGCCTGCGTACGTTCACGCGGCGTCCGCGGCTGCGCGTCGCGCTCTTCGCGATCCTCGCGGGCCTTCTCTGGGGCGTGCTCGACGAGATCCACCAGGCCTTCGTACCAGGACGATCCGCCGATCTGCTCGACATCGCGGCCGACTCGGTGGGCGTGACCCTCGGCACGCTCCTGCGCGTGCTCGCACACCGCACCCCCCTGCGCCCCCGGGAGAGCCCCTCGCCATGACCCACCTCTTACCCTACCGCGGCATCCACCCGCGCCTCGCTGCGTCCGTGTTCACCGCGCCCAGCGCCTCGATCGTGGGCGACGTCGAGGTCGGCGAGGAGTCGTCGATCTGGTACGGCGCGGTCCTTCGCGGCGACGTGATGCCCATCCGCATCGGCGCCCGCACGAGCATCCAGGACAACAGCGTCGTGCACGCGACGGGCGGCTGGCACGACGCGACCGTCGGCGACGACTGCACCGTCGGCCACGGCGTGATCCTCCACGGCTGCCGCGTCGGTCACCGCGTGCTCGTCGGCATGGGCTCGATCGTCCTCGACGCCGCCGAGATCGGCGACGACGTGATGATCGGCGCTGGCTCGCTGGTCACCGCGCGCGCGAAGATTCCTGCCGGAGTGCTCGCCCTCGGCAGGCCTGCCAAGGTGATCCGCGAGCTCACCTCCGAGGAGCGCGAGCGCATCTTGGAGGCCTCCTCGCTCTACCGCCGCTACGGCCGCGAGCACCGCGAGTCGGTCGAGAGCACGCGATGAAGGCCGCCGGCCTCGCGGCACGAGGATGGCCCGCTCCGAGGCCCGTGGCACACTCACGCTCACTCATGAGTCACGCGCGCAGTTCCCCGACACCTCGACGGGCGCTCGTCCTCGCCCTCGCCGTCCCGCTCGCCGTCCCGCTCGCCGGAGTCACATCCGGCTGCGGGGCCAAGACCGGCCTCGAGATCGAGTACGTCGACGCGGCCATGGACGCGCCGCGCATCGATGCCGGCCGCGACGCCGGCCCGCCCGACGCGCCCATCTGCCGTCCCGGAACCTTCCCGATCGAGCCGGCGCGCGCCGACATGATGCTCGTCATCGATCGCTCCGGCTCGATGCGCCTCGGCTTCGACGGGCAGGAAGAGCTGCCGGAGGAATTCTGGCGCTGGACCTTCCTGCGCAACGCGGTCGCGGTCTCTCTGCCCACGCTCGGCGACCGCGTGCGCGTCGGCGCCAAGCTCTACCCCGACCCGATCCCGCCCGACGTCATGGACGTGACGGCCGAGCTGGCGTGCCGATGCTCCGACGGCGTCGATGTCCGCCCCGCCGTTCGCTCGACACCTTCGATTCTGGCGGCGATGGACGCGTTCGGCCCGATCGGCGGCACGCCGACGGTGCAGGCGCTCATCAACGCACGAGAGGCCCTCACGGACTCGACCGAGGGGCGGCGCTTCATCGTCATCGCCACGGACGGCGGTCCGAACTGCAACCCGCGCGTCATGGCCGACCCACTCACGTGTACCTGCACGAGCGCGCGCGAGGCCTGCCTGCGGCCGGACGAGGGCATCTACTCCTGCGTCGATGATCCGCGCATGACGAACGAGCTCGACCGCACCAACTCGGCCTTCGGCATCCCGGTCTTCATCATCGGCATCCCGGACGACAGCCGCCCCGACCTGACCGACTACCTCGACCGGATGGCCGTGGCGGGCGGGCGCCCGCGCGCCGTACCCGGCGAGCGCCAGTTCTACTCGGCGCGCAGCGACGTGGAGCTTCGCGACGCGTTCGAGCAGATCACCGGCTCGATCAGCCGCTGCGCATTCGTGAGCCCCTCGGTACCGACCGACGACTCGCGGTTCTTCGTCACCGTCGATGGCGAGCGGGTCGCCCGCGACGCCACCAACGGCTGGACCTGGACCGATCGCGAGCGCGGGGAGATCGAGCTCAACGGCCCGGCCTGCGAGCGCGCCAACGCGGCCGGGGCGCTCGTCGAGGCGATCGTCGACGACTGTCCGGACACCTGACGCCCCACGCTCCGCCCCCGCACGCGCCGAAGCGCGCGCCGCCACGGGCAGTGGTCACTGCCGCTGGGTATGGCAGCCGAAACAGCCGAAGCCGTCCGGGTGCTCCTGGCTGTAGCGCTCCTCGCCGATCAGCGTGGCCATGGTCGGCGTGACGACGTCGTTCATGAAGGCGTAGGCGCGACCGCCTTGCATCTGCGTCCACTGGGGCGAGCCGGGCGCGGGCAAGCGAGGGAGCTGCGCGGAGGGCATCTCGTAGTCGACGTCCTCGGCGTTCTCCCCGTGGCAGAGCGCGCACGTCGCGGTGGCGAAGCGCTCGGAGTCGTAGCCACGAAAATCTTCGGCTGCGATCGGGAGGACGTTCGACACCATCCAGTACACCTGGTCATCGTGGCTCATCTCGTCGAACTCCATCGGCGGCGGACGAACGCCCAGGAGCTGTCGCGCGCTCTGGGTGCCGTGGTCGACCTGCGGTTCGCCCGAGTCCTCGAATCCCTCCATGTCGAAGCCTTCGGTCTCACCGGCGACCTCTCCGCCGCCCGAGGCCTGCCCCGTCGAGCCACCGCCCGTCGAGCCACCCGAGGCGCCGCTGTCTGCACCGCCGCAGCCGAGCCCACCGAGCGCACACGCGATCACGAACCAACCCAGTCGCTTCGTCATGCCTCGCTTGTAACACGCCCGCCCCGAGCCCTGCGACCGCAGCGCCGAGCTCGCACGCGAGGCGGAACCCACCCCGCGCGTCGTCACCCCGCCGCCTTCTTGTAAGTCTTCCATCCCGCGCTCTTCTGCGCGCTCACCGCGACCCGGGCGAGCTCGTCCGCGCGTTCGTTGCCCGCGTGCCCGGCGTGCCCCTCGACGTAGCGCAGCTTCATGTGCGGCACCTTCGCGAGCGCGGCCTTCACGCTCGCGATCAGCTCGGGGTTGGCCTTGGCCCGCCAGCCCTTGGTCAGCACCCCAATCGAGTACTGGCTGTCCGTCTTGAGGACGACGTGCCGCGTCTCGTGCACGAGCGCCTCGGCTGCCCGCAGGATCGCGGTGAGCTCCGCGATGTTGTTCGTCGCGCGTCCGAGGAACTCGCTGAGCTCGCGCTTCCCATCGTGCTCGTAGATCACGACGCCGAGCCCGGCCGGCCCGGGGTTTCCGCTGCACGCCCCGTCTGCGTAGACCGTCACGCTCTCGTGGTCGGAGTGGTCGGTCGTGTGCACCGGGCCCCCGTCCGCAGCCTTCGCGGCCTTCACGGCCTTTCCCTTCGTCGAGCCGGCGGCCCCTGCCTCGCCCGCGGCCGTCTTCTTCGGCGCGTCGAGCGCGGGCGCGCAATGCGCGTCGGGCCACACGGTCGTGTCGCCTGCGGCGGCGAGGTTCGCCGCGTTGGCCCGGTAGGCTTTGCCGTCCTGCGGCTTGTAGCGGATCTCGACGCGCCCCTCCTCGAGGCGCAGCGATCCATCCTCTTCGCAACGCGCGAGCACTTTCTGACCTCGGAGCACCCTGACGATCCACGGCATGGTCGCGCGCGTCGTACCATTGCCCCGAAGCCCGTGACCAGCGCTCCGGAGACGACGCGGCGCGAGGGGATGGCTGCGGTCACCCAACGGGGCACGTTCGCCCGTGTTCGCCCGATCGCAGACGCGCTACCTTCGCGCCATGCGCCTGTTCTCGCACGCCGGCTTGGCCGCCACCGCGCTCGCACACGCCCTCGCCCTCCCCGCTTGTGGCGGCGCCACCGAGGCTCCTGACGCCGCGTCCCCGTCCGACGTGGGCGCCGCGCCCGACGCCGGAGCTGCCGAGGACGCATCCGCGACCGCCGATACGTCTCCGCCCATCGACGCGCCGGCCGCGCCCGACGCGCGCAACGTCACGCCCGATGCGTTCGCCGCGGTCGACGCGACGCCTCCGACGATGCCGAGCTACTCGTACGTGGTGTCGCTCGTCGCGGCCGAGCCGGTCTCGATGGGCCGGACCGCCGGAGTGAACATCGACGGCCTGGACTCCGGCCGGGGCGGCCGCGTGGGGAGCTGCGAGGAGCGGCGTCCCGACTTCGTCTCGAGCGTGACGATGCAGCCGGGCGTCGACAACCAGCTCTCGAACAGCCTGCTCTCCACGCTCACGTCGATGGGCGTCGACGTGAACCGCAACCTCGAGCAGGCGATCGCCGAGGGCACGTTCCTTCTGCTCGTCACCGTCGACGACGTCGAGGACTTCGTGGACGATCCCGACGGCGTCATGGTCACCTTGGCGCTCGGCGAGACGACCGGTGGCGGTCCCCCAGAGACCGATCCGGCCACGGGCACGCTGCGGCCAGGTCAGAGCTTCCGCCGGACGATGGCGCTCGGAAGCGGCGCGGCCGAGCTCCGCGGCAACCGCGTCGCGGCGCGCGTCGCGCGCATCCCGATCCCGCTCGAGCTCGGCGGCACGGCGACCGCCGACCTGACCCAGGCTCAGCTCAGTGCGCGCATCACCTGTCTCTTATACACATCTGACGCTGCCGACGACAATGCAAGTGTAGATCTCGGTGGCTGTCGGGTATTCACATCTGG
>JBKDQC010000144.1:0-12109 GCA_046342295.1 Deltaproteobacteria bacterium | reverse complement strand
ATCGTGGGCTACTTCGGTGAGGAGCCTGGAACATGGTCGGACCCGTCCGCCGGCGCATGCGGCACGATCGCGGCCGTCGGGCGCACGTATCTCTCTCTGGCGCGATGCCGCGCGGACGACGGCACCGAGATCCCCGACTGCACCTCCGGCGCCATCGCGCGCGTGTGCGACACCGACTGGACCGAGACCTTCGTGGAGATCGCGCGCAGCACCGAGTCGGCCGCGATCCTCGATCCGGTCGCGTGCACGCTGGCGCCCCCCGCCGCGCCCGAGGGCCGCGTGCTCGACTACTCGCGCCTCCGCGTGACGTACCGGAGCGGCGCAGAGAGCACGCTCGTACCGCGCGCGAGCGCGGGGCGTTGCTCCGGAGGCTGGCGCTTCGACGACGAGACGAGCCCGGGCGCCATCGTCCTCTGCCCCGACGTGTGCCGCCGGGTGCAGACCGACCCCGCCGCCGAGATCGAGCTCACCGTCGCTTGCTACGACGACCCGAGCTGACTCAGAGCACGTGGCCCGCGCAAGAATGACCTGTGCGTTTCGCCGCCGGGGCATCCCCGCCAGAGCCGCCCGCTCTCCTCGAAATACCCCCATTCCTCGTCGCTCGGACAGCACTGCCGGGGCGCCGCGACGCCGTTCCGAGCAGGTTGTTTCTGCACGGGCCCTTTGCCGCCTCACCGACGGCGCGGAGACTGTCCGTCGCCGACCCTCGACGACGGTCGGCGGCCCGGGCGCGGCGTCAGCCGATGAGGTCGATCTCGATCGGAACGTCGAGCGCATATCCACCGGGTCCGCTCCGGATCACGTCGCGCAGGCCGAGCTTACGGAGCTCTCCGAGCGCCACGTAGAGTCGCGTGCGTCCAGCGCGGTGCGTGAGCTTTTCGTCGGGCCAGCCGGCGGTGACGAGGTCCTCGCTCGAGGCGCGCTGTCCCCCGAGGCTCCGCTGCGTGAGCACCCAGAGCAGGCGGGCCAGGAGCGGTCGCGACACGAGGCTCGTGGTGTCTCCCCGGAACCGGAAGCGCACGGCGCCCGGCGCCACGCCGAGCACCGAGCGCCCGCCCCCTTCGAGCCTCGCGTTGTTCTTCATCATCGACATGACCGCTTGCGCGCGCTCTTCGACGTAACGAAGCGTGATCCGGAGGTCGTCCGAGATGTCGACCATGCGCGGCAGATCCGGGCTCGCGCCCCCCTCGACGCGCACCCTGCGCGCGAGCGCGATGCGCTGGGTCAGCACCATGGTGCGGCCGAAGGCGCGCTCGGCCTCGCCCGCCTCGAGCGCAGCGCGCGCCTCGGCGAGGTCGACGACGCCGGCGAGCACGTCGCCGACGGCAGCGAAGACTCCTGCGAGCGGCGCGAGCGCCTTCGGAACGAGCTGTCGCGCGCGCTCGATCCGCCCGAGCTCGGCGAGGCTCGCGGCCAGGACCAGCGTGAACAAGCCCACGGCCCGCTCGTGACCGGCACCGCGCGCGAGCTCCGCCGCGTGCGCCGCGAGCCCAGACGCCGCGTCCGGCTCGCCGCGGACCAGCTCGCCGAGCGCCCTGTAGCCGACCGAGACCGCCTCGAGTCGCAAGAGCCCGAGCGCGCGCGCGCACGCCGCCGCTTCGGCGTATCGGCGGGCAGCCACGGCCGGCTCCCCGCGCTGAAGCGCGATCGTCCCGAGCGAGGCCGTGACCTGGGCGAGCATCTGCGCGCTCCCGAGGCGCGTGGCCTCGGCGGCGCTCTGCTCCAAGAGCTCCTCGGCCCGCGAGGTCTGGCCGATCGAGCCGTGTAGCGCAGCCAGGCGGTGGGTCACGCGGAGCGCGCCGTGGTGATCTCCCGAGGCCTCCATCCGCTGCCGAGCGCGCTCCCAGGCCACGCGCGCCTCGACCATGCGGAAGGCCTTGAAGTGCTCGTCCGCCATCGCCGCGAGGGCCTCCGCGGAGCCCGCGAGGTCACCGGCGGCCTCGCAGGCGAGCACCAAGGCCCGCAGCGCATCGACGGCGTAGGGCGCAGACGCGCGGCCGAGCGCATGTGCGCGGGCCTTGGCGGCCTCGAGCGCGGCCGGGGTACCTTCCGTCAGGCGCTGCGCGCGTTCGAGCAGCGCGAGCTCTTCGTCCGAGGCCCCGCGCTGTCCGGTCGCCTCGAGGAGCCGCGTCGAGAGCCGCGCGAGGAGCGGGGCGTCGATGGAGAGGCCAAGCGCGCGCCGGAGGTCGGCGGCCCGAGGGTCGGACTGCGCCGCGATCACCGAGGCATAGACCGCGTCGATGGATTCGCGGCGCGGCGGGGGCAGCGCACGCCGCGCCGAGGCACCGATGGGGGCGAGCACGACGAGAGACCCCGCGTCGCCGCGCTGGACGAGCGATTGGTCGCGCAGCGAGAGCAGGCGCTCCTCGGGGCTGTGCATCGCGAGCGCCGCGAGAAGCGCCTCGGCATCGTCGGCGTCGAAAGGGCCCTGGAACGCGGCGAGCGCCGCGAGGGCCTCGACGTCCTCTGGGCTCGCGAGCTCAAGGACGCGCGCGGTGGCCCCTGCGAGCGCCGTGTCGGGCTGGCCGGAGAGCCTCGCCGCCAGGGCAGACGGACTGAGCACGCGGAGCCGCCTCGCCGCGACCTCGAGCGCGTGCGGCAGACCGCCCGTCGCCTCGACGATCTGCGCGATCGCATCTCGATCGCTCTCGTCCATGGCGAGACCGGTGCTGTCGCGGGCCCTCCGCACGAGGAGCTGGCTCGCGAAGGAGGGCTCGAGCGGACCGAGCTCGACCGTACGCGCAGCCGAGATGGCCAGCGAACGCCGGGTGACGAGGAGCAGGTGCGGCTCGGGCGCGAGGAGGCGCACGCGCTCCGCGTGCGGGCGCACACGCTCCGGATGCCGCTGCGCGTCGTCGATGACGAGCAAGCCCGGCGACGGTCGCTGCGACGCGTCTCGTTCGTGCGCGAGGAGGAGCGGGGCGAGGTGGGCGCCCGAGCCCTCGAGCTCGGCCGCCGAGGCCGTGTACACGGCGCGGCCGAGCGCGCGCTCGTGACGCGCGAGCTCCGCGGCCAGGTCGGTCTTGCCCACGCCCGCCGGCCCCAGCAGCTCCACGACACCGACGTCCTCGAGCGCATGACGAACGCGGTCGAGATCCTGGTCGCGACCCACCAATCGCAGCGGAGAGGACAGCGGGGCCGACGTCATCGATCCCTGCAGAGTCGCCGAGAAGGCACTCGGCCGTCGAGGTCCTGTCTCGCCGATCGGCCTGGCCGATCTAAGCAAGCGTCTTGGCTGCCGACCGGGCAGAGCCCGCGGATGGACATGCGCACCTGGAGTCCTCGGTCCCTCGCGGGCGGCGCGGCCACGCTCGTCTCTCTCGGGACGATCCTGGTCTCGGCCGCTTGTTCGCCGCAGGCTGCCGGCACGGCGCGCGATGCCTCGGCGCGTGACTCGGGTGGCTCAGCACCCGATGGCCAGCGCGCTCAGTCCGACGTCGCGGCGGAACGAGAGAGCGGCGAGCCGTGCAACGGGCTGGACGACGACCGAGACGGCCGCGTCGACGAGGACTGCCCTTGCGCAAGCGGCGAGCGGCAGCCGTGCTTCGCAGGCGACCCCAGCCTCGCGGGGGTTGGGGCCTGCGTCCGCGGCACGCAGTCGTGCCTCCTCGACCGCGAATTCGGCACCTGGGCCGAGTGCGTCGGCTCGGGCGGCCCGAGCGAGGAGGTCTGCGCTGATGGCATCGACGACGACTGCGACGGTGTCGCAGACGACGGTTGCGCTCCCTCCGGCTGCCGACCAGGAGACGTCCCCGAGCGGGAGATCTGCGACAGGTTGGACAACGACTGCGATGGCGAGGTCGACGAGGAATGCGAGCCGACTTCGACGTACGGAGCGTGCCGTGAGCGATGCGAGGGAGAGACCCACGTGTTCTTCCACGCCACCTACGGCCTCTGGGTGCAGGTCGTGCTCTGCTCGCCCTCTCGGTATGACATCCTCCTCGGAGCGACCGAGAGCGGCCCGTTCCGCAAGGTCGGAGATCGGGGCGGTCATGGCCAGGACCACTGCGAGCTCGTGAGCCCATCCTTCACCCTTCGCAGCGAGGATGACGAGAACAGCGGGTCGTGTACGACCTGCAACGTCGAGAGCGCGGGCTCGGTCATGGCCATCCCCGAGCTGTCCCGGACGCCGATGTACGTGCGAGATCGTTTCGGCGAGCCCTTCGAGCTGGAAGTCGCCGAAACGGCGCCGGCTGGATGGGCCATCCACACGGCTTGCTGGTACGAGTGCGGCGTGAGCTTCTGACCCGACGCTTCGAGCCAGCCTGCACGCAGGGCTGGGTGGCGCAGAGCTAAGCAGACAGCTTGGGCCGAGTGTTCCAGCATGGGCGGATGCGAGAACTCACACGGAACTCTCCTGACCTTCGCGGCAGCGCCACGGCGCTGGCGCTCCTCGGAGCGCTCCTCGGTGCTTCGGGGTGCTCGCGGCAGGCGAGTGTCGAGCGGACCGACGCGGCGATCTCCCCGGATCCGGCCCCCCCGGACGCGACGGTCGCCGCGCTCGACAGCGCGCGCGCGGAAGACGACAGCGCGACGACGACCGACGCGGGCATGCCCGGCGAGCCATGCAACGGACTCGACGACGACGGCGACGACCGCGTCGACGAGGAGTGCCCGTGCGCGGGAGGCGAGGAGCAGCCGTGCTTCCTGGGCGAGCCGAGCCTCGCAGGGGTCGGAGCCTGTGCCCGCGGCACGCAGTCGTGCGTGCTCGACCGGGAGTTCGGGTCCTGGGGCGAGTGTGTCGGCTCCGGAAGCCCTGGCGAGGAGGTCTGCGGCAACGACCTCGATGACGACTGCGATGGCGTCGCCGACGAGGACTGCCTGCCGACCGACTGTCTGCCAGGGGACGTCCCGGAGCCCGAGGTCTGCGAGAACGGAGTCGACGAGGACTGCGACGGCCTCATCGACGAGTTCTGCGAGCCGGGCCGCGCGGTCGGGCGCGCCGTCCGCTTCGGCGCAGGACGCCTCGTCGTGTGGGGCGACGAGCACGTCTTCTTCGACAGCTACGGTGACCCGCCGCGCGCTTTCTGGCGACAGATGCTGGGCTGGCTCGCGAACGGTCGCAGCCGGGTCGTGACCAACCGCGGCCTGCCCGCGGCCGTCGTCGAGGACGCGCGCGCCGCGGGTCTCACGGTCTCTTCTTCGTTCGGCGGCGACTTCGACCCCAGCGCGCACGTGCTCGTGCTGACGGGCGAGACCACGGTGGATCCCGTCGCCCTGGCGGACTGGGTGTGGGCCGGAGGCGGCTTGATGGTTCTCTCGGTGGGGCTCGGGGACCTCTTCGAATGTGAGGGGCTGAACAATCCCCTGTTCGAGCTGCCGATCCAGTTCAGCTGCGACTCGCCTGCTCCGTGGGGGCCGGTCGGGCGGATCTATCCGCACCCCACGACGCTGGGTCTGCCCCTCGACGCCGCGCCGTTCGTCAACGGTCGCTGGGTCATCGAGCAGCCCGGTGTCGGGAGCACGGTGCTCGCCACGGCGGAGCGATGAGCATGCGAACCATCGCGCGGAGATGGCAGGTCGCGGGTCTCTTGCTGGGCCTCGGCACGGCGAACCTCGTCGTCGCGGGATGCGATCGGCGCACGACGTCGCCGGCGGTCGATGCGGCCGTCTCGCCCCCTGACGCCCCTTCCTCGATCGACGCGCCTTTCCCCGACGCGGCGCGCGTCGACGCGGGCCCGCTCGATGCCGAGGCGAGCGACACCGGCGCGGGGACCGACGCGCGGAGCCTCGACGCCCGCGTCGACACGGGCCCGCGCATGGACACAGGGCCGGGCGCACCGACCGACGTAGGCCCACGCCCCCGGCCCGACGCCACGAGCGACAGCCCCGACGCGGTCGGGTGCGGCTTCGTGCTCACCACGGCGTGCTCGTCCGGTAGCCTGCCCTCGGTCTACGACGGCCCGTGCGGAGGTCGCGCGGAGCTCCACATCGTCGGGCAGTACCAGCCGGATGCGGATGGATCCGTCGAGGTGACCGTGTCGCGGAGTGGGATCCCCGTCATCCTCAGCCTCACCTCGTACGAGCCGACCGTCTGGAACGTCGTCGCCGCACCCGACACCGTGATCGAGCGCGTCATCCTCGACGGCTACAACGCGCAGAGCGTCGTCGGACTGCCACCTGGGACGCCGGTGCTCGATCGCAGCGGCCCAGGCCGCGGCGTCGCGTGCGCGTACGAGTGGCCGCGAGACCGGGGAGGCTGCGACACCGAGCGCCTGGTCGAGAGCCTGCGCCGCGAGACCGGCCTCGAGCCGTCGAGCTTCGCGGGCTGCTACGAAGGCAGCCGCTACAGCATCCGAGAGTGACCCGACCCCACGAGGAGGCTCCATGCGTCGTCGCTACACACTCTGGCCTTCGGCTGCCTTCCCCATCGCCCTCACCGCCTGCGGCGATCCGGGCGGCGCTGGCGCGGACGCGCAGGCCGCCGCGGGCGAGGAGGGGGCGGCGCCGTTCTCCTACGCGTGCGCGGGAGAGGACGTCGAGCCCAGCGCACGGCGCGAGCCCCTCTTCGTCGAGCGCACCGACGCGCTGCCTGCGGGCGCGACGCGCGGCTTCGGCCGCGTGTCCGTCGTCGACTTCGACGGAGACGGGCTCGAGGACATCGTGGGGACGCCGGCGCACGATGGGGCGCACACCCGCGCGAGCGACTACGACAAGCTTCTCTTGAGGGCGCGCGGCGACGGCCGCTTCGAGGACGTGAGCGCACGCGCCGGCTTTGCGGGCACCGAGATCGGCCTTCTCGTGTTCGGGGACGTCGACGGCGACGGGGACCAGGACGCGTTCGCGGGGTCGATCCAGGGCCGCGGGCTCGGGGACCGCGGTATCTGGCTCAACGACGGCACGGGCACCTTCACCCACCTCGGCGAGTCGGGGATCATGCTCCCGACGCTCGCTTGCGGGGAGCGCACCTGCGTGCCGTCCGAGATCGCCGCGGTCTTCCTCGACGCCGACGCCGACGGCGACCTCGACCTGTACGCGGGCCGGTGGTTCTGGTCGGACGGCGAGACCGACACGCGTTACATGCCGCCCTCGCGTGACCAGCTCTTCCTGAACGACGGCGCGGGCGCCTTCACAGAGGCCACGGACGCGCTCCCCTCGCAGGTCGTGCCGGGCACGGGCCTCGGGCCGCGCTTCGGTCGCGCGACGATGGGCGTCTCGAGCGGAGACATCGACGACGACGGCGATCTCGATCTCTTCGTGGCGGGCTACGGCGCCGGGCGTCCCGCGCTCGTGGCCGGCGGCCGACGGACCTGCGAGCCGCCCAGACGCTGGAACGAGAACATGCTGCTCCGCAACGAAGGAGGCCGCTTCGTCGACGTCGCCCGCGAGCTCGGGGTGAACGCGACGATGCGCGGCCCGATGGGCATCGAGATGGAGCCGCCGCTCGTGATCGGAGAGGAGTGCCCCGAAGACGTGCGTGGGACGTACGAGTCGCCGATCGGAGGAAACCACTTCACCTCGCAGCTCGCGGACTTCGACGCCGACGGTGATCTCGATCTGCTCGTCGGGTCCATCGCGCACCCCGACTACCTGCAGTCGGACCCCACGCTGCTCTTCGTCGCGGACGGCTCTCCCCGCGTGTTCCAGGAAGAAGGCGCCGCCCGCGGCCTCGAGTGGCGCGAGGACGAGAAGCACGTGTCCTTCGTCGACATCGACCGCGACGGCCTCCTCGACGTCGTGACCACGGGCTTCCGCGATCCGGAGACGAACGACCTGCGTGTCTACCTGCAGGGCTCCGACCACCGCCTCGCGCGGGTGAGCGCCGAGGTCTCGGGGGTGTCCGACCGCGGACAGGAGGGGATGGTCTGGCTCGACGCGGACGGCGACGGCGACCTCGATCTCTACGTCGCCGAGGACGAGGGCGAGGCGCACCTCTTCGAGAACGTCGCCGGGGACGCCCGCGGCGCCGTCGTCGTGGCGCTCCACGCGAACGCCCCGCGCGACGCGACCGGAGCGCGCGTGACGGCCCGGACGCGCGCGGGGCGCTTCGTGCACGACGTCTCGAGCGGCAACGGCCACTACAACGCGCAGCTCACGCGGCACGCCCACGTCGGCCTCGGCGGCGACGCCTGCGCCCGCGAGGTCACGGTGCGCTGGCCGGATGGGACCACGCAGGAGCTGGGCGACGTCCGCGCCGGGGTGCGGCTCGACGTCACCCAGGGCGGAGGGATCGAGGCGACCGCGCTCACATCGGACCGGTGATCCCAGCCGCGACGAGATCCCCGCCGTCCGCCGGCCGAGTCGACGAAGATCCTTCCATGATTTCGGGACTCTGGTCATGGCATCTCGAGGCCGTGAGCCACTTTTCCGAGGTGGGGGCTCCTTGTGGTCGAGGCTGGCGAGAGCCGCTGGCCACGGAGAGGCCGTGAATGCATCCCCGAAAGAACAGGGTCCGGAACGACGGCGCGGGTCTCTCCCCTCTTGGTCGGCGAAAAACAGCCGATGGTCCGTCGCAGAGGTGACTCGCAGCGTGACGACCGAATCCATGGACAGCTCTGCGCGTTCGGCCGGACCTTCGAAGGTCGCGTCCATCTCACACCTGGGCCAGCACGCGGGCCCGAGCGACGCCGAGCTCGTGACCCGCGGGCGCCGCGGCGACCAGTGGGCGCTCGAGACCTTGTACCGGCGACACGTGCAGCTCGTCGCCGGCACCGCCCGCCGGATCCTCCGCAGCTCGACCGACGTGGAGGACATCGTCCAGGAGAGCTTCCTCGTGGCCTTCGCGCAGCTCGACAAGCTCGCGGAGCCCGCCGCGTTCCGGGGTTGGCTGGCCCGGATCGCGATCAGCCGGGTTCACCGGCGCTTCCGGTGGCGAAAGATGCTCTCGTACATCCCGGGCGCCGGCACGGAGGAAGACTGCCCCCTCGATGGGGAGGCCGTCGCAGAGGCGGGCCCCGAGGTGAAGGCGGAGCTCGCGAAGATCGACGCCGTGCTCCGCAGGCTGCCCCTCGCGATCCGGACCGCGTGGGTCCTGCGCATGGTAGAAGGCTGCACGAACGAGGAAGTGGCCATGGCGTGCGAGTGTTCACTCGCGACCGCGAAGCGGCGGATCGCCGAAGCCGATCGGACCATCCGGGCCCACGTGTCGGTGGGGCTGTTGCTGAACGTCGAAGAGGTGAGCGATGTCTGACAATCGCGGGCTGAGGCCCCTGACAGAGCATCTGGCTCCCGCGATGCGCGAAGATCAGGTCGCGCAGACCTGGCGCGCCATCCAAGCGGCACGCGCCCGCGAGAGCAAGCCCATGTTCGCGCCCTCGGCGTGGTGGGCCACCGCGACGTTCGCCTGTGCGGCAATGGCGCTCCTCGTCTGGGCTCGGCCCTGGGATGCGCGCACGTGGGGAGCCGGGCCCGTGGCTTCGACCGACCCCTCGGTCGAGCTCTCGGCGGGAGCGACCCTCGCGACGCACGCCGATGCAGAGACGCGCGAGCTTCGCCTCGACGACGGCTCGGTCGTGACCCTCGCGCAGAGCGCATCGCTGGACGTGCTCGCCAACGACGACGCCCGCTTCGTGACCGCGCTTCGTCGTGGACGCTGCCATTTCGCGGTGCAGCCCGGGGGTCCGCGTCGGTGGTCGATCGAGACGGGTCTCGCGACGGTCGAGGTGGTCGGCACGGAGTTCACCGTCAGCCTCCGTCGCAGCGAGGATGGCGTGGAGGAAGCCGTGGTCACGGTCGACCACGGCGTGGTGATGGTGAGCGGCGAGCAGGTCCCCGATCGCGTTCAGCGGCTCACGGCAGGTCAGGAGCTCGTCGTGCGGCGGAGCGCACCGAGCGCGGCGACCGAGCGCGCCGAGCCCGAGACAGACACCCAGACCGAGACCGAGCCGTCCCAGCCAGAGGCCGCGGCCGAGCCAGAGACCGCGGCCGAGCCAGGGACGACCGAGCCAGAGACCGCGGCCGAGCCAGAGACGACCGAGCCAGCGACCGAGCTCGCTGCGGCCGCCGCGATCCGACCCTCGGCGCCCGGTTCCTCGTCGACGCAGCCGGCGCTGGGTCTGCTCGACGCGACCGACGAAGCCGATCGGCTCATGGCGAGCGGCGACCCAGAAGCCGCGGCTGCGCTGCTCGAGCAGGCCATCGACCGTCGCGCGCGGGACGCCCAGCGCTCCCTCGCGGCCTACCAGCTCGGTCAGATCTCGCTGGACCGCCTCGACCAACCGGACCGCGCCGCGCGGGCCTTCCTGATCGTCATCCGCGCCGGGCAGCCGCGGACGCTCGTCGACGACGCGCGCCTGCACCGCATCGAAGCGCTCGTGCGCGGAGGCCGGGCGGAGCTCGCACGTCGCGAGCTCGCGGAGTGGGAAGCTGCCGGGGGCGATGCGTCCCACCTCGAACAGGCCCGAGCCGCGCTGCGGTGAGCGCGAGCCGCACGCGCTGGCTCTTCGTCGCTCACTGCGCGCTGGCGCTCGTGGGCGGGGCGCACACGGCGGTGGCGCAAGAGCGCGCGAGCTTCGGCGACACGGAGGGGTGCGCCCCGTCGTTCGTGAACGCCGTCTCGGACATCCTCGTGCTGCGAGGCACGGCCACCTCCGCTGCGATCATCGAGCTCCAGTGCCTCCGGAGCGCGGTGGTGGTGACGGTCCGCCGCTCCGACGCGACCTTCGTTCGGGGCATCGAGGTGAGTGACGTACCCGCACGCTCACGACCCCGGCTGGTCGGCATTCTTCTCGGCGAGCTGCTCGGCAGACGGGATCGACCACCGCGACCGCCGCCCGCGCCAGACCCTCGCGAGCGTGGCGAGCCGGACGAGACGAGCGAGGGGAGCGACACGGGCGACACGAGCGACACGAGCGAGAGAAGCGGCGGGCTCAGCGCGTCCCGCGAGGCCGGCGAGTCTCGTGAGACGAGCGAGCCCCGCGGGCGGACTGCGGGTGGAACGCGCGTGCTTCCGCGAACCGGCGCGGGACGCGGCGCCGAGCCCCTACCCTTGCCCGAGCTCGAGGCGAGCGGGCTCCTGCCGGCTCGTCCGTGGCCCGGACCGACGCTGTCGTTGCGCCCCCGTGCCGACGCGAGCGCGACCGGCGCCTCGGGCACGCCCATGGGAGCCCGCGGCAGCGAACCACCGCCGGCGCGCTCACCCGCCGCGCCCGGGCGCCCCGACCCGGGCTCCGAGCCGATCGCTGCGGCGAACGCCGACGAGCTCGCAGGATCGAGCTCGAGCGCCGTGGACGACTTCGAGACCTCCCTGCCCCGCCTGTCGGAGCCGCTCGTGCGTGCCTCGGTGCCGCGCGGGCTCGACGCTCGGAGCGGCCTCGGGGCGCCACGCCGGCCGGCGACCTCGATGCCGCCCGCCCTCTGGCTCGAGTACCTCGAGCCTCCTGCGTCACGGCCGAGCCCCGTGCGCATCGACGGCAACGCGGCACTCCGGATCCTCCCTTCGACCCCTTTCGTTCTCGGAGGCGTGCGTGCGCGCGCGGGCTTCGACGTGCTCGAGGTCGGTGCGCTGGTGCTGGCCTCGGGCTTTGCCGACACGCTCGGACAAGCCACGGTGTGGTCCGCGCTGGGTGAGCTGTCGCTGCTGCTGACAAGCTTTGCCTGGCGCGACGCACGGTGGATCGTCTCGAGCACGATCCACGGCGGTGTCGTCGGGGTCGAGGCGATGGCCTCGGCAGGCGCTCTCGGTCCTGCCGTCTTGGAAGGGACCGCCGGCGCCACGGTCGATCTCCGCGGCGCGTTCGAGCTCGGCCGCGGCATCGTGCTCGTCGGCCAGGCGGGGCTCGGCGCGGCCTACGGGCCGATGCTGTGGAGCGGCCAGGACCTGAGGGCTGGGCTCGGAGGTCTCCTGATCGACGTGTCGCTCGGGCTCGGGGCCGTCCCGTGACGCGGCGCGGGACATCGACACCGCTCGCCGTGCTGGTGCGTGCGGAGCTCGCGACGCGCCTGTGGGAACCACCATGGGTGCGGCTCGATTCCGGCGGGCGGATTCGCCGGTATTTCGATCACTTGACGAGGCGCAGGTGGCCGTGGTGTGCGGGTAGCGGGTTGGGAATCTCGGCATTGGCGTAGCGAACTGCATGGTTGCGCGCCAGTTCTCGCGCGAGGTGAAAATGCCAGTAGTCGTCGAAGTCGCCGGACGCTCGGAGCGCGCGCAAGCGCAGCACCGCCTCTG
>JBKDQC010000143.1:0-4791 GCA_046342295.1 Deltaproteobacteria bacterium | reverse complement strand
GCACCTTCTACGTCGCGTGGACCGACACGCGCGATCCTGCGGGCGCCGACGTGCGCGGGACGCGCTTCCTCACGAGCGCGAGCGAAGTGGGCGGCGCGATCGTGAGCGGCGCCGCGGGCGACCAGGGTGACGCGGCGGTGGCGAGCAATGGCGCCGACTTCGTCGTGGTGTTCAGCGATCTTCGCGCCGGTGGGCCCCGACCCTTCGACGTCTACTTCCAGCGCGTCGAAGGCGCGACGGGCGCCATCCGAGGGCCGAACACGATGATCGGAGCCTCGGGCGACGACGAGTCGCAGGCGAGCATCGCGTTCAACGGGCGCTACCTCGTGACGTGGACCCGCCGCGACGGGACGAACGCGTGGATCGAGGGCGCGCGCGTGGAGTCGGCGGGTACGCTCGTCGATGCGACGCCGTTCGAGATCACCCCGAGCGCCGGGCTCGCGGATGCGGCGGAGGTCGCGTCGGGCGGGGCTGCCGGCCGATGGCTCGTGACCTACCGCGGCTCGGACGGGAGCACCGTGCGGACCTTCGCGCGGCAGATCGCGGACGACGACACGCCGCCGTTCCGCGTCGACGCCGGCACGCCCGACGCAGGATCGATCGTGGCGGGCGGCGACGCGGGGATCGACGCTGGGGGCGGGGCGACCGATTCAGGCGCGGACGCGGCGGCGGCCCCAGACGCGGCTCTCGAAGCGGATGCGGGCGGTGGCGATGCCGGCACCGATGAGGCGGACGCCGGCGTGAGCGATGGTGACGCAGGTGGCCTCGGGCCCGACGCGGGCGTCGAGGACGCGGGCAGCGCCACAGCGGATGCGGGCGGCACCACGGCGGATGCCGGCGGAGCGTCAGCTTCGGACGCGGGTCGTGCGGACACCGGCATCTTGCCCGTCGATGCAGGCGCGACGACGGACGCCGGTCCGGCACCCGGGGCGCGCAGCGGATGCGGCTGCGCGGTGCCGGCGAGGCGTGTAGACCGCGGCCCGGCGCTGCTGGCGCTGCTCGGACTCCTCGCTTTGATCGCGCGGCGCCGCCGCTGACCGCGCCGCGCGACCCCTACGGCTCGTCGCCCATGCCCTGCAGCGCGTGGGCGGCGAGGCCGCGGGCCTCGACGTGCCGGTGCCGGGCCTCCGTCAGGCGCGGGAGCACGACCGGCCCGGGCGCGTAGACCCCGATCGATCCGGCCCAGGCGGGGAGCATCGACCTTACCGGTGCACGCCCCTGAGACCGCACCGATCCACGCGATCGCGGCCATCGTCGGGCCGAACAGCGCATGCGAGGGACACGACGACGACATCACGCACCACCGAAGCGACAAACAGGCCAGCCTCGATAGCGCCAACTGCGGCCGCGAGTGCGCAGGCGAAACCTTCGCGGGCACTGAATGTCTCACGCGACGTGCGCCACGTCCTCCGTCCCTTCGCCTTGCTCGGTCTGACGGCGTGCGCCTCCACGCTGCCCGCCACGGACACCTCGACCGCAGACGTCGCTTCGACCGACGTGTCGCGGGACGAGACCGCGGGCGCCTACGCCACGACGTCCGAAGCAGCCCCGTTCGAGGCAGTTCCGAGCCCGACCCTCCCGACGATCCACGCGCCCGCGCGGAGCGCCGAGGCGCTGATCGAGGACGCGGGGCTCGCGACCTTCCTCGACGACCACGGCCTTCGCGCGGCCGAGATCGACGGCGCGGCGATGGAGCGCTGGTTCGCGCGCGAGCCGAGCGCGGTGTTCCTCTACGCGGAGCGATCGATCGAGCTGGCGGAGGGTGCGCATGTGGCCGGGACGTGCGAGCGCGTCGCGCGCGTGGACGACCTCGTGACCAACCAGGTCTCCTTCGTGCTCTCGCGTCGCGGCGGCGATCGTGTGCTGCTCGAGGTCGCACAGGACCGAGTCGACGTGCTCGACCAGCGCCTCGAGGACGCCCGCTGGGACACCGGCGGCGTGAGGCCGCTGCCCCTGGGCACCGTCGCATGGGACGACGCGCACGTCGCGTTTGCGGAAGGCGCCGAGATCCACGAGGTCGCGTGCGTGCACACGCTGCGCGCCGTGCCCTGCACCGACGGCCCGCCGATCACGCCACGCGGTCACTGCGTCGATCAGGCGCTCGTCGTGCGCCCGTGGCGCGCACCGACGGTCCCGCACGTCGGAGACGTGATCCCCGCCTACCCCGATCGGGTCCCCAGCATTCCGCCGAGTGCCTGCGAGGTCGAGTGCGCGCCGAGCGCGTGCAACGAGGCGCGCGCGCGCGCCCAGTTGCCGCGCGTGCCGCTCTACGCCGACACCGATCGCGTGCTCGCCGTCTTCCGCACGCAGGCCGCCTGTCGCAGCTTCGCCCGCGCACGGCCCGCGCCCTCCGGCGACGACAGCGCGTGGTGATGGACGGCCGCGCGAGCGCGCGTCTCGGAGACGCGAAGCACGCGACGTAGCGGCCCTGCTCGACGCCGCACGCGGCGTCCGCTTCCGCGCCGCAGAACGGCGCGCCACCAGCGAGGTACGTCGTGAGCGCATCCAGCTCGGGCAGACAGCGCGCGGCCGTGGCCTGATCGAGTCGCGCTTCCCACTCGGTCACGCACGCAGACACGGGTGTCGCGTTGCACGTCGCGGTGCACACCGCGAAGCCGCCAGCCTCCACGCAGTGCGGAAGGAACGCGGCAAGTCGATCTCGAGCACGCGCAGGCGGCAGTCTCGGTCGAAGTCGAAGTCGATCGCGCCGGGTGGCAGCGCCGCGAGTCTCGCGCGGCCCTCTACCTCGGGAGCGAGAGCACGTAGCTCGCGCCCCAGTCGCTCGAGAGCGCGCTCGCCACGGGGGCGCCGACGACGACGTGTACGTGCGTCGCGGTGCGGAACGCGCGCACGACCTCTCCGTGGGCGCTCGAGGGGCGGGCGATCTCGCCGCCCATCACCGCGAGCGCGGTGGGCTCGATGCGCACGCCGCCCTCGAGCGCGACGCGGTGGACGCGCACGCTGCCCGAGAGCCGCGCGCCGGTGAGATCGTCCTCGGGCGCGCTGAACGCGACGCCGTCGCGGCCTCCGGAGGAGACGCCGGGGACGAACGCGACCGAGGTGCCGAGGGCGTCGCGCGCGCCGAGTCCCTCGAGAAAGATCGGGGGGTCCGAGCCGGACGCCAGCCGCTGCACGCCGGTCGCGGAGCGGATGGAGGCCAGGTAGGCGCCGGTCACGAGGTAGGCACGGCCGACCGTCAGCGCGCCGCTGCGGTGGCCTGGCGCGCCGATCAGCAAATCTCCGAGACCATCGCCGTCCGCGTCGCCGCCCGCCACGGCGCTGCCCGCGAGGCTGTTCGCGAGCGAGGGGGACAGGCGGACAACCTCGGGGCTCGTGGGGCACGTGGGCGAGGCGGTGTCCGTCATGCGACGCCACCCGAAGACGACGTCGACCGCGCCCGTCGCCGCGGCTCCGGGAAGCGTGAGGTTGCGGGCCCCGACCGCGAGCTCGTCGCAGCCGGCGCCGTTGACGTCGGGGATGCCCGCGAGCGAGGCGCCGAGCTGCATGTTCGCGGCGTCGCCTTCGCGCACCAGGTCGGCGGCGCAGAGGACGATGGTGCGGCCCATCGAGTCGGCGCGTCGGCCCCCGAAGATCACGGCGAAGGCGCCCGCGTCGGTGCGGGACTCGGGATCCGCCAGCCGCGTGCCGACGACGAGGTCATCGAATCCATCACCGTTCAGGTCGAGGCCGCCGGTGACGCTCTCCACGGTCTGCCCTGCGAAGGGAAGGTAGAAGGTGAAGGCAGGGCGGGTGAGGCCGTCCGTCGTGGCGACGCCCCGGAACACATGCACGGCGCCGGCGTTGTTGAGCGCGCCGCCGCAGGTGTTCGTGCCTGCGCTCGAGATCATCCCCGCCGGCAACGTGGCGGCGCGGTCTCCGTTGCGCGCGATCACCGCGAAGTCGTCGATCGTGTCCGCGCCGTCGAAGCGGCCGATACGGGCGATGCTGTTGCCGAGGGCATCGCCGCCGGCGTGGCCCACGAAGCCCTCGATCGTGATGGGCGACCCGAGATCGAAGCCCCGGGCGGTCCCGCGGTAGAGGAACACGCGCCCCGTGCTCCGGGAGAACGCGCTCAGCGGAGCGATGCGGTCGCATGCCTCGCATCCCGCCGCCAGCTCCGGGAATCCGTCGGCGCCGAGCACGTCGCCCACGACGTCGAGGCCGCGGCCCAGGCGTGCGCCGCTCGGGGTGCCCGGGATCGCCGCGCGGCTGCGCATGGGGGACATGGCCGAGGGCAACACATGGAGCGCACCGACGTCGACGCCATCGGCGTCGTCGAGCCACGCGTACGCCGCGAGCTCACGCAGACCATCGCCATCGAGGTCCGTGAGCGGCTCGACCAGCATGCCGAGGCGATCGCCGGCCGCGAGGCCGGCGTGGGTCGGCCCGGCCTCGAACGCGAGCGGCGTCGAGGTCTGGACGTGGACCTGCACGAGCCCCGTGTCGGTCGGCGGCGCGGGCATGCCCGTGAGCTCGCCGACGGGAGTCGCGACGACGAGGTCGAGGCGACCATCCCCGTTCATGTCGGAGATGACGACCTCGCGTCCGGTCTGACCACTGGCGAGGGCGCCCTCGAGCGTGACCGCCGCCGCGGCCGCCGCGAGCTCGGCGTCGGCAGGCGGCGGCGAGGGGAGACCTCCGGCGAGCACGCGCACGGCGCCCGCGTCGGTGCGCATGGGGAAGTCCTCCGTGCTCTGGCCCGCCACGATTTCGGCGCGCCCGTCGGCGTCGAGGTCGGCGACGGCGAGCGCAATCCCGAAGCGGCTCCCGGGGGTCGTCGCGTCCCGGGCG
>JBKDQC010000142.1:0-8366 GCA_046342295.1 Deltaproteobacteria bacterium | reverse complement strand
TCGAGCGCCTTCGCGATCGAGCGTCGCGCGACCACCGAGTCGTCTGCCACGAGAACCCGAATCTTCTCGGTCAAGGGAGCCCCATCGTTTGGAGCTTCGAGAGCAGAGCGTCGGGCGTGAAGGGCTTCATCATGTACTCGTCAGCGCCCGCCTCGAGCGCGACCCTCACCTGCGAAAGCTCGGTCTCCGTCGTCACCATCATCAGGCGCATCTGGTCGAGATCCCGACGATTTCGGACGGCCCGCACGAACTCGATCCCATTCATGCGCGGCATGTTCCAGTCGACGAGGGCCAGGACGGGCATCGTCGGCGCGCTCGTGATCCGTTCGAGCGCTTGCTCCCCGTGCTCGGCCTCGAGGACCTCGAAGCCGAGCTGCTTCAACTGCTTGGTGAGGATGGCGCGCATGGCGCGAGAATCGTCGACGACGAGTGCGTGGCTCATGATCTCCTCGGGATGGGTGGCTGGCGTGGGCGAATGTCTGTCTTGGCGCTGCCTCGGGCACGCCTTCGCGTCAGACCCGGAACCGACCGACGAGCCCCTGGAGCTCGGAGGCCATGCGCGCGAGCTCGCCCGCGGCGCGGTCGGTGTCTGCTGCGCCCGTGGTGGTCTCGGTCGCCGCTTGAGCGACGCCCTGGACGTTGCCGGAGATCTCGGCGCTGCCGCGGGCGGCGGCGACGATGTTGCGGTTCATCTCGTTGGTGGTGGCCGTCTGCTCCTCGACCGCGCTGGCGATGGTGGTCTGGATGTCGCTGATCTGCGTGATGATCGCGCCGATCTGCGAGATGGCCTCCACGGCGCCGCGCGTGTCGGACTGGATCGTCTCGATCTTCTGGCTGATGTCTTCGGTCGCCTTCGCCGTGGCCTTCGCCAGCTCCTTCACTTCGTTGGCGACCACCGCGAAGCCCTTGCCTGCCTCGCCGGCCCGAGCGGCCTCGATGGTGGCGTTGAGCGCCAGGAGGTTGGTCTGCTGGGCAATCGAGGTGATGACCTTGATGACCTTGCCGATGTCGGCGCTGCTCTCTCCGAGCTTCGCGACCGTGGTGTTCGTGCTCTGTGCAGCCCGGACGGCCTGGGATGCCACTCGAGCCGCATCGCTGGCGTTCTTGGCAATCTCGCGGATGCTCGCGGTCATCTCTTCGGTCGATGCCGCTACCGTCTGGAGGTTTCTCGACACGTCGCCCGAGAGGTTGGTCACGACCTTGGCCTGGGTCGCCGTCTCCTCGGCGTTCGCGCTCATCTGCTGGCTCACCGCGGTGAGCTGCTCCCCGGCGGCAGCGAGAGAGGTCGCGTTGCCGCCGATCGCATGGAGGCGCTTGCGCAGGTCGGCGAAGAAACGCTGGAGCTCCTCACCCATGCGCCCCACGGCGTCGGAGCCGCCGACCTCGATGTCGCGTGTGAGGTCTCCCTGTGCTGCTGCGGAGACGACCGAGAGGATCGCGTCGACCTTCTCCTTGAGTTGCTCTGAGGCCGCGCGCTCTCGTTCCTGCGCGTCGGCCAACTTGCGCTCGTTCTGGAGTTTTTCGGTGATGACCTCCCAGGTCACCATCGAGCCGACGTGGTTGCCGCTTCCATCACGCACCGCGCTGACGTTGAGGCGGAGGGTCTCGGGACCGAGCTGGATGTTGGCGGAGTGCGGCAGATTGGACGGGTCCCCGAGCATCCGTCGCTGGTGCATCGGGTTCTTGTGGAACACGTCGACCGACTGACCGACGACCTGGTCCGCGCGCACCGAGAGGTGGGGTTGCAGCGTCCTCAGGGTCTGCGCCGAGGCAGGATTCTGATAACGGATGACGAATTCACGGTCGCAGTACATCAGGTTGATCGGGAGGTTCTCGAGCATCGAGGCCTGACGTGCGACCTCGGCTTCGGCGCGTGCCTTCTCGGTGACGACGTCCCACGTCAGCATCGAGCCTGTGCGCGTGCCCGTGTCATCCTCGAGCGGAACCACCCGGAGGTCGAGCAGCTCGGGCCCGAGCTGGATGCGCGCGCTGTGTGGCAGCCGCGTGCGATCACCCACCATTCTGCGCTGGTGGGCGGGGTTCTTGTGGAAGATGTCGATCGAGCTGCCGACCAGCTGCTCGGCGCGGATGGGAATGTGGGCTTCGAGGCGCCGCAACGTCGCGATCGATTGTGGGTTTGCGTACTGCACCACCATGTCGAGATCGATGACGATCACGTTGATCGGGGCGTTCTCCACCATGGCCCGGAACGCGGTGCCCGCGGCCGAGCGACTCTCGGACTTGCCCTTCGCGGCCCGCCGCCGCGGAGCGGCCTGGCGCGCGCCCTGCTCTTTGCCGTTGCCCATCGCCGAATTCGCGTCCGTCATCGTCTGATTCCTTTCGTCGGTCCTCAGGAGTCGTCAGAGGTCCGCCCCTTCATGCCCCGGCCGTCACTCGAGCCGTGTCCATCACGCAGAGGAGCGAGCCGGGGCGCTGAACGACCCACTTCACCACTTCCGCAGCCGGCCCGCGCAAGGTGTGCGGAGGTCGCTCGAGCGTCGCCTCCTCGATGTCGACCACGTCTCCGATGTCGTCGACGAGGAGCGCCACGGCCCCGTCGTCTCGACGAAGGACGACGTTCACGGGCTGCGCTCCGTCCTCGCGGTGCGGCAGGCCCAGCCGCTCTCGGAGATCGAAGGCCGTCACGATCTGTCCCCGGAGGTTGATGAGGCCGCGCACGAGCCCCGGCGCGAGAGGGACGCGCGTCATCGGCTGCCAGCGGAGGACTTCTTGGACCTGACGCACATCGACCCCGAAGAGGTATCGGTCGAGGATGAAGGTGCACATCTGAATGCTCGCCACGTCGGGCTCCTCCGCTCTGGGTTTCGTTCAGGTGTTCTACCGGCGCCCATGGGCTCTCCAGGCCGTCACGCAGCGTTCCAGGCCCGGTTCGGCGGGCCGCGGCGGACCGCCGGATCGTCGGCCGGCGCGTCTGGCAGGGCCGAGTCCGGAGTGAGGACCGGAGGACGGACCGGAGCGCGTCCGAGCCCCAGGTCGGCGCCGGCGACGATGGCGGCGACGTCGAGGATCGAGGTGACCTTGCCCTGGATGACGGCGCACCCCGTGCGCGCGCCGGGCTGGGTGGAGCCGTAGAGCTCGAGCTCCTGCTCGACGATGTCTTCGACCTGTCCGACCACGATGCCGACGAGCCGTTCTTCGTCCGCGCAGACGACGACAGGAAGCAGCCCTCGATCCTCACGAGGGTCCCCAGGCAGGCGAACGAGCGGCAAGAGGGCGCCTCGGTACTGCACGACCTCGTCACGCCCGCTGCGCTCGATGCTGTCGGAACGCAGCTCCTCGAGCCGTGCGACCGCCTCCAGTGGGATCGCGCTGCGGTCTCCCGACGGTGCGCGAAAGACCAGGAGGCGCTGTGTGCTCGAAGCGCGTTGCTCCGTGTCCAGGGAGGTCTCGAGCGCGGGCTTGCTGCGGGAGTCGTCGAGCAACCCTGCGCGCGCGGCGAGGCCGAGCACATCGAGGATGAGCGCGATGCGACCGTCGCCCATGATGGTCGCGCCCGCGTAGACGCCGAGCCCTTTGAGCTCCTTGCCGAGTGGTTTGACCACGATCTCCTCGGTGTCGCTGATGTGGTCGACGACGAGGCCGAATGCGCGATCGTCGGCTTGCAAGACGACCACGTTCACATGGTCTTCGGGCGCTTCTGAGAGCCCCAGCACGTCGCGCAGCCGCACGAGCGGCAGGAGCCGGCCGCGTAGGCGCAGGATCTTCGTTCCGTGAAGGTCGTCGAGAGCCTTGCGCGCCTGCTCACCTTCGAGCCGTACGAGCTCGAGAAGACTGACTTGTGGAATCGCGTAGCGGTCGCCTGCGGCCCCGATCACGAGCGCGGGCACGATGGCGAGCGTCAGCGGGATCCTGATCCGAAGGGTCGTGCCTTCTCCACGTCGGCTCTGGAGATCGAGGCTCCCGCCGATTCGCTCGACGTTGGTGCGGACGACGTCCATGCCCACGCCGCGCCCCGAGACGTTCGAGACCTTCTCCGCGGTCGAGAAACCCGGGAGAAAGACGAGCTGTACGAGCTCACGCTCGGTCATCGCGGCCGCGCGCTCCTGCGTGACGAGCCCACGCACGATCGCCTTCTCGCGAACCCGGTCGACGTCGATGCCGCCCCCGTCGTCGGAGACCTCGATGTTCACCTTGCCTCCCTCGTGGAAGGCGCGGAGGCGAAGGGTGCCCTGCGCGGGCTTGCCGCGCGAGATGCGCACGTCGGGCCGTTCGATGCCGTGGTCGGCGCAGTTGCGCACGACGTGCGTGAGCGGATCCTTGATGGCCTCGAGGATGGTGCGGTCGAGCTCGGTGTCCGCCCCCTCGAGCTCGAGGCGGATCTGCTTGCCGCAGTGTGAGGCGAGGTCGCGAACGACGCGCGGGTACTTGCCCCAGATGCTGCCGATCGGCTGCATCCGGGTCTTCATGATCCCCTCTTGGAGCTCGGTCGTGACGAGGTTCAGGCGCTGCGAGCTGGCCTGGACCGCGGGGTCCTCCATGTGCGTCGTGACCTGAAGCACCTGGTTTCGCGCGAGGACGAGCTCTCCGACCAGGTTCATGAGGCGGTCGAGCAACTGCACGTCGACGCGAATGCTGGAGTCGGCAGCGCCTCGCTTGCCTTCGCCCGCGTCCTCCCCCTCCTCCTGGCGTGACATCGGGGCGGTCGGTGGAGAGGCCGCGGCGAGAGTCTCCGGGGAGGTGAGGTTCACGGACGTGACCGCCACGGACGGTGCCATGGCCGCGGGCGCCGTGGGCGCCGGCGACGTCGTGGGCGCCAGCGACGTCGTGGCGGGCGCGACCGAGCGTTGTCCGTGGACGATCGAGACGCGCCGTGCGGCCGGGGCCGGATCGGTGACCGAGGTCAGGAGCGCGACGAGCTCGCCCGGGTCGGAGTCGTCTTCCTTTCCGGTCGTCTCGATCGAGCGGAGGAGACGGCGGATCGCATCGACCATCGAGAGGAGCGCGTTGGTCCGGGCCCGGTCGAGCGCGAGCTCGCCGTCTCGGAGCTTGCTGAGGAGGTTCTCTCCGACGTGAGTGATGGCGGTGAGCTTGTGAAACGCGAGGAAGCCGCTCGTGCCCTTGAGTGTGTGAATCGTCCGGAAGACGCTGGCGAGTCGCTCGCGAGACGTGGGGTGCTCCTCGAGCTCCACGAGGAGCTGGTCGAGCTGATCCAGGTTCTCGTAGCTCTCGACCAGGAACTCCTGGACGATGTCGTCGTCGTTCATGCCTTTCCTCTGGACGCGCGATGCAGCGGGGGGTCCCGCTCTCTCGAGGCCCTACGCAAGGTCGATGCCGACGACGGTCCGCGGGAATGCAGGCGCCTTGACGGGGCTCGAGGCCGACAGCCCCGCGCGAGGTGCCGGGACGTTGGCGCTCCGATGCCAATGCGCTGGCAGGTCCCGGTGGGGCGAAGAGACCCTCCGCGTTCCGTACGAGCGGACGCCAGTGCCTCCCATCGTCAGTCATGAAGTGGTCCTACATCCCTCCGGGACTGGCTCCTCGGGCCAGGGCGGCAGGGGCGGTCCGCCGCACGCGACGACGGTCGGCATGACACCAACGAACGTCAGCGACGCGAGACGAGGCGCCGGCTGTGAGCACGCGCACCACGGGCGCGAACGCGCCGCGTCGGGTACGAGGAGGCACCGCCGTGGTGACGAACGTCGCGCTGCCCATCGATCCGCGCCTCCCGGAGATCGTGGCGTCGGTGCGCGATCGCGGCGCGCTCGTGCTCGTCGCGGAGCCGGGCGCAGGCAAGACCACACGCGCACCGCGGGCGCTCCTCGAGAGCGATCTGTCCGCGCGCGGAGAGATCCTCGTGCTCGAGCCCCGCCGGCTTGCGACGCGCCTCTCGGCGGCTCGCGTCGCCGAGGAGCTCGGCGAGCCCCTCGGCACGCGCGTCGGCTATACGATCCGCTTCGACGACGTCGGCGGAAAGGATACGCGCCTCCGCTTCGTCACGGAGGCCGTGCTCACGCGCCGGCTCGTGCGCGATCCGGAGCTCCGAGGCGTGTCGTGCGTCGTGCTCGACGAGCTGCACGAGCGCTCGCTCCACGCCGATCTCGCCCTCGCGTTCGTGAGGCGGCTGCGCGAGACGACGCGTCCCGATCTGCGCGTGCTCGCGATGAGCGCCACCATCGACGCCGAGCGCTTCGCTCGCTTCCTCGGCTGCGAGGTGCTGAGCGTGGCCGGCCGACCGTTCGAGGTCGCGATCGAGCACCTCGAGCAGCGAGACGAACGCCCCCTCGAGGAGCAGGTCCGCGCTGCCGTCCGGCGCGTGTTGCGGGGCGGCGCGCAGGCCGCCTCGGGCTCGGCCTCCGAGGGGCACGTGCTGGTCTTTCTGCCGGGCGCCGCGGAGATCCGTCGCTGCGCGACCGCGCTCGAGGAGACCGCACGCAGCCAGGGCCTCGAGGTGTTGCCGCTCCATGGCGATCTGCCGCCCGAGGAGCAGGATCGCGCAGTGAGGCGCGGCGGCGCGCGCAAGGTGATCCTCGCGACGAACGTCGCCGAGACCTCGATCACCATCGACGGCGTCTTCGCGGTCGTGGACTCGGGCCTCGAGCGCGCCGCGAGCTTCTCGCCGTGGTCGGGGGTGGGCGAGCTCGTGACGGCGCCGATCTGTCAGGCCTCGGCGACCCAGCGCGCGGGCCGCGCGGGCCGCACGCGCGCCGGTCGCGCGCTCCGCCTCTACACGAGGCACGACTTCGACAGCCGCCCCGCGTTCCTCAAGCCCGAGATCCAGCGCGTCGACTTCTGCGAGAGCCGCCTCTTGCTCGCGCGCATGGGCGTGACCGACGCGAAGACCTTTCCCTTCTTCGAGGCACCGAGCACCGCCGCGATCGAGCGCGCCGAGCGCACGCTCGTGCTGCTCGGTGCGCTCGATCCGCTCGGCGCGATCACCCCGATGGGCCGCGACCTCGCGGAGCTCCCGGTGCATCCGCGCCTCGGGCGTCTGGCGATCGAGGCGGCGCGCACGGGACATCGCGACCGCGGGGCAGCGATGGCGGCGCTCCTGGGCGAGAAGGAGATCCGCCTCTCGCTCCGCACGCGCTTCGGGGATCGCGGCGGCGACCGCCATGCGGCCTCGGGAAGCTCCGACGCGCTCGCGCGGCTCGAGGCCTTCGAGGGCGTGCAGCGCTCCGGAGGCCTGTCGGCGGGCAGGGTTCGCAGCCACGATCTCGACGTGGGCGCGACGCTCGCGGCTCGGCGCACGGCCGAGCAGCTCGCGCGGACGCTGGCGCGGCTGCGCGTGGACGCCGACGGCGCGCGCGCGATCTTCGACGAGGACGAGGCGATGCTCCGGGCCCTGCTCACGGGCTACCCCGATCGCGTGGGCAAGCGACGCCGGCCTGGCGGGCCCGAGGTGGTGCTCTCGGGCGGAGGTTCGGTACGCCTCGCAGAGTCGAGCGTCGTGCGCGAGCCGGGCTGGCTCGTCGTCGTCGAGGCAGAGGAGCGACGTGGTGCCGTGGAGTGCCGAATCGCCTCGCAGATCGAGCCCGAGTGGCTGCTCGAGCTCGTCCCGGAGCGCGTGCGCGACGTGAGCGAGATCCGCTACGACCGTGACAAGGAGCGTGTCGAGAAGCTCACGGCGCTCGACTACGAGGGCCTCACGCTCGACGAGTCGCGCAGCGACGCGGCAGGTCAGCACGGCGCGGCCGAGGTGCTCGCGAAGGCGGCGCTCGCGGCGGGCCTCGGGCGCTTTCTCGACGTGCACGAGCTCGACCAGTGGAAGCTGCGCACGGCGCTCGCGCGTCAGGTGGATCCCGCGATCCCGGCGCTCGACGACGCGCGCGTGCTCGCGGTGCTCGGCGAGGCCGCCGAGGGACGCCGCAGCCTCAAGGAGCTCGAGGGCGCCGAGGTGCTCGCGCTCCTCACGAGCGGCCTCGGGCACGAGGTGCTCGCGAAGCTCGATCGTCTCGTGCCGACGCACGTGAAGCTGCCGGGCCGCGCGAAGGTGCCCGTGACCTACGAGCACGACCGACCGCCGTGGATCGAGAGCCGCATGCAGGACTTCTTCGGCCTCGCCGACGGCCCGAGCGCAGGTGGCGCGCCGATCGTCTTGCACCTGCTCGCGCCCAACAAACGCGCCGTGCAGGTGACGACCGATCTCGCAGGCTTCTGGCAGCGCCACTACCCGAGCCTGAAGAAGCAGCTCAGCCGCGAGTACCCCAAGCACTTCTGGCCCGACGACCCGCTCCACGCCGAGCCCCCGCCTCCCCGCGCCCCACGGCGCTGAGAGCACGTGGCACTCGGATGGATCGATGCGGGTGCCACGGGCTCGAATCGGCGGGAGGGAGGCTCTCGCCGATTCACTCGGCGAGAGGGAGGGGCTGCGGCCAGACCCTCCGGCAAGAAACGTCAGAGCATGA
>JBKDQC010000141.1:0-1791 GCA_046342295.1 Deltaproteobacteria bacterium | reverse complement strand
CGAGCGGCCACCCCACGTCCTCGACGCTGGCCTTCGACACGTGCTCGGCGGGCGCGGCGCGGTTCGGCAGCCCGAACTGCTTCTCCACGCGCCCGAGGCGCTGCTGCTGCTCCTTCACGGTGTCCGAGAGCGCGCGGAAGGAGTCAGCGAGCTTGGCGAGGCTCTCGGCGACGGGCGTGGGCTCTGCTGCAGCGGGCAGCGCGTCCCGCTTCTCCTGCTTCGCGGGCGGCGCCTTGCTCGCCAGCTCGGCGAGGCGCGAGAGCGCCTGCTTCGCCGCTGCGACGTCGGCCGCGAACGCGCTCGCCCCGGTGGGCTTCGCAGGCTCGTCGGTCTTCGCGCGGGCCTGCACGTCGGCGGGCGCGCTCGCGTCGGTCCCGTCACTGGGGGGCGCGAAGCCGGTCCGCTCGAGGATCTGCTCGGCGGTCGCCCGGAGCTGCTCCGCGAGCGCCGCGAGGCGCATGTCGTTGCTGTCGGCCCCGAGGGAGCCAAGCAGCTCGACGATGGCCGTAAGGCTCTCGAGGGCTGCCAGCGCAGCCCCGAGCGGCGAGCCGTCCGCGACCGTCCACGTGGCATCTGCGGAGGGCGTCATCGTGGGGTCGGCGCCGTCCGTGGTGGCCTTCTCGGCCGGAGTGTTGTCGTCCATCGCGTCATCCCTCTTCACGATGAGAAAGCGGTGCTTGTTGGCGGCGCGGTCGACGAGGGAGACCTCCTCGACGACCATGTCGATGAGCCGGTGCACGCCGTCGGCGCCTCCGGCAGCCTTGGTGATCGGGTTCGTCATGCGGCCTCCGTCTGCGGCTGGGCGTCGGGCTCGGCTGGCGGCGGGGCCGGCGCCGGTGCGGGCTCCGGCACGCGACGCGCGGAGCCGCCGATCGAGAAGCCCGTGAGGTCGCCGCTCTTCACGCGGTCCCACAGCTCGTCGGACAGCACGCGCACCGCGAGCATCCAGGTGCCCTTCCGCACCGTCAGCTCACCGACCGTGAAGTCGGTGGGCGCGAGGTAGCTCTCGAGCACCTTCACCTGGTCGTTCACCCGCAGGCGGTGCATGAGGCCGAGCCCGCCGAACTCCTCCATGACGCGGTGAGCCGCGGCGCGGATCTCCTCGGTCGAGTAGATGTCGCCCTGCGCATCGACCACCTCGGGCTCGAGCACGATGCCGAGCACGTAGCGCTCGTCGTTCGGGTCGAGGCCCTTCACGAGCTGGGTGGTCTTGTCGAAGACCAGCGCGTCGAGGCTCGGGTCGACGGGCAGGTGCTCGCACTTGGCGACGAGCTCGAAGTCCTCGGCCTTGCGCACGGGGTAGTTCGCGACGAACAGACGCATCGCCTGCTTGGCGCCGCCCCGGCCCGAGGCCTCGCGGACCTTGAGGCGGAAGACGTGGCCGACCCGCTTGAAGGCGGCGACGTTCTCCGGCGTCGGGTTGAGGACGGCGATGAACTTGCCTTTCACCTTGGCGAGCGCGTCGACGAACTCCTCGAGGTCGATGACCTTGTCCTTGTCGAACCACTCGCCGGGGTACGGAGGGTCGATGAAGAAGAACGTGTCCGGCGAGTCGTAGGCCTTCAGCGTCTTCCGGTAGTCCTGGCGCAGGACCGTCACGACCTTCAGGCGCTCGTCAGCCTTCAGGTACTTCTCGGGGTTCGTCGACGAGCCGAGGTGCTGCTGCGCCGGATGCGTGCCGTCCGGACGGCAGTCGCGGGCGTGCGTGCGGACGAAGACGAGCTTGTAGAAGCGCGCCACGTCGTCCTTCGGCGCCATGTCGCGCGCCTTCTGGAAGCTCTCCTCGGTGAC